>NZ_JAVDDX010000001.1:652075-978113 GCF_030848575.1 Haloarcula sp. H-GB4 | reverse complement strand
CGCCGCTATGGAGTAGCCCGTGCATTCGACCGGTGGTCCCGTGGGTCAGATTCCCCTGTTCTACGAGGGTTACGTCGAGCCCGCGCATCGCGAGGTCCCGCGCGATGCCCGCCCCAGTCGAGCCGCCACCGATGACGGCGATGTGTGGTGTCGGTCCCATCTATCTTTCCGTGGTTTTGGAGCGCACGCACTTCACTTTACCGTTGCTGGTGCTTGGGTAGTAAATTTTCTATGTAATCATGAGGAATACCGGCGATCTGCACTGTTGGTTGTGAACGCCCCACAGTTTAAATTTCAATGAATAGTTGTTCGAGTGATCGTACACAACTGCTCGAATGTTGAAAATGAAATTAAATATTAAACTTACTCGGCTGCGTATTTCTATTCTATCCGTAATTACCTCTCTCAAACTTTAATTATCACTACCGCCTACCCAACAGTAACTATTATGTATTTTGATAGTTGATTATCCGCGAGACCGTGTTGGCCGTTTGGCCAGCGAGAGTAACAATGAGTAAATGGAACCCACTTAATTCAGAAGATGGCCGGCCCGATGGGGAACGCACCGACGGTGGCGTCACAGAGGGACGGGACGAAAGCGAGTCGGAGCGTGAAAGGTCGTCGACAGAAGCCCTCCACGAAGCGGCCGGGGAAACAGAAAGCGACCCCGAGCGGGCGGAACTGAAAGCACAGTGTGAGCAACTGGCGGCGGAACTCGAACAGGAGCGGGCGGAGCGTCGCGCACTTGAAACCGCTGTCGACCGTCTCACTTCTGTTGCTGCGGCAAACGCCGACGGCGACCTGACTGCGAAGCCCGGGCAGCCACCAACGGAAGCGGCTGAACCATTGTACGAGGCATACGGTGAACTGCTCCGAGAGTGGACAGACACCGTCGACCGGATGGCGTCGTTCAGCGAACAGGTGACCGCCGCAACGGAACAGGTCGACACCCGCATCGGGTCAGTCAAATCCGCTAGCCGGGATGTGAGCGGTGCCGTCGGAGAGATTGCCACCGGGTCTGACGAGCAACGTGACGAGATCCAGTCGATCTCCGACGAGATGCGGAACCTCTCAGCGACGATTGAGGAGATAGCGAGCGCCGCAAACGAGGTCGCGGACATATCAGGCGAAGCCAGCGTTCGAGGCGAATCCGCACTGGAGTCGGCGTCCTCGGCGATGACGACGCTTGACCAGTTGACCGACAACGCCGAAGCGACCGTCGACAAGGTCGAACAACTGAACGACCTGCTGTCGGATATCGAGGAGATTGTGGATTTCATCACGGATGTGGCGGACCAGACCAATATGCTGGCACTGAACGCCAACATCGAAGCGGCCCGAGCAGGGGAATCCGGCGACGGGTTCGCTGTCGTGGCTGAGGAGGTCAAATCACTCGCAACCGAGACGAAGGAAGCGACCGACGAGATTGCAGCCTCCATTCAGGAGGTGCACGAACAGGCCGACGCAACGGTTTCGGAGATGTACGACACCCGGGAAAGCGTCGAAGACACTCGTTCATCAGTCGCCAGCGCGCTCGATGAACTGGATTCCGTTGTCTCGATGGTTGAGGAAGTTGATTCGAGCGTACAGGAAATTGATGATGCGACGGATACGCAGGCCGATTCCACGCAGGAAGTCGTGTCGATGGTCGACGATGTTGAAGGCATAAGCGCCCGGACGGCCGAAGAAGCGGCCGTCGCCGCCGACGCCGCAGCGGACCAGACGACGGAACTCGCGGAGGTCTCGACGCGTGTCTCGACGCTCACCGAGCGAGCCGAATCACTGGATGCATCGCTCGATTCCTTCGAACTGGCGACCGGTGCAGCGGCGACTAACACGAATGGGACCGTCGTCGAGTTCTGGCACGCGATGGGCGGTGAGAAGGCGCTACTGCTCGAAGAACTGGTTCGTGAGTTCGAATCACAGACTGACGGCATCAGTCTCGCACTGCGATCGAAAGGGAGCTATCGCGGAACTCTCGATGCGACGCTAAACGCCGCCGAAAACGGTGACCCGCCGGCAATCGCACAGATATTTGAGATCGGCACTACGCGTGCGCGCGACAGTAGATACTTTAGACCCGTCGAGGAACTCCTCCCGACAGCCCACATCGACTCGCTGCTTGACCCGGTGACGAATTACTACCGGTTCGACGGGACGCTCCACTCGCTGCCGTTCAACGCATCGAATCCAGTGATGGCGTACAACCGCGACGCGTTCAGACAGACTGGACTCGACCCCGATTCACCGCCGGAAACCTTCGCTGACGTTCGGAGCGCGGCTGAGGAACTCGTCGACAGGAGTGGCGTGGATACCGGTATCACATTCGCGAACTACTCGTGGTTCGTCGAGCAGTGGTTTGCCGAAGCTGACCAGCTCCTCGTAGACAAAAACAACGGACGATCCGGATCGCCGGCCGAGAGCAATCTCGACGGCAAGTTCGCCCACGACCTGTTCGAATGGTGGCAGGGCCTCGAAGCGGACGGACTGTACCACGACCCCGGTATTGAAGCCAGAGGAGCGGCGCGGACACATTTCACCGAGGAGGACGCTGCGATGCTGATCGGCTCGACGTCGTCGCTGAACAGCATCGAAAGCAGCGCCGACTTCGATGTCGGGACCGGCCGATTCCCCGTACTAGACGACCGGACCGGCGTACTCGTCGGCGGCGCATCGCTCTGGGTCGGCGATGAAGTTTCCGAAGCCGTGCACGACGCTGTCGGGGAGTTCCTCACCTGGCTCACCGAACCGGCTCAGCAGCGTCGGTGGCATCAAGAAACTGGATATTTCCCCGTCCACGAGGAAACGATTCCACAGCTCCGGTCGGCGGACTGGTTCGAACAGAACCCACACTACCGAACGGCATTCGACCAGCTCACGGAAACACGTGACACCACGGCGACGCGGGGCGCGCAGATCGGCCCGTTCGATACGGTTCGAACAATCATCGAAGATGCCGTCGACAGTATGGACGGGCCTGATTCAGTCCCGTCCGCGCTCGATCGACTCGACACACAGGTCACAAAGCAGCTTGAGCGGTACGATTCCGACCGGTAGCGCCGCCCCGTCCTTTCTTTACTCGCCAAACATCACCATTAGTAATCTTTATAATGGTTCACTATGTTGTTTACTGGCAAGGTGGTAGCTTTCATAAATAAGCTACCTCCGCCACGGAGAACACAACAATGGCAGACACATACGTTGGCGCGATCGACCAGGGAACGACCGGTACCCGCTTCATGGTATTCGACCACAGCGGCCAGGTCGTTGCGAACGCCTACGAGAAGCACGAACAGATCTACCCGGAGCCCGGCTGGGTCGAACACGACCCCGTCGAAATCTGGGAAAACACGCAGGAAGTCGTGACCAAGGGGTTGGCGGATGCAGGCGTCGGTGCCGAACAGCTTGAGGCACTTGGCATCACGAATCAGCGTGAGACGACGATCGTCTGGGACAAGGAGACCGGCAAACCTGTCCACAACGCGCTGGTCTGGCAGGACCGCCGAACCACCGACCGCGTCGAGGAAATCCAGGAAGAGGACAAAGTCGAGTGGATCCGCGGGAAGACCGGGCTGGAATGTGACGCCTACTTCTCAGCGACCAAAACCGAATGGATTCTCGACAACGCGGAGCCGCTCAAGATGCAGAGCTCGCGCGGTGCTGACCTCCGCGAACGAGCCGAAGACGGTGAACTCCTGATGGGGACTATCGACGCGTGGCTCATCTACAAGCTCACCGGCAACCACATCACGGATGTCTCGAACGCATCGCGGACGATGCTGTACAACATCCACGACATGGAGTGGGACGATGAGCTCCTCGAAGAGTTCGGCGTTCCGGAGTCCATGGTTCCGGAAGTCCGCCCGTCCTCCGACGAGAGTCTGTACGGGCACACCGACGCGGACGGCTTCCTCGAAGAGGAAGTCCCCGTTGCGGGCGCGCTGGGTGACCAGCAGGCCGCACTGTTCGGCCAGACCTGCTTCGATAAGGGTGATGCGAAGAACACCTACGGGACCGGCGCGTTCTACCTGATGAACACAGGCTCCGAAGCAGTCGCCTCCGATAACGGCCTGCTGACGACCGTCGGCTTCCAGATGTCCGGTGAGCCCGTCCAGTACGCGCTGGAAGGCTCTATCTTCATCGCCGGCGCGGCCATCGAATGGCTCGAGGACGTCGACCTCATTAACAACGCTGCCCAGACAGCGGAACTGGCCCGCTCGGTTGAATCAACCGACGGTGTCTACATGGTGCCGGCCTTCACGGGTCTCGGCGCTCCGCACTGGGACGGCCGCGCCCGCGGGACGATTGTCGGAATGACCCGCGGAACGCGAAAGGAGCACATCGTGCGTGCCACGCTCGAGTCCATCGCGTACCAGACCCGCGACCTTGCGGAAGCGATGGAGGAAGACTCCGGTGTCGAGATGACGACGCTGCGAGTCGACGGTGGTGCAGTCAAGAACAACTTCCTCTGTCAGCTCCAGTCCGACATAATCCAGACGGACATCGCTCGACCACAGGTTGACGAAACCACTGCCCTCGGGTCGGCATACGCAGCCGGCCTCGCGGTTGGGTACTGGGACACCGTCGACGAACTCCGGGACAACTGGCAGGTTGACGAGGAGTTCTCGCCGGAGATGGACGCTGGAAAGGCAGACAAGATGTACGACCGCTGGGACGACGCTGTCGATCGTTCCCGCGACTGGGCACAGGAGGAATAATAGATGGCGATCGCATTCGGACTCACGGCAGTTGATATGCTCGTCCTCGCCATCGCGGCGTTTGCGGGCGGCGCGTTCGGGGCCTCCATCGGTGCACTCCCGGCATTCTGTTTCACCGGCTTCATGGTCCTTATCGGTGAAGCCGGCAACGTCGTTTCCGAGTCGTTCGTCGGCGGTTCTCCTGATGTCATTTCGGGCGCCGCCGGTGGGTATGGAGCCGGTATCGTCGGCCCACTGGCGTTCGGCCCTGTGTTCGGGCCGCACGTTGCCTTCGCCGGTGGTGTGGCAGCAGCAGCGTACGCCGCGAAGTATGACGGCATGTACGAGCCGGACGACGGTGACTACCACCCGGCGAAGGACATCGCCTATGCCCTCGGTACCCGACCAGATGTCCTCGCTGTCGGTGGGGTCTTCGGTATCCTGGGGATGGCAATCAGACAGACGTCCGGTGGACTCGGGGTTCCGATTGACCCGCCTGCAGCAGGTGTCATCCTGACGGCTGTTATCGCCCGCTTAGTCTTTGGCTACCCGGTTATCGGACGTGTCCGCGGCAGCAGCCTGCTGGATATGTCGCCATTCGAGAGCGGCAAGATGCGGTCGGGTGAGGAAGTCGCAACGGATGGTGGAATGGCCGCCGAACGACCGGCTGTCGAGCCGTGGCTCCCACACCAGTACAAGTGGACGCACGTCGCAATGCTCGGACTCATTACCGGCATCCTTGGTGCGTACATCTTCGCGAAAACCGGGAGTCTCTTCCTCCCATTCGGTATCTCAGCAGCGAGTCTGCTGTTCCTGAACCTCGGCGTGGAGAAATTCCCGGTTACGCACCACATGACGCTCCCGGCAACGTTCGTCGCCAGTATGGCGATGACGGACGGTGCGAGTGTCCTGGTCGCGCTCGGCCTAGGAGCGTTCTTCGGTATCCTGGGTGCGCTATTTGGTGAGGTCTACCAGCGCATCTTCTACGCCCACTCAGATACGCACTTTGACCCGCCAGCCGCATCAATCATTACGACGACCCTCATCCTGGGCATTCTGGCACTGGCTGGAGTGTTCACGACATCCGCAGCTGTCCCCCTGCCGTAAGAACTCATACGGCTTTTTATTTACAGGTCCAATCGAATATACACACGATCTAATTTCCAAGCATGGATATTGAAGCGAGAATCAAGCGTCGACAACGCCGGAACGGTGAGCCCCGGCTCATTCAGGATTACGAGTCCATCTCACCGGTTGTCCACATAGAGGAGCCGGCCGACCGCGGTCCGGTCCTCGAACGACTCCTCGACCACCTCGACCCGGTGTTCGATGGGCAGCTTCCGCCGAACGCGTACGTGCATGGTCCCTGTGGCTCAGGGAAATCCGCGGTTATCACGGCGCTGTTCGCCAACTTAGAACAGCTCCCGACGGAGCAACAGGCGATTATCCACACGACGACCCGTGCGCAACCACCGACCTCTCCGTCGTTCGTCTACGTGAACGCCCGGGAGACCGCAAGCGAATTCGCGTTCTACCACGCGGTCCTTGACGCACTCGTTGACGAATCGGTGCCGGAACACGGAATCGGGACGGAGACGCTCAAGTCGCGGCTTCACGACCTGGTCCGAGAACAACGCACAGGCATCGTCATTGCAGTCGACCACATCAGCGAACCGGAGAGCATTCAGGCCCCAGCACTCGTTGACCTGTTTGCCGGCTTACCGAGCAACGTCAGCTGGCTCGCTATCGGCCGCGATGACCCGTCGACGACTGAACTGACGCGGTACACCGCCGAGTCGATTAGTATTGACCGCTACCAGCGCCAGATGCTCGTCGACGTGTTGATGACCAGAACCTCGAACGGGCTGGCCCAGCAGGGGCTCGATCACGGTCAGGCAAGACATATCGCTGACTGGGCCGACGGCAACGCCCACGATGCCCTTGCCGCTTTGTTCATCGCCGCAGAACTGGCCGAAGAACGGGGTCAGGACCGCATCACACAGGCCAACGTCGACGCGGCCATCGCGGAGGTTCCAAACCCCTGTGTTTCGTTGGGTGTTGTTCTCTCCCTGCCGACGAACCGACAGACCGTTCTCAGGGAGCTCATCGACCTAGAGGAGAGCGAACGCTCCTCGGTGACGGCGACGACAGAGGCGATTGCGTCAGCACAGTCCGTCGATCTCTCTGCCGGGACCGTCAAGCGGTTCCTCTACGAAATGGCTGAATCCGGCGTCGTTGACCGCGTCGAAGCGACGGTCACTAACGGTCAAGGACGCCCGCCGAGCCGTGTTGAACCGCGATTCCCCCCGACGGCGTTCCGGCGGCTGTACGACTTGCAACAGTAGCCAACAGTTCGCGGTCAGGTCGACGCTTTTTACACGCGCTGTGACGGGTCACCTGTGCCGCCAGTCAGCGCGGATGCCAGTGCGCCGCGAACCACGACATCGTCGCCGAACTGCGTCAACTGGATGTCCGGAATGTTCGACATCACCATGTCATCAAGCCGCTCCCGGATCGGATTGAGTACCTGTTCGGGGTTGTTGAGTGCAACGGCCCCACCGACGTAGACGACAAGGGGAGCATACGCGTGAACGATGTTCGCGACGCCAATCGCGTTCCAGTGACAGATCTGATCAAGAACGTGAGACGCGAACTCGTCTTCCCCAGCATATTCGAAGATATCTGCCGCGGAAAACTCCTCAGTCTCGATTGGGAGCGCTGTCTCGACGGGGTCCTCCCGGTGCAGCTGTGTGGCGTACCGCGGAATGTTCTCGCCCGAGCAGTACGCTTCCCAGTGGCCGTCGTGCCCGCAGCCACAGGTCATGAACCCGTGCGGATCAATTGTCAAGTGACCGACTTCGCCGGCGTTGCCGTCCCAGCCTGAGAGGATGTTCCCGTCGACAGCCACCCCAGCGCCGACCCCGGAGGAGATAGTGAGATACACCATGTCATCGGGGCTCCGGTCCGAGTAGAACCGCTCGCCGATGACGCCGGCGTTGGCGTCGTTGTGCAGCGACACCCGCTCACTGCCGATGAGATTTTCGACCGGCCCAGTCAGCGGAATCCGGTCGATGGTGTCGGGAAGGTTCGCTGGGTTTTCCACGACGCCTTCGGCCAGATCCATCGGGCCGAAGGATCCGATACCGGCGGCAACCACGTCTGTGGGGGCGATGTCGGCGGCGTCACAGGCCTGCCGGATCGCATCGAGGACCGCCTCCGTGACCGCAATACCTGCCGGTCCACGTGGTGTTTCAGTTTTGTGTGACGAGACTATCGAGCCCGTCTCATCACCGATAACAGCGCGAATATGTGTCGCTCCGAGGTCGACCCCTGCGTAAGCGCCCATGCTGGTCGAAGGGTTGCCCCACCGATACTTAACTACACAGATTCTACTGCGGTTAGTAGTCTCGCTCTCTGCCTGAGATGTCCTCTCGTCCGACGGACTCCTCGTAGACGACACCGCGCTCGGAATCCAGTGTGACGGTCGACCCGTCCGAGACAGCATCAGGCAGGTCCGCGTTCGATATCATCGGAATCGAGAGTTCGCGGGCAACGATGGCAGCGTAGCTCGTGACTCCCTCGTGGGCGTCAATGATGCCGCCGATACGGCTGGTGTCGCCCACGAACTCGCCGTCGAACCCTTCCGGAACCGCCAGTATCGCCCCGTCGGGGACGTTCGAGAGGTCGCCCGGCGACTCCTGGGGCGGGGCCGCCGAAAGCCGATGGACAGGGCCGGTCACCAGGCCGTCGACAATTGACCGACCGCTGGCGACCGTTTCGGCCGCGACGTGGACTTTCAGCATATTCGCCGTGTTCATCCCCTCCAGTTCAGTCATCATCCCGGAGAGGACGACGACCGTGTCACCGCTGTCCGCGGCTTCGGTTTCGAGAGCGGCCTGAACAGCCGTCTGGATGACGGCATCGGCCCCTTCGGTAGTGTACTCAGTCGTTACGGGCGTGATGCCCCACGAAAGCGCGAGCTTCCGTCGGACGCGCTCGTTTGGTGTCGATGCGACGATTGGGATCGACGGCCGGTACTTTGCCGATTTCAGGGCGGTGTACCCGGATTCGGATGCGGCGACAATCGCCGACGCCCCGATATCACGTGCGAGGAACCGACCTGAGCGCGCGAGCGCGTCCGTTCGGGTATCACCAGCGTTTGGCACGCGCTGTTCGCGGGACTCGGCGTACTCCTCGCTGCCCTCGACATCGCGGATGATCCGGTCCATCGTCTCGACGACGCGGGACGGGTGGTCACCGATCGCTGTCTCGCCGGAGAGCATCACTGCGTCCGTCCCGTCAAGCACTGCGTTTGCTACGTCAGAGGCTTCTGCGCGGGTCGGCCGCCGGGAGTGGACCATCGAATCGAGCATCTCGGTCGCCGTGATGACCGGGACGCCGGCCTCGTGACACCGACGGATGATGCGCTTCTGGATGATCGGGACATCCTCTAGCGGGCACTCCACGCCGAGGTCACCGCGGGCGACCATCACACCATAGGCCTCATCGATGATCGAATCGAGGTTTTCGACAGCTCCGGCCCGTTCGATCTTGGCGATGATCGGAATGTCGACACCGCGCTCTTCGAGTGCCTGGCTGATCTCGTAGATATCCTCGCCGTCACGGACAAACGAGGCGGCCACGAAATCAGGCTCCTTCTCGGCGGCCACGTCGAGTTCTTGTTCGTCGTTTTCCGTAATCGTCGGCAGGTCGAGTTCGACGCCGGGAACGTTGACGCCTTTGCGGGCGGACAACTCGCCGCCGTTCTCGACGGTCGCAAACACTGTGTCGTCCTCGACGCGCTCTACGGTGGTCTCGATTCGGCCGTCGTCAAGCAATACCCGGTCGCCCGGCTCAACTGCTGTAATCGACTGCGAGAGCCCGACCTCTTCCGGCGTCGCATCGTCACCGACGACGTACCGGATAGTGGACCCCTCCGTGAGCTGAATCGGTTCATCGATCTCCGCGGTCCGGACTTCCGGCCCCGGCATGTCAAGCATGGCCGCGACCGGCTCCTCGACCGCCTCGTCGACCTTGCGGATGCGATCGATCATTTCACGACGGTGTTCCGGCGAGCCGTGGCTTGCATTCAGCCTGGCAACAGACATACCGGCCTTTGCAAGTGACGCGATGTCGTCGACTGAGTCCGACGCAGGACCGAGCGTACAGACGATCTTTGCGCTACGCATTGTGACCTCGGCCTCCGGGGAGCCACAGTTTACAGCGTTCATAGTTAATCATACTCTGTCGTTCCCCGCGAAGGGATAAGAAGCTTGCTGGACGCCGTAGCTACCGCGAAATCGCTTCCATGTCGCCACTAAGAATAGAACGGATCTCGTCTGGGGATACGACAGCAATATCGCCCGGGATCGTCCGTTTGAGTGCAGCCGTCGCAGCACCCCAAGCGAGCCCGTCTGCAACGGTGCCACCGGAGAGGTACTGCGAGAGGAAACCACCGACAAAGGAGTCGCCAGTCCCGACCGGGTGCGCATCGGTCGACTCAAACGTCGGTTGCTCCATTACAGTCCCATCAGCAAGCGCGAGCGCCCCATCGCTGCCGCGGGTGATCACTGTCGCTTCGAACCCGTACTCGGCGGCGAGGTCCCGGGCAATCGTTTCCGCGTCGCCGGTCCGGTCTAACACGACGTTCGCATCGCGTTCGGCAACGACGAGCACGTCGACAGACGGGAACAGCTCAGTCAGAACTGAGCGGGCTTCCGCCGGCGTCCAGAGCTTCGATCGGTAGTTCAGGTCAAAGCTCGTAGTCGTGCCGGCGTCCTGTGCGAGCGAGAGGAGGTCAGCAGTGGTCGATTCAAGCGTCTCCGAGAGCGCCGGTGTGATCCCCGAGGTATGGAACCCTGTGGCGTCTGCGATGGTCTCTGTGGGAAGCTCAGCCGGGGTGGCAGTTGTGACACTGGCGCTTTGGCGATCGTAGATAACATCGTTACCCCGTGGTGGACTGCCCTGTTCCAGATAGTAGGTTCCCTGCCTGGCGCTGTCCGAGTCGTCCCAGGCAACATCGACCGACACGCCGTGGTGCCTGAGTTCACCCGTGACTCGACGACCGATCGGCGACTCCGGGAGTTTTGAGGTCCACGTCGCGTCGAGCCCAAGCCGCTGGGCGGCGACAGCTACATTTGACTCCGCGCCA
Organism: Haloarcula sp. H-GB4; assembly: GCF_030848575.1. Taxonomy (NCBI): domain Archaea; kingdom Methanobacteriati; phylum Methanobacteriota; class Halobacteria; order Halobacteriales; family Haloarculaceae; genus Haloarcula; species Haloarcula sp. H-GB4. The sequence continues at coordinate 967,265 of NZ_JAVDDX010000001.1, read as the reverse complement.
GCCGCCCTGACGGTATACTGGTCTGCGGTCTCCAGTCGCTCGTCACCAGGTGGCGATAACCGTAACATTGTCTCACCGAACGTAACTAACTCCGTCATATCCGACGTTGCTCACTGGCTTGGTATAAATCCCGGAGAACCAGTCGTCTAACGGCCCTGTTAATCACACCTTACTAGAGCGGAGGGCGTTAGATCGTATTTTTCGTATAGATTATGGACAGTATAAGTTTTCTCCAAAAGTTTATGTGCTATAGTAATTTAGACACGCCAGTATGGATTCAGGGAGAGATGGAGGTGGGCCGTCGGTCTTTAGGCGGAACCTACTCCGTTCGATTGGTGCGGCCGGACTGGCCGGACTTGCGGGCTGTGGTGGCAGCGAGGGTGTGACAGATGGGGACGGGACGCCGACCTCAACTCCAGTTGGAAACTTTCCGGTATCCGGGGATTCGGTGACGTTCGGCTTCAACGTCGCTTCCTCGGGGGCGTACTCAACGGCCGGCAAGCAGGAGCTACGCGGTTTCAAACTCGCGGTCAAGCACATCAACAACGGTGGTGGATGGGTAACAAGCGAGAAGTATAACTCGCCCTTGGACGGTGACGGGCTTCTGAATAAGGATGTCGAGTTCGTTGTCGAAGACACGGGTGGAAATTCGGATACCGCCCGGAGTAACGCACAGCGGCTTGTCGATAGTGAGGATGCCATTATGCTTGCTGGTGGCACGTCCAGTAGTTCCGGCCTGGCCAACCAGGAGGTTGCCGCGCAGAATCAGGTCGTGTATATGGCGACGATGGCTAACGCGAACTCGCTGACGGGTGCCGACTGCAACCGGTACTCCTTCCGCGAGATGTTCAACAACCGCATGGCGGCCGAGGCGCTGGCCCCGGCCCTCAGTAAAGAGTTCGGAGAAGATGTCAATTACGTCAAGATCTTCCAGGACAATGACTGGGGGCGGACGCTCCGGGATGATATGGACGGAGCCCTCGGGAAAATCGGCTGGGCTCCTGTTTGGGACACGACAGCACAAGTCGGGACAAGCGACTACTCCCAGTACGCAGCGGATATCAAGTCAGTCGATTTCGACGTAATCGTGCTTGGACTCGGCGGTCTTGACGCGGTAAACGCACTCAGAGCATTCCGAGAGGAGTTCCCGGAGTCAAATATTGTCCTTCCGTTAGCTTCGAGAGATATCGCCCAGACTGCAGGCGATGCGATCGAGGGTGTCATCGGAACTGTTGCTTGGAGTCCGGCAATCAACTCGCCGCTATCTAATACCTTCCGGGAGGCGTTCCGCGAGGAGTACGGCAGTTCGACGGGGTCCTCGAAATCGGCGCTCCCAGCAGGGGCAGCGCATATCGCATATACGCAAACGCTGCAATACGCCAGCGCAGTCGAGCGAGCGGGAACGTTCAATCCGATCGATGTCATCGGGGCGCTCGAAGGACACGAGTACGACGCCGGTCTTGGACCGCAGACGCTCCGGGCCTGTGATCACCAAGCAACGCGTCAAGTGCCGGTTGTGAGAGGAAAATCAGAGATACAGCAATCCTATGGCACCTACTACGGCCTAGTTGGGGAGCCAGCGGATGTACAGTACGCGTGCGATAGCGGGCCAGCGGCTAACTGCTCGCTTGGAGGGAACTAAGTATGAGTTCAGGAGATACACAGATACCAGACAGTTCAGAGAACGATTCGAACGCCTCCGGTGGGATTCTGGCGACAGTCGTCCCGGATTTCATCCGGCGAAACTTCGCACTCAAATTCGGTATCGTCCTCTTTGTCATGGCGCTGTCGGTTGGGCTCATCGGCCTTGCCGCGACAGAGCAAGTCAAGAACTACACGGAACAACAGGTTCTGAGTGACTACGAAAACGCCGCTGCACAGGAAGCAGACATCCTGTCACAGTGGGTCGACCGAAACCGGCTATCGACCCAGTTCGTCTCTTCGGACGACGTCTGGGCCAGTAATGATACCGACGATATCGATATCGAACTCAACAATCGGAAAGCCGCCTTGTCCGCAGACGCTGCCGACATCCATCTGGTCGAACGGAATGCCGCCCAATCGCAAGTTGTCGCCAGCACATCTAACTCACAGGTGCTGACTAACTCACCGCTCGAATCGACGAGCAGGGCCTGGCTTGCCGGTGCGAACTTCGAAACGGCGAGCGATGTGGTCGTCTCCGACGTGTACCAGACGAACTCCGGGCCGGTTGTCGGCTTCGTCAGTCCTGTCGCTGCCTCGCAGAACCGGTATATCCTCATCGAATACTCGCTTGACGAGATCGCGAACTCGCTTCAAGGGAACAACAGGGCTGAAGGCGGGTTTACCCAAGTCGTCAACGGATCGGCGGTCGTCATGATTGACGAACCCAGAGACGGGAGCCGCGGCCTCGGTGAGAACATGCTGCAGTCGTACAGCGAGAACAACCGCGCCACCGAACCAATCGGTGAGGCGAACAATCTCCGGTCTTCGGAACAGCAATCCGGCGTCACCGCTGATATGCCGGCGGCCGACGTGCTCAGCGAACGCTACACGGTCGGTTATGCACCGATACAGGGGACAGACTGGGTTGTTCTCGTGCACGCGCCCAACTCCGCGGTTTTCGGCTTCGTCCAGAACGTCCAGCAGTACGGGCTCATTGGGACGGCGCTGATGGTGTTGCTCATCGCGGGCGTCGGTGCAATACTCGGATACAACACGGCCACATCGATCGACCGCCTGACCCGAAAGACGGACCAGATGCGACAGGGCAATCTTGAGGTCGAGATCGCCACCAGTCGTATCGACAACATCGGCCGCCTGTACAGCGGGTTCGCTGACATGCGTGACGCGCTCAACGAACAGATCAATGAGGCCGAGCGCGCACAGAAGGAAGCGGAAGTTTCCCGCGCAGAAGCCCTCGAAGTCAACAAGTACCTCCAGAAGAAGGCCGAGGAGTTCTCCGACGTGATGGAGGAGACGGCCGCTGGAAACCTCACTGAACGGATGGCAACAGACGGCGAGAATGAGTCGATGGACCGTATCGCCAGCGAATTCAACGGCATGGTCGACGAACTCGAAAAGACTATCGGCCAACTCAACAGCTTCGCCGACGAAGTCGCGGAATCCGGAGACGTCGTTCTGTCGAGTGCGGAGTCCGTCCGTGACGCGTCCGAACAGGTCGCCGAATCGACACAGAAGATCTCCGACGACGCCTACGACCAGAAGGACCGTCTCGCGACCATCTCAGAGGACCTCGACACTCTCGTCGACACACTCGAAGAACTGGAAGCGGACAATCCGGACATCAATCTGGGCGACTCGCTTGAACGGTTCCGGACGGTTGCGACGACGCTACAGTCGGCCGCTGAAACGAGTGACCAGATGATGGCCGAAACCCAGACCGTTGCCGGCGCAGCCGAAGAACAGGCTGCAGAGCTCAACGAAGTGTCCTCTCGAGCCGAGCAACTCAAACGCTACGCAAAACCACTCGGTGATATCCTGAACCGCTTCGAAACCGAAGCTGAGCACGAGTTCGTCTTCTCAGGTGGTCCGTCACAGAGTCTGGGCGAAGAGGAAGAAGAGTAACCCGCTTCACTGCTTTCACCGAAACCGACTTTCGCACTGGCGTCGTACTTGATGCAATGAACGACGACGCGGGCGATATCTCACAGGCTGAACTCGCCGAGTACTGTCGAACCCAGGCTGCGATTCTTGCGGGCCATCTGGACCAGCGCAGTGCAGAGCTTTCAGATTTACTTGCGGAGATCGAACAGGACACTGCCGACGCTCGTACGGCGTTGACTGAAGGCCTTGGCCAGCCGGAGACTGCTGGGGAAGCAACTGTTGCCGACATAGAGGCCAAGCAGGAGCAAGCCCAGGCGAAACAAGCAGAACTGGACGAATACCGAACGCTTACCGAGGGGTATACTGATCTTGCCGAACAACTCGCAGAGGGTTCCGGTGACCTTGAAACCGTTCTTGAATTCGAGATCGACACTGATGCGCCGACGTATTTTGACGCCGAGACGACGATTCTGGGAGTGGCGACCGGAGAAAATGGGGACGACTGATTTGTAGAATTCATCTACCGAAGTTCTGAGGCCACTGCCCCACCCAGAAGTTGAGACTGGCGCTCTCAATGCATACGGGCTAATCTTCTCGCGATTTCGTTCAGCAAGATGTTGACCGAACCGGCTACTCAGTAGGATTGTGTATATATCGAACGCGTTTTACACCAATGCAGGGCTGTGTAGAATGTGAATTATCCCCTTTCCCCCCGGAATAGATTCGTATTATTCGGGGCCGTAGCCGCTTCTTCAGTCCTCGCATCAATCCTGCTCCTTGACCAGACCTTCTTAGAGACCAGCGTTTCGGCAGTTTCTGTGGGTATTGGAGTCGTATTGGCTCAGCAGTTCTTTGAGTCCACTCAGTCGCGCAACGAATAACCGGTACTGACTACAACCGACTCATTGAATTTACTGGAGTTACCGCTTCATTTCAGGACTTCCCGTGAGAACACTGTTCAGTAAGGGTGCGTATTGAGCGGGGAGTGTACCCGATAAGCCAAATACTCTTTTGGAAGTCGTGTTGACGGTGGTGTAATGGGACAGTCCATTGAGGAGCTACGGGAAGCCAGCCCCACCTCCGAAGAGAAGCCTTCGTTTGGCCACCTACTACTGGTCTGGTTTCTTGTCGGGTCGTCGTTCCGGACCCTCGGATTCGCCTTGGTCGATGCAGTTCCGGCTGCCATCCCCTTCTCACGAATGGGTGCTGGGCTGTTGTTTGGTACAATTGTCATTGTCCTGCTCTGGTCTGCCGGCTGGCACCCGTCACTTCCAGTCAGTGCTGGTTACTTCGTCGCTGAAATAGCCCTCAATATCCTCCTACTCCTCGCCTTCAACCTCGTGTTCAGTCGCAAGTTGACGCCCTGGATGGAAGTCGGCCTCCATACCACATCGATTTCCCTGGCAGCGACCCTCGTATTCACGAACTACGGAAGAAAGATCCGAAACCGGGTCCGCCAACGCATACACTCTCTACTCAAACTGCCATCTGAGGACAACTCATCCAGTCAGGAGTAGGGAGCCTGATATCCGGGAGTATTTAGCGCGCGATAAGTAGATCCCTTGTACTGACTACTGTCCACTCATACTGCTTAGCGATACTGAGAGGTGAATGTGTTCTCTCTATTACTAGTTAGACGAAATTTATCGGGACGAAAGAGCAGATTGATGAGTACGCCTACCAGTGGGCGACAGTCCAACTGGTCGGGAACGGTGTCCCAATCGTACTGGATGCGCGACCAGTACGGAAGGGCGAGAGTCGGAAAGAAATCGTCGAGGATCTGCTCAACTCTGCTGAGGAGTTGGTCCACATCGATAACGTGTTGATGGATCGGGAGTTTGAAGCCAGCACATTCTGGAGATGCTCAGCCAGCGTGGACTGTCATATGTCGTCCCGAAACGGATGCAGACCAGCGAGAAAGCCCAAGCAAAGCGGTTGCTCCAGCGGGGTCAAGACCGATATGAAACCGATAGGAAACTGCATCTCGGGAAGAACGAGTGGCACGAGACGACGCTGGTCTATCGGCGAAAAGAGGATTCTGAGCATGACGACCACGGTCAGTGCTCAGTGTTCATGTCTAACCGCGGTAGTAGCTTCCTCACTGAGTACGGTTACCGGTGGGCGATCGAGAGTGGATACAAATCGATCAAGCGATTCATGGCTGCCACTGCGTCGAAAGATTTCGGGCTGCGATTCTTTTATTTCGCGTTTGCGTGTCTCCTGTACTCGATTTGGCTTGCGGTGAATCTACTCGTGCAGGTGGAGTTGACCGGAGAGTACGAGCACCAACCGATTGTGACGGCAGATAACACGCTAACGTTGGTAAAGAAGGAAAGAATCGGGTAGAGAGTGACTCAATCAGGGTGTAAGGCGGTGTCTGAGTGGATACAATCTTGAGAGTCTTTGAAATTCGGCAATATAGTCAGTAATACAACAGGAACCAGTGAATGAGAGCTAATCTTGATCGGTTTTTCGCTCGGCGATTCGTCCAAATACACGCATTACAGCCTCGCTAAACCCGTTATAGTCTCAACTTCCTGCCCACCTATTTGATATAGCGGTATGCAATTTATGTGTCTTGGGCGGACCAGTGTGATGATGGTCTCAAGGTTACCAGCAGTAACCAGCAAATGGACTATCCACAGTAATCTCCGTTAATTACCGCTACAGACTATCGACGCGCATAGACTATTGAAGGAAACGAAATCACGAATTAAACGTACGCTCGACGAGGTATTTGACCAGATAGAACCCGCCAATAAGGGTGACAGCCATGACTACCAGTACGATCGCAATCATGAACAAAAGGACGAGTGCGTCGTTAGCCACCGGACTCACCCGCCTGAGAGAACGCGTGTCGTCGGGAGCGCATATCGCTAGCTTCAGCCTCGACACGCTAATGTAGGAGGGTTTCGGTTTAGCACTCTAGTGCTCGTCTATACTGAAGTCCGTCTATTGGGGGATGTGTTACGTGTGCAGGAGAGAGTGACGGGGCCACGCCGAGACAGGTCAGATTGAAGGCAATACAGGGCTGTTCTCAGTGCAGTACCATTCTTCGAATGATACACAAAGACAGCGAAGCGCTGTGCGGGTTCTTCGATACGAACAGGTACTGTGACGAGCCGAATACGTCGGTTACAGGACACCGAACTCGCCGGACTTCCGTGGCAATGATCGTGATTGGCGTGTACGCAAAGGTAGCATTCGCTGCATATCATACATCGTCGAATGAGGCGAGCAGTCCGATTTGAGGTGCTGATCGGGGGCCAACTGAAGGACCGTACAACCACCGGGCGTCTCCGACTCGAAACCGCTGGCGACCCGCATTATCCCGATGACAAAAAGCAGGCCGGACCTATGGCACGACGAGACTGAATGCACCTGTCGAGTGTTGCAACCCGTGACTGTTTCTGGCAAGGCACGGGACGCCACTGGCCGACGAAACGGCCGCTTTGAGTCCTAGTGCCACACTCTTGTCGCCTGCACTACCGCAACCGGCGAGCAGTACCTGCACAAAGGCCGTGGGTCGGGCCAGCGGTTCCGTGCGACGACGGAAAAGCGCCCAGTGCGGTCCAAATTGCCCGAGAGACGGCGTCTCTTAGAGTCACAGAAAGACAGAGTCTCGCGGACGGCTACGGGAAGGCCAATGCAGTAGCGAACGTCTCTGGCAACTGCTCGGAAGCGGACCCGACGCCGCAGCCACGCCGAAGAATCCCCATGTCGTGCCCTGCTGGAACGACTGGACAGGAACGGCTGGACACAGTGTATCTCGGTCAGAAGCGTGGGCTTGTTAGCAGTGCCTGCAGTGGGAGACACAGGCCGGCTGACGGAGAATCAAGACCACACCTCACTGTCCGGTAGATATCGAAGGCCACGCAGACCGTACGTTGTCAGAAACGGTTCTGGAGTGGCACGCAAAGCAGGCAGTCGAGCTGACGACGCGGTTCGTGGGGTTAAGCGGGGCTACCACGTCTGGTTGGAGGGTCACATCCTCATAGTCTCAAAGACCAGCATACAGACCTGAATACGGTCCAGCGTGACCGGTATAGTGCGTCCGGGTACACTAAACCAACTGTGGCTCCAGGAGAAAAGCCACGCCGTTCTCCGCCGGGAGGATGCCAGCCTCAGTAGCACATGCCACATCTGGGGGACTGTGGATGCTACGTAGCGTGGGAAGGTTAAGGAGCCAACCGTGCAGGGAAATCAGTGAGACTGAGCAACTGGATAGACTGCCAACCCCATGGTTTGATTTCGGCGAGTAGTGGATCAGGCCTGTATAGTCTTGGACTCGACCCCGTGGCCGTTCACTGCGCCAAACCGAATATTGATACCCTGTCAACAGGCGGTAGTCTGCTTTCGTCCACCTGAATCTTGTTGGGCAGGTGGGCTAACCAGAGAGAGTACAGTAATCTGCGCCCGTATTTATATTTGTGAATATGTGCCTATTTTTCGATAAAGCGTGAATTAGTTGTCAGTAAGGCGACAAATTGCGGTGAAATAGGGTGTCACTCACCCAAATAAAGGCTTTTATCTCTAAGTATGGGACTACATTGAAGTTCCCGGCATCCGAGAGTAAAATGTGTCCAGTGACAGTGAGCGAACGACGGTTCGGACGTACATTCCGGCCTACCAGAAAGAGCAATGGCAGGCCCACGCTGAGGAACTGGATATGAGTCAAAGCGAGTTCGTCCGGACGATGGTACAGGCAGGCCGAAGCGGATTCGAGTCAGCAGCGTCCGAGACGACTGAATCAGACGCCGCTGAGAGCGATAGCGAGGAACCCCGTTCTCCGGATGCTACCCCTGGGGGTGAGGGGCTGAAAGACCGGGTCCAGGAGATCCTTGCTGACGGGGACTACTACGAGTGGGACGACCTGCTCGCAGGGCTGACCGATGATATCGAGGAGCGACTCGAGGACGCACTGCAGGAACTGCAGTCAGACAACAAAGTGCAGTACAGCGGGCGACACGGGGGGTATGTTCGAGACGAATGAGCACGGATGCAGCCACACCGGGCGCCGAATCGGACCCGGTTGGGTATTTCCTTGATGATATCACGTACCACGGAAAGAGCGACCGGACTCGTGCGTCCTACGAGCGCGTCCTCCGGGACTTCGAATCCTATCTGGCGGACGGCCACCAGCCCCTCCCTGTCCGAGAGGCCTCCCACCGGGACTGCATGGCATACGTCCACAGCCTCCGTGGAGATGTCGGGGAAAGCACTGTCGCAACGTATGCCTCCTATCTGCACCGGTTTTTTGCGTATATGACCCAGGTAGGCGTCTTCGAATCGAACCCGATGACGCTGGTCATGGAGGAGATGGACGAGTCCATCAACACCGACCCGACCCGTCGGGAGATAGACCTCCAGTCGATGCGTGCGTTCGTCGACAGCGTCTCGCACCCACTAGAGCGCGCTATCATAGTAACACTGTTGAAGACGGGAATGCGGGCTGGCGAACTGTGTAACCTCGATATCCGCGACCTCAACCTCGAAACCCCCGGCCCCAGACCGGAGATCCCGGTTCGAGCGGGCCTCGATGGGCGTCCGGACTCGTTGTTCGTCGCCTCGGACCCGGCTCGTAGCGAGGCCAGTAACGGGGAAGAACGAACTGCGTCAAACAAGCGCAAGCGTGAGACAACGATTCCAGTCGACGCCGAGCTGACATCTGTACTGCGACGCTGGCTCGCAATCCGACCGGACACGCAGTCCCCGGCAGCGCCGCTGTTCGTGTCTACAAGCGACAGCTGGGGGGATAGACTCACGCCGAACATGGTACACCATATCGTCGAGTCTCACGCCCGCGAGTTCGGTTGGTACACGGATGGTGGCGGAGCCGAAGAGAACGTGACGCCACATTACTTCCGGCACTTCTTCACGACACATCTCCGGGACCGGACCGGTGATCGCGGCGTCGTCAAATACCTCAGGGGCGACGTGGCACAGGATGTTATCGACACGTACACCCACGAATGGGGGACCCGAGTCAGGGATGTGTACGAGGCCGAAATCTACTCACTACTGTAGCTTTTTGTCAATTTTTAATACTATAATTGCATTTGAGATGGTCGCTGCTGAACTAATAAACTCCATAATGCTATATGGAACTGGCCGAATGCTACTTCGCATTTGTACTGTCTCAATGATGGTTCTGATGGCCGCATATGAGACAGACAGGTTCCATGCGTCGGTTGTCCTGTGGTAAAATCGATCGAACAGCCCGTTGACAGGCATTTCCAAAGCAGCAGATCAGTGTATAGCACATCACTGGACTGAGACGGCGGCAGAACCAGAGACTGTCGGCACTAACCTTACATACGTCCATATCAGCCGCTATCCAGAGGGAGATCCGGAGAAACTACTCAGGGTCCAGAAGTTTCGACTCGGCAGTTCGGAGATGTTCGAGGAGTGTCGTCTTCGAGATGTCCATCTGGTCGGCGAGTTCGCGGACTGAAATCCCGCGCGGCCACTGGTAGTAGCCCGCGTCGCGGGCCGCTTCGAAGGCCCGTCGCTGAGCCGGCGTCAGCGAGTCAGTACGCAGCCCCCCCACCGACCGCTCAGTATCGCTGTCCGGGGTGACAATGGATTCGACCGACACGTCAGCGTCGGCGTCAGCTTCGACAGCATCGAGTGCGGGCTGAATCTCGGGGCGTTCGCCGGTGAAACTCACCTGCCACCGTTCGCGACCGTCTTCGATGCGAACGGGGGCGCTGTGGACGAACCCATGTTCGAGCAACGTCGGACAGACCAGTTCGCCCGGGTCGTACTCCAGCAGGAACTGTCTGACGACGGTGCCCGGCGCATCGCGTTTGTGGCCGATACGTGCCTGAAGTTCCTGTATCTCCCCGGCGTGAGACGACGCACGGACTGCGTCAAGACAGTCCTCGACAGCCGACTTCGTGGCTCCGTACGCCGTAAACACGCCGTTGACCGATGCTGTCGGCGACTGGACGCTCTGTTGCACTGTGTGTGCCAGGATACCGCCATCGGTGCGGTCGGTCGCTTCGATAGCCCAGCAGTTCGGGTGCCACAGGTCGAGTGTTAGCCGTGCTCCGGCGCTATCAGCGTGACTCATGGGATGTGCTGGAATAGTTGAGCGGAAACCCTAAGAGAGTGGCCATTGTCTTGTGTGTCCGACACCGGCGGTTGCAGTGTGCGATTCGACGCGGTCCATCAGTGCTGATGCCGAGACGACTAGGGCCAGATACAGTATCGCCACCAGCACGAAGAGTTCTGTATACTGGTACGTCTCGTTAGCGAGGGTGCTCGTTCTCCCGTACAGTTCCTGGACGGTGATGAAACTCGCCAGTGAGGAGTACTTGATGAGATACACGAGTTCATTCGTCCAGCTGGGAAGCGCGAGTCGCAGACCCTGTGGAACGACGACGTACCGTATCCCTTCTAGCTTCGAGAGCCCGATCGCGCGTGCGGCAGTCAACTGCCCGCCATCGACGGACTCCAGCGACGCACGCAGGTATTCGGACTGGTAGGCGGCGCTGTTCAGCGTGAAGCTGATGACGGCGACCCAGAACGCCTGTGCTGGAATGAATCCGACACCGACTCCCGGGACGCCTCTGAGAACCTGCGTTAGTGAGGTCGCAAAGTAGAGGACGAACAACTGGGCGAGCAGCGGCGTCCCGCGAATGAGTTCCGTGTACGACAGAGCGAACCACCGGGCCCATCGCCCGCCGTACACGCGGACGACGCTGAGCGGGAGCGCCAGCATGAACCCGAGGCAGACACTGAAGACTGTCAGTAGGACCGTCGTCCAGATGCCGTGCGCCAGCGCCGGCAGGTACGCCGTCGCATCGGCGGTGAACCGGAGCGTGTCAGCGAGCCATACCAGCGGCGCTCCGGCGGCACCGAGTGGCGTGGCAAGCGAGGCAACGGTATCCGCTGTTGTCAGAAACGGGGCTGCCGGGACAAACGGTGCGCCACGGTCGAGTCCGAATACCCCTGCGAGAACGAAATCAGTGGTCCAGCGGGCGAGAACCCAGATCCAGAACAGTGCCAAGCCGACTGTGAGTGGACGGACGCTGAAGACTGTCTCGACGCGGTCCCGAAGCGGTGACGTTGTAGATTCGGCTGTGCTCATGCCGTTTCCTCGTGCGCGTGCAATCTGCTCAAGAACTGTTCGGTTCGATCCGCTGTGGGGTTCTGGAACAGTTGCTCCGGTGGGCCATGCTCGACAATCTCGCCGTCATCGAGGAACACGATGTCAGATGCGGCCGACCGGGCGAAGTCCATCTCGTGACTGACCACGAGCATCGTAATGCCCTCGGCAGCGAGGTCACGCATCACTTCGACGACTTCGCCGACAAGTTCGGGGTCGAGCGCGCTGGTCGGCTCGTCAAACAGCAACAGTTCCGGGTCCATCGCGAGTGCGCGGGCGATGCCGACACGCTGTTTCTGTCCGCCGGAGAGTTCCGCGGGGTAGGAGTCCGCCTGCTCCAGCAATCCGACCTGTTCGAGGTGGTTCCGTCCGGCTGCCTTGGCGTCGGCAGCGTCCATCCCGAGTACTTTCTTTGGGCCGAGCGTGACGTTTTCGAGCGCGGTCAGATGCGCAAAGAGGTTGAAATCCTGAAACACCATGCCGACCTGCTTTCGCAGTTCGTTGACGTCGGTGTCGACCCCAGTCACGTCTTCCCCATCGAGCGCAATCCGGCCGCTGTTGATCTCGGTTAGCCGGTTCACGCACCGGAGCAGCGTGGACTTGCCCGAGCCGCTGGGGCCGATGAGGACCGTCACGTCGCCTTGATCCATCTCGAGGCCAACGCCTTCCAGTACCTCCTCGCTCCCGTAGGACTTGTGCAGATCGTCGATTGAGAGTAGTGGCTGTGTCATGTCGTTCCCTCCGGTACCGCGTAGTAGTCGCTGAGTCTGTCGAGTGACCGGTTCGTCGCGAACGTCAGCACGAAGTAGACAAGGCTGACGGCGAGGAATATCTCGAGTGCCGCCGTCGACTGGCCGCCTTCGTAGAGGTTCTGTCCTGTCGTCAGCAGTTCACCGATACCGATGATGATGGCGATGCTCGTGTCCTTGAGGACGATAGTAAACTCGTTCTGGAAGCCCGGAACACTCCGGCGGAGCGCCTGCGGGACGACAACGTGCCGGATCGCTTCGAACCGGGACATCGCGACGGCGCGTGCCGCTTCGAGTTGCCCATCGTCGACGCTCTGGAGCGCACCGCGGAAGATCTGGGACTGGTAGGCGGCGCTCCGGAGCCCAAGCGCGATGGTCGCCGTGACGAACGCGCTACTGGAGACGGACAGGCCGAAGTACAGGATCATAATGATGACTAGCAGCGGAGTGCCACGAAGGACAACCCCGACCTGTTCGACCAGCCGACGGGCTCTGTCCGAGCCGTACACCTCTATCGCACCGGCCGGGAACCCGATTGCAAATCCCAGGAGAATGCTGGCTACGGTGAGCGCGACGGTAACAGCTGTCCCACCGAGCAACAGTCCAAGGTTGTCGACGACGAACAGCCAGTCGGCGACCTGAAGTATTGCTTCCATGGCCTCACTTTTGTCCGAACCACTTCTCGGTCAGGTCCCGGTACGTCCCATCGTCCTCAACGGTGGTCAGCCCGCTGTTGAGCGCACCTGCGAGTTCGTTGTTGCCGGACTGAATTCCGAAACCGAACTGCTCGCCAGTCTCGTGGACGAACGCGGATTCGATGGAGCGGTCTGCCACGAACGAGTTCGCGACAGGGACGTCGATGATGATGACGTCGACGTTTTCGTTCAGCAGATCCTCAACAGCGAGCACGTAGTTACCGTACGCGTTGTAGCTAGACTCTTGAATCGTCCCCGCTTCGATGAGCTGGTCCTTGATAACGGATTCGCCGGTTGTCCCCTTCTGTGCCCCGACTGTCGCCCCGGAGAGGTCATCCAGCGACGACGGTGAGAACGACCCGCTTTCTCGGACGATGATGGCCTGATTCGAACTGTAGTACGGGTCGGAGAAGTCGATCGCTTCGTCGCGTTCGTCGTTGATCGTCATGCCCGCTGCGACGACGTCGACATTCCCGTTGTTCAGCGCCGGGATAAGTGATTTGAACTCAAGTTCTTCCCAGCCGCTCAGTTCGTACTCCGACGCCGCGACAACGGCTTCCAGCAACTCGACGTCGAAGCCGACGAGTTCGCCGTCCTGTTTCATCTCAAACGGCGGAAAGCCCGGCGCTGTGCCCGCGGTAAGCGTCTGTGAGTCCCCGCTGCCCGATTGACAGCCAGCGACCGACAGGGTCGCGACAGTGCCACCAATTGCCTGCAGATACCTCCGTCTGTCTACGCGTGCCTCTCGTGGCATAGTGCCACAGTCGAATCAGTCATATTTTAACATTTCGGTTACCGCAGAAGTCGCGAGGGTCAGGCGGACGCGACAGCGCCTGCAACCTCGGTAAACACCGAATCGAGGATGTCGAGACAGAGTTCCAGTTCGCGCTCGGTGACGTCGAGTGGCGGAAGAAGCCGGAGAGATTTCTGGCCACAGCCGAGCGTGAGGAGGCCGTGCTGGAGCGCAGTTTCCATCACAGCGTCGCGTCGATCAGCCGTATCGAACTCCAGCGCGGTCATCAAGCCGAGGCCGCGCACGTCTTCGACCAGCGAACGGCCCGCCGAGATATCGCGGAGCCGATCCATGAAGTACGTCCCCTTCTCGGCGGCGTTGTCCACCAGATCATGGTCCTCGATAGCAGCGAGAGTCAGCGCGCCGCGCATCGAGCCGAGGATGTCGCCGGCCCCCCACGTCGAGGAGAGCCGTGACGTTTCGGACGGGAAGATGTCCGACCGGGAGACGGTCGCGCCGACCCGAAGTGCTTTCGCGCTCGTGATGACATCCGGTTCGATGTCGTAGTGGTCAACGGCCCACATCTCGCCAGTGCGGCCCACTCCTGACTGGATTTCGTCAGCGATGATCGGGATATCGTGTTCCCGGCAGAGGTCGTCGACGGCTGAGAGGAACTCGGGGTTCGGAACGCGATAGCCGCCTTCGCCCTGTATCGGCTCCAAGATGAGGAACGCGACTTCCTCGGGCGGGATGTGGCCAGTGTCTGCGTCGAGCTTCGAACGGAGGCGCTCGACGCCGGCCTCGGAGTACTCCACGTCGTGAATCCCGCTGATTTCGGGGAATTTTCGACGGTAGACGGACTTCGAACGGTTAAGCGATAGCGCCCCCAGCGTCCGACCGTGGAACGCGCCGTCGAAGGTAATGCCGTACTTCGGCGTCTCGCAGTTATCGTAACAAATCTTCATCGCGTTCTCGACGGCCTCGGCACCAGAATTCGAGAGGAAGACGGTGTCGAAGTCGTACTGGCTGGTAATATCGGTCAGTCTATCCATCAGGTGGGCGGGCCCCGGTAGCGACGTTTCGTCGGGTGAGCCGCCGGTGCTGATGTAGAAGTCCTGACCGGCGATCTTCAGCGGGTCGACCATGTCGAACTCGTCGGCACGGTCGAGCACCTTCGGGTTATTGTACCCGAGCGGCGATGCGGCGACGTGACAGGTAAAATCTAGCAGGACGTTGCCGTCCGCGTCTGTACAGAACGGGCCGATTGCGTCCTCAGTGATGTCCCAGACGAATTCGTACACGTACGTACTCGGCGCGGCGGTTTCGTGATGGTACTCGACCCACTCGCTGCTCTGTGGGCCAGGCATACTATCGACACGCGGCTCCGCAGTATCGCGGTCCATGTTATCACAATAACAATCATTAGTAATAAATCACTGTGTTCCGGGCCCGCGTACTGGCCACATAGCTGGGTCCTTGCTGCGGTTCGAAACTGGGCTACAGGATCCGCTTGCCGAACGCGCTAGCGGCGAGTTCGGCCGCTCGCTCGCCCGTCGTGTTGCGCTGGTCGAGGATGGGGTTGACCTCGACAACATCAAGCGAGCGCAGCACCGATTCGGCGGCGTCGCGGTCGGCGACCCGTTCCATCGCCGTATGCGCCTCCCGGTAGGTGACGCCGCCGGGAACCGGTGTCCCGACCCCCGGTGCATCGTCCGGGTCAAGCCAATCGAGGTCAAGGCTCACGTGGATGTCATCGACCCCATCGGTCGCGATGTCGAGTGCCTCATCAGTGACTGGGCCGATACCCCGACTGTCGATGTCTTCCATCGTGAAGACGGAGATGTCACTCTCGCGGAGGACTGCTCGTTCGTCGGCATCGAGGCTCCGCGCGCCGACGATGACGGTGTTCTCCTCGGCAACGTTCGGGGCGGTGGCCCACGGCATCTCTGCGAAGTCGCCGTAGCCGTGGGCGGCCGCAAGCGGCATCCCGTGGACGTTCCCGCTGGGCGACGTAGTCGGGGTGTTGTAATCGCCGTGGGCGTCGAACCAGATGACGCCGAGTTCGGTCGTCTGAGCCGCACCGCGCATCGTGCCCATCGCGATAGAATGGTCGCCACCTAACACCAGCGGCACGCTCCCGTCGGCTATTTCTGTCGCCACCCGGTCGGCAAGTGTATCGGTCATTTCCGCGATAGCGTCGAGGTACTTCGCACTGTTGTCGTCGGACGCCGGTTGGGACTGTAGCGTCGGCGCTGAAAGGTCTCCGACGTCAGTGTAGTCGACGCCGGCCGTATCAAGCGCAGCGGTGAGGCCGCCGTAGCGAATCGCTGACGGGCCCATGTCGACGCCGCGCCGGTCGGCACCGAGGGCGAACGGGACACCGAGCACCGCGACAGGTGACACGGGACGACTACGGTCTCGCGAGTGGGTGGACTGAAGCGACATCCGTTGTTACGGCCATAGTCCACGAGCGTTCATAGCGTCACCGATTCGCGAAAGCGCGACGATGTAGGCAGCTGTTCGCCACGTGACATCACGGTCCTCGACCTCAGCCTGCAGGGCCTCCCAGGCATCGAGCATCTCGGCTTCGAGTTCGTCGTTGACTTCTTCACGGGACCAGCTCCGTCGGTTGATGTGCTGGAGCCATTCGAAGTAGCTCACGGTGACGCCGCCGGCGTTCGCGAGGATATCCGGGATGACTGGGATGTCGCGCTCCTTGAACACTGTATCGGCCGCTGTCGTTGTCGGGCCGTTCGCCCCTTCGACGATAATGCTCGCCTGTACGTCTGCAGCGTTCTCCTCGGTTAGGACGTTCCCGACTGCTGCAGGAATGAGGACATCGACATCGAGTTCCAGCAACTCGGCGTTGGATACCTGACGTGGTGCGTCAACAGCCCCCAGCTGGCCGTGTTCGTCGCCGTCAGCCGAAATCGATTCGATATCGAGCCCGGATTCGTCGTAGATGCCGCCGTCCACATCGCTGACAGCGACGACAGACGCACCCCACGAGTCAAGCAGGCGTGCGGCGTTCGCGCCCACGGCACCGAAGCCCTGGACGGCGACAGTCGCACCATCGATGTTTCCGTCGTAGTAGTCGAGTGCTTCGCGGGCGACGATAGCGACGCTTCGGCCGGGTGCCTCCTCACGGCCGTGTGTCCCGCCAACCGCTGTCGGTTTGCCAGTCACAATGCCGGGGACCGTCTCGCCTTCCTGCATTGAATACGCGTCCATGAACCAGGCGACGGTCTGCTCGTCGGTCCCCATATCGGGTGCGGGGATGTCTTTCGTCGGTCCAACGACTTCGCGTAGTTCCTCGGCGAACCGACGCGTCAACTGCTCGGTCTCCTGTGCATCGAGCGTCGACGGATCGACGACGATGCCACCCTTCGCGCCGCCGAAGGGCAGGTCCATCACCGCACACTTCCACGTCATCAACATCGCTAGCGCCGTGCACTCCTCGGCGGAGACGCTCGGGTGGTATCGCATACCGCCTTTATACGGCCCCCTGATCTCGAAGTGCTGGACGCGATACCCGCTGAACACCTCAACGCTCCCGTCGGTTCGGCGGATCGGAACAGATACCTCGACTGTTTTCGATGGGTGGCGGAGCTGCTCAAGCATCCCCTCAGAAAGGTCAAGGTGTTCAGCTGCTTGCTCCAGCTGGTGGCGGGCAGTCGCGATTGGCGATTCGTCCTCGTCTGTCGCTTGCTCTGATGGCTCCTTCTGTGTGCTCATGATTGGGTTGTGGGTTCGGTGGTGCGTACGCCCACTCGCTTCGGGACCAATGGGGCGAGTACGCTGAGTTGTTCAGACGCTGGTTCCGTCTTGACTGTCAGCATCCGACGGCTGGAGTGAGACAGTGTATCGGCACCAATACCGGTATTGTTAATAAACATTTGGGACTGTCTACGGGACAACTAGTTTGAACATAGCAAAAGTTAATAACGCCTTCTCAAGCCAATTACAGAAGATTTTAAGCCCATCTAACGCTTTATCTGTGAAATACTGCTGGAATATACGCTTGATATACTCAATCTGAGAGTGATTGCGGTACTTGCATGAACGTGCGCATGATGCCACAGAGCATACCGTATGCGCGCTACAGCGCGTCTGTCTACCGGAGTTGGGTGACAATAAGTAGTTTGAGCAAGTCAAAAGCAAGCTTGGTATCGTAGCAACGGGGTACTATACCGAGGCATGCCGGCGATAACAGGTACCAATCTCGTAGTACCCCACCGTAGACTGCCTACAACCACGACTATCCGATCCGCTGTGCTATCGTGGCTTGGCTACTAACGGTGGTACGACTGTTATTATTGATCGCTCGACGGGACAATCGCTCCGTTCCATCGTCACAGCAGCACACCTGTGATTTGAGTAATCCAAATTGGAGTGGCCTGAGGCCGTCGTCGGTTAGTGGTCGTCGCCGACACACAGTGACGAGCGTATGACGAGGCTGTTACGTGCTCCGGTCGAACGAGGTCATTTCGAGATTGACCTCGATGAGGTTGGCTGCCTCCATCACCATCTCAGGAATTTCGGTGTCGAAGCGGGCCCCTTTCAGACGGCTGGTCGGTGCAGTCACACTGACCGCGCCGACGACGGTCCCATCGTTGTCCAGAATCGGCGCACCGATCGCCCGGAGGCCACGGATCTCTTCCTCGTCGTTCGTTGCGTATCCCCGCTCCCGGATAGTTTCTAGCTCGTCACGAAGTGTTTCTCGGTCCGTAATCGTGTGCTGTGTCTGTCGTGAAAGGCCTTCCCGGTCGATTATTTTCTCAACGCGCTCGTCCGGGAGACATGAGAGGATTGCCTTGCCCGAAGCGCTGTCGTGGAGGTGTTGTGGTGCCTCCCGCAGCTGGAGGTGGTAGTCCATTCCGACGGCATGTTCGCCCCGCCGTTCGTAGATGGCGACTTCGCGACCGTCGTTTTCGACGACTAGATGGACGTACTCACCGGATCTGTCGGCCAGTTTGTCTACTTCCTCCTGTCCAGCAGTGTAGAGCTCCGTCTCGTTACGGACGTGTTCGCCCATCGTGACGAATCGAAAGCCGAGCTGGTACGTGTCGTCGTCCTTCGTGAGGAAGCCACAGTCGGTCAGCGTCGCAAGATATGTGTGAAGCGTTCCCTGGGAAAGCTCGATTCGTTCGCTCAGTTCCTGCAACGTCGCGCTGTGTGACTCCTGTACGGCTTCGATGATCTCGCAGGCGTTCTCCACGGACTGTATCCGCCGGCCCGTGTTTTGTGTGTTGGCGTCGTCGGTCATTACCGAGTAGAGTTGCCGTCATTATTTAAAACCCGGATGTAAACGATGGGCAGCCAGACCAACAGACCGGCCGCTGGTAACCGACACCTGTCAATATCTGACATAATCAGACTCTATGGATACCGCTCTATGGAGTTGGTGGAAGCCGAAGCGTAGACCAGGCCGTAGCTTAAGCACCAGAGTGCGTGTGGCCAGTATTTAAATTTATATCTCTCTTATGCCACGAGAATTAGGGAATATATGGATTTTATAATAGCAATACAATCGCATATCTCGGGACTTCTATATTATACCGTATTTTACGTTTTGTATAGTTCTATATGGAACCGGTTTGTGGGTAAATATGGGTTATATGTCTTGCTCTTGCAGTCAGATACGGTTCGGTGCGAGCTGTAATTGTCGATAGATTGAAACCGCAGGACACACCGCGGACGCAACGCCGCTGTCCGATATCCTTTATAAATAACCGTACAGAACACGGTGGTGTTGACGGGTAACTAAAACACTTATTGTTGTTACTGAACGAGAGACTAGTATGTCAACGACGCCTGCGCAGGACGGCACGCAGTGGTTCCTGCACACATGGCGAGACCACATTCTCGAGCCGGTAGAGACGGCTCTCACAGTGCTCGACAGGGAGCACACCGAGCTTGCAGCCGAGCAAGACGGGCTCGAGGACTTTCTACAGCGTGTGCGTGCCGTCGACCCCGCCGAACAGCCCTCCTCCCCCGTCGGTGCGCGAAGTCGACAGTCCGTATCCGACCCCGTTGAAGCGCTACGGGACGCCTACGCCGACACGGTGCTGGCTGTCGATCACTACGAGTCGGTGTACGACGAGTCGCTGGTGGAGAACGTTGCTATCGAGTTCGGGCCGGACTACGCAGCGCTGTTTCACCCTGAGACGAACGTCGGGCTCTCGCCGCCGATCAAGCGTTCGCTGGTGGCCGCGACTGAGCAAGCAATCGACGAACGGACCTCGCTGGACCGCGCTGTCAAAATCGAACAGGAATCGATGCAGGAGTACCACAGCAGTCTGCAGGAGATCATTGAGACGCTCGACAGCACAGTCGTTCCTGAGTGGTATCGCGAGACGTTCCAAAACGACGTTACAGCGCTTCTACAGGAACGACAGGACCAACTCCACTCAAGCGTTCACCGGTTCGAGACACACGAGTTCTGCACATATATGTACGAAGAGCAACTCTGGACGTATCCGGTTTTGACCAGTCTCGCACGGTTACAGGAATCCGTGGACAGCTGAGCTACTGGAAGCGGGCGCTAGATCTCGCGCGCTATCTGACGCCTCCAACAGGAGACTCTTTTCGCTACGGTGTGAACTCGAGCGTATGGTCCTGCCCCTGGAGATGAGCTGGCGGCAGTTGCTGTTCGAGAACTGGCCGGTCGACCCCGAACTGATGGATGCACACCTCCCGCCCTCGCTCGAAGCCGACCGCTACGACGGGTCGGCGTGGCTTTCGGTCGTGCCGTTCACCAACGTCGCCGTCCGACCGAAAGGGGTCCCACGGTCGCTCGGCGTTCGGCTCCCGGAGATCAACGTCCGTACGTACGTCACCCGCGACGGCGTCCCGAGCGTCTACTTCTTCAGCCTCGACGCACAGGGGCTTGCGAGCGTCGTCGGCGCACGCCTGTTTCACCACCTCCCGTACTACTACGCCCGCATCTCCCTGCAACTTCGCGACGGTCGCGTACAATTCGACAGCCGACGGCAGCATCCCGGGGCACGTCCCGGCGTGTACGAGGCGGCGTACTGGCCGACGGACGACCCGTTCACCGCCACTGCGGATTCGCTGGCCGAGTTTCTGGTCGAACGCTATCGGTTCTACACCGAGGCACCGGACGGGTCGCTCCGGTACACCGATGTCAGCCACGACACCTGGACGCTGTACCCGGCGTCGGCGACCGTCGAGACCGATACATTACTGCGGGCCGACGGGTTCGCCCGTCCCAACGATGACCCCGTGTGCTACTACAGCCCGGGGGTAGATGTTGTCGCATCCCAGAGTAAACCGGTGTGAGGCGTCCGCCGGGGAGACCCGAATCGATCACTCCCAACTGCCCCGATCAGGTAGTTCGGCAGTCGCTATTCTAACGGAGCCACTGTGAGAATACTCGGTTCACTATTCACCGACGAACATATTCGCCCCGCTTCCTGCGAAATGAAAGTGCGGTTCCCCATATATACAGGTTGGTCTTCGAGTTGCAGTCGTGAGCTACCATGGAAACGCGTAGAACATTCGTGCGCGGTCTGGGTCTCGCAGCTGGAGTTGCGCTGGCTGGCTGTTCGTCGGGCGGCGGGTCCGACAGTGGCGGTGACGGCGACTCGGGCAGCAGCAGCGACGGAGCAGACGGCGGCGAGACTGAGGCCAGTGACGGCGGGAGTGGGTCCGAGTGGACCGAGACGAGCACCGTCGAAATGACGGACGAACTGGCATACGAGCCGAAGAAAATTCAGGTCGAGGCTGGGACGACGGTCACATTCGAGAACGTCGGCAGCATCGGTCACACGGTGACGGCCTACGAAAACAAGATCCCCGACGGCGCGGACTACTTCGCGTCCGGTGAGTTCGACTCCGAACAGGCCGCGAAAGACGGGTACAGCAATGGCCAGGAGGGCAACGTCCCGAAAGGCGAGAGCTACGAGGTCACGCTGGAGACGACGGGCACGTACGAGTACTACTGCATTCCCCACGAGATGAACGGGATGGCCGGCACAATCAAGGTGGTCTGATATGAGTAAGAACGAAACCCCCCGCGACCCGAACGAGGTTCTCGAAGAGTACGAAGAAACGCTTGACTCTGTTCTGGCGGAGGTCGAGTCCCCTGATGAAACGGCTGAAGACGACGACATCTCGCTGGGACTGCCCGGGCTCTCGCTCGGTCGCCGGGACTTCATGAAAGCCGGCGTCGCCGCCGGTGCGATGGGGTCGGTCGCCGGGTGTTCGGCGCTGACTGGTGGCGGTGGCAGCGCTGGCAGCCAGTCGACACCATCGGGCAGCGGCGCGAGCCACACGGTCGAACCCGGCGAACACGACGAGTACTACGGCTTCTGGTCGGGCGGACATTCCGGCGAACTGCGGGTCATTGGCATCCCGTCGATGCGCGAGCTCACCCGCATTCCGGTGTTCAACACCGACTGTGCGTCGGGCTATGGCTTCACCGATGACACGAAAGAGCTGCTCGAAGAGGGCGGCGGGTATAGCTGGGGTGACAACCATCACCCGAACCTCTCGGAGACGGACGGCGACTACGACGGCGAGTATCTGTACGTCAACGACAAGGCCAACGGTCGCATCGCCCGCGTGAACCTCACGTACTTCGAGACAGACGCGATCACTGACGTCCCGAACATGCAGGCCATCCACGGCTGTACCGTCCTCTCCCCGGACACCAAGTACGTGCTGGGCAACGGCGAGTTCCGCGCGCCGCTACCCAACGACGGGACCGACGTGAAGAACCCGGACAACTACACGTCGCTGTTCGTCGCCGTTGACCCCGAGTCAATGGAGACCCAGTGGCAGGTCAAGGTCGACGGTAATCTCGATATCGTCGACACCGGCAAAGAGGGTCGGTGGGCCATCTCCTCGGCATACAATAGCGAGGAGGCTACCGACATTCAGGGCATGACGAAGGACGACCGGGATAACGTCAAGGCCTTCGACATCCCGGCCATCGAGCAGGCCGTCGAGAACGGCAACTACGAGGAAGTCAACGGCATCCCCGTCATCGACGGCACGCAGGGAAGCTCACTCAATCAGGGCGACCGCCCTATCGTGAAGTACATTCCGACGCCGAAAAGCCCTCACTGTGTCGAGGTCGGGCCGAACGGCGACTACGCCTTCATCGCGGGGAAGCTCTCGCCGACGGTGACCATGCTCGACCTGAACGCGTTGGCCGACTCCTCCGATCCCGAAGAGGTTGTCGCCGGACGACCGCGTGTCGGGCTCGGCCCGCTGCACACGACTTTCGACGGCAACGGCCACGCCTACACGTCGCTATTCATCGACTCCCAGGCGGTCAAGTGGGACATCGAGGCCGCTGTCGAGGCTGAGGAGGGGTCCGAAGACCCGATCATCGAGAAACAGGACGTTCACTACAACCCCGGTCACATTCAGGCGCTTGAGGCGATGACGACCGACCCGGACGGAGAATGGCTCATCAGCCTCAACAAGCTCTCGAAAGACCGGTTCCTCCCGGTCGGTCCGATCATGCCCGATAACGACCAGCTCATACACATCGGGCAAGGTGAAAAAGAGATGGAACTGGTCGCGGACCACCCGGCATATCCCGAGCCACACGACTGCGTGTTCGCCCATAAGGACAAGATCGACGCCAAGAAGGTCTACGACAAGAGCGACTACGACGAGACCTATATCACCGAGGAAGACTCCGGCGTCGAGCGCACGGGTGAGAACAGCGTCCACGTCAAGATGACGACCAAGCGCTCGGAGTACGGCCTGCCGGACTTCACGGTGCAGGAAGGCGACGAAGTGAAACTGTCCACGACCAACATCGAGGGCGTGCAGGACATCATCCACGGCGTTGCCATCCCCGAGCACGACATCAACTACGCTGTGGCGCCACAGGACACTCGTGAGGTTACGTTCACGGCTGACGATCCCGGCGTGTACTGGATCTACTGTACGTTCTTCTGTAGCGCCCTACACCTGGAGATGCGCAGCCGGATGATTGTCGAACCGGCGGAGGGGTAGCGACACAACCCACTTCGGAGGTGTTCAGCCATGCAACGACCCACCATCGACGACTTCCGTGAGATCCGGCGGGGTCTCCCCGTGGCAGCAGCAGCGCTGTTCGTCGCGGCGCTCGCGTTCCCGATGTGGCGCATCAGCGTCGACGCCGTCCAGTACCCCAGCACGACGCTCCGCGTCTCTCTGTACGCCTACCCCCACCTGACCGGGGATTTCATCGAGATGGCGCGGCTGAACCACTACGTCGGGTTCTACTTCCCCGACCCGGTGTTAGTCGAGCCGAACTTCCCCGTTGAGGAGAACGCCATCGACGTACCCGAGTGGGCGCTCGGGCCGGTCGCGTTCATCGGCGTGTCACTGCTGTCAGTATTCGTCGCTATCGCGCCGACCGTCAAGAAGCTCAAACGCGGCCTGAAATACCAGTTCGGCGGCACCGTGCTGGTGTTCACCGTGATGCTGGCCGACATCCAGTACCGGCTCTGGCAGGCCGGCCACACGCTCGACCCCGGCGCACCGGTGATGGGCGTTGCCGGCTTCACACCGCCTCTGTGGGGCCAGTACCAGGTCGCCAACATCACGAGTGCCTCCCGGTTCGGCCTCGGCGCGTACATGGCCGCCACCGCCGTTGGACTGCTCGCGGTTTCGTACTACTACCGCGATCAGGCAGTGACGTTCAACGAGCTCCCGGCCCGAATTCGCGACAGGGCCACCGGGCTTCCCGACGCCGTTCGGGACCGTGACGGCGACTCCGACGACGAGGAAGATGCCCCGCACCGCCCGACAACCACCGCGGCTGAGTCTGACCAACCAGAAATTCACTCATGAGCCCACTGTCCCACGATTTCGAGCGAGTGTTCGCCGTTGGGACCGCGGTCCTACTCGTGCTGTCGGTCATGGCTGTCGGAATGGCCAGCGCCGGCGAGACCGACGGAACCCACGATGACCTCGCCTTTGATCCCGACGTGCCAGATACGGACTCGTTTATCGCCCCGTCAGCCGACGGCACCGCGACAGTCGATGGCGAAACGTACGACAGCGCGCAGGCGGCGGTTGACGCCGCTGACCCCGGCGATACCGTCACGCTCGACGGTCGCTTTAACGAGACTCTCGTCGTCACGACGCCGAACGTCACTCTCTCCGGGAGCGGTCCCGGGTCGGCGCTGCTGCACGGCGACGGGGAAGGTGACGTTCTCGCCATCGAAGCACAGGGTGTCACCGTATCGGATCTCTGGGTCCGCAACAGCGGCTACAGCACCGCGACGAATGATGCCGCGATATTCGTCAACGCAAGCGAGGTCACTGTCCGTGACAGCCGCGTGACCGGCATGACCTTCGGCATCTGGCTTGACGGGGTCGACGACGCCGACATCCGGAACAACACCATCGTCGGCCGCGAGGAGATTACGCAGTTGACCAAGCGCGGCAATGGCATCCAGATCTGGAAGACCGAGGACAGCGTCATCCGGAACAACGACATCACCACTGTTCGGGACGGGCTCTACTTCAACTGGGCCAAGGACGTGAACGCGACCGGCAACACCATGTGGGACCTCCGGTACGGCGTCCACTACATGTACTCCGACGACTGCCACCTGCGGAACAACACCGCTTTCGACAACGACGTCGGGTACGCGCTGATGGTGTCGAAACACCTCATCATCGAGGACAATATCGCGGTGAACAACAGCGGGCAGTCCGGTCACGGCATCCTCGTCAAAAGCATCGACGACACGGACATCCGCGGGAATCACCTCGTCGACAACGAGAACGGGCTGTTCGTCTACAACTCCGTCAGCAACCGCATCGTCGGCAACCTCATCGTCGGCAACGACATCGGCGTCCACATCGCTGCGGGGAGCACCGACGGCACCGTGACCGAGAACAGTTTCATCCGCAACAACAGGCCGGTGCTCGCGGTGATGAGCGACCAGGTCCACTGGAACGAGAGCGTCGGGAACTACTGGTCCCGGGCGAACCCAACGGACATCGATGACGATGGCATCGGAGACACCCGCTATCAACCGGCCGGGGCTGTCCAGCAGGTGACTGCCGAAAAGCCCGCCGCGCGGGTATTCGCCAGCAGCCCGGCCTTCGATGCCGTTCGGCTGGCCGAGTCGTCCGTGCCTGTGGTCAAGTCGCCCGGCGTCGTCGATGCCCGCCCGCTCACCGAACCACCCCACGAGAACTGGAGGAGCTACTATGAACGTGATTGACGTCGACGACGTATCGAAAGCCTACGGTGACGTGCAGGCGCTCGACGGACTGAGTCTGTCTGTCGAGCAGGGGGCCACCCTCGGCGTGTTTGGCACGAACGGAGCCGGCAAGACGACGCTGTTCAAAATGCTCGCCGGGCTGAACCGGCCGGACGAGGGGAGTATCTCCGTCGCCGGTGCGGACCCCACCGACGGGACCACCGTCCGCGAACGAGTGCGCTATCTCCCCGAGCATGCCGGCTTCCCGCCGAGCCTGACCGGCCGCGAAATACTCAGTTTCCACGCCCGGATGCGCTCGGTGCCCCGCGAGAACCGGGACCACCACGTCAAGCGTATCCTGCACACCGTCGGGCTCGCGGACGCCGCGGACCGCCGGGTCGGCGGCTACTCCAACGGGATGAACCGCCGGCTCGGCCTCGGCACCGCGCTCGTCGGTGAACCGGCCGTACTGATACTCGACGAACCGACCGCGGGGCTCGACCCCAACGGTATCCGGGCATTCCACGAGGTCGTGGAGTCTCTGGCGTCGGAGACCGACGTGACCATTGTTTTCTCCTCGCACGCGCTCGGGGAGATTCAGCGGCTCTGCTCGGAGGCGGTCATCATCGCCGACGGACAGGTGGCGACTGCGGGCCCAGTCGAAGAACTTCGCCGCGCCGCCGCCGACGAGGTGACGCTGGCGCTGTCGCTTGCGTCCGAGGCGGCTGCGAGCGATGTGGCAACCGACTTCGAAACCCACGAGGCAGTGTCCAGCGTCAGTCGTTCAGGCGCGGACGTGACGGCACGGACCACGCCAGCGGAGGCCTACGACCTGCTGACCGCCGTCGGTGAGGGGTACGACATCGACCGTTTCGAGGTCCGGGAACCCGGCCTTGAGGCCGCGTTCCACGAGGCCGTCGAGGCGGACGACGGCGGCAACTCTGGCTCCGACAGCACAGCGGCGGCATCGGCTTCGGAAACAGCGTCCGAGGACTCAGGCGGTGAGCCAGCATGAGCGAAGACGACTCCTCGACGGACCCTGCCCCCGACGGCGGCGTCGTCGCAGTCGACGCGCCAGCCACCCGGTTGCACGACGGCGGAACCGAGATGGAGACGGCGACGGACGCGGCCGACAGATCGGCGCTCGAAGGACTTGCCGACAGCAGTCTACTCACCATCGCTCGTCGAGAGTACCGGCTGGCCGTCCGGAGCCGGTGGGCACTCGGCGTGGCGCTGCTGTTCGGCCTCTTTACCACCGCAGTCGTCCAGTTCGGGGCGAGTTCAGTTGGCCCGGGTCGCTTCGATGCAGTCATTGCAACCATCGCGGAACTCGGCGTCTACCTTGTGCCGCTGACGGCGCTGGCGGTCGGCTACGACGCCATCGTCGGTGCCGACGAGCGCGGCTCGCTCGAACTCATGCTCGCGCTTCCGGTGACGAAAGGCCGTGTCGTCGTCGGGACTGCCATCGGCCGAGCGGCGGTGCTGTCCGGCGCGATGTTACTCGGTTTCGTTCCCGGTGCGCTGTTGACCGTCCGCTACATCGGCCTCGCTAGCGTCGGCCAGTACGCGGCGGTCGCCCTTGTTGCGGTGTTGACCGCCTGTGCGATGCTTGGCGTGGCGGTGCTGATCTCGACGGTTGCGCGGACGAAGACGCACGCGCTCGGTGCGACACTGGCCATCTGGCTCTGGGTCGCGCTGTTGCACGACCTCGTCGCGCTGGGGGCTGTCGCAGGGTTCGATCTCGGATCCGGCGCTATCGCCGTGGCGATACTCCTCAACCCAGTGGACTGCTTCCGCGTGCTCGCGCTCTCACAGGTGGACGTGGTCGCCGGTGGTTTCGGCAGCGTCTTGACACAGGCCGGGCTGACCACGCCGATGGTCGCCGCGGGGCTCGTCGCGTGGGTCGTTGTACCCGTCGGCGTCGCTGCGAAGCTCATCCAGCGGCGGCGTCTCTGAAAACGGTTTTAGACCGACTGCAGCGCTGTTTCTTCTGGTTCCTCGAACAGACTGGCGACCTGTTTCGTCCTCTCGGTACGCTCGTGGGCGTTTTCCAGAAGTACGGTTTCACTGGGGAACAACTGCTCGCCCAGTTCAAGGCCATGGTCGCGCGCGGTCGACCCCGTGACGGTGAGGTAGACGCCGAGGCCGGTCGCCGCGATGTCTGCTTCCTCTTCGCCACCCTCAGTCGGATAGGTAAAGGAGACGCCATCGAGCGCGCTCGTCCCGAGGACGGCTTCGACGAGCCGTTCGTACCGCGGTGAGATACAGAGTTCGCCCTCGTAGTTGGTGACGAAGGACCGGTCGAGGGGACCGTCCTGTGTGTCCATAACCTCCGGCGTCGCCAGCAGCGTGTGGTACACCGTGTCGCCTAGCCCGGTCACGACCCGGACATCCGTGTCCAGCGGATCGATGCGGTCGTTGATCTCGTGGATAGCAGTCAGCGGTTCGTCCCGGAGCTGAACGACTTCTTCGAGTACGAGGTCGGCGCTGTCGAACCCGAGCGCAAACTCGTGTGTCCGGAGCGCCCGAAACGGTTCCTCGCGGCCGATCAGCTGGACATCACCGTGTTCGGTCGGCACGGTGACGCTGTCGAAGACGATCCGTCGCGGCATCCCGTCGCGGTCGTCCCGCAGCAGCGTGTATTCTGGCTCGTATGGCGCATCGAGCGAGGAGTAATCGCTAATGCGATGGTACACATCGGCGACCGCGTCCTGATTGCCCTTGGTGACGGCCTTCTCGTAGCGAAGCGTCGAGATGATATCGTCGGCCAGGTCGGTCGTCCCCGTGCGTCCGGCGAGTCGCTCCAGTACTGCTTCGAGAGGCCGGCCCTTGCGCGGAACGGCCACCCTCGTCGTCGTCATTATGCAGGCACAGACGGGGGATCGGTAAAACGAGTTCGGTTATTCGCCGCCGCCGATAACCGATGACAGCTGTTCGCGCCACTGTTTGAGCTCCTCGATCTCCGATTCGGTTTCGTCGATCCGGTCAGCGAGTTCTCCATCGTCGATCTCCTCGCGGACGGCTTCGATATCGTCTTCGAGGTCGTCAAGCTGCCCTTCGACGCTCTCGACTTCCTCGGAAAGGTCGTCGACCTGGTCGGAGGCCGAAGTGGCTGTGTCCGTCGCCGACTGGACTTCGTCCTGGAAACCCTCCAGAGCCTCCTCGAAAGAGTCGAGGCGCTCGCCGAACTCCTGAATCATGTCCTCGCCAGTGCCGTTCTCTTCGAGGAACTCTTCGAGGGCATCGGTGTACGCACGGAGGTCTGCGACATCGCTCTGGATGCGCTGGATCCGAGCGTCGTTGACGCCACCGGTGTCACTGTCGTTGTCATCTTCGGAGACGGCGTCGAGCGCACGCTTGAGGAGCTTCACGTCTTCGGGGGAGACGTTCTGGTCGCGGATTTCCTGTGCCATCGTCGCGACGACAGCGCCGGATTGGACCTCGGAATCTGCCGGCGCAGCGTTGCTCTCTTCGGGGGCTTCGACGCTTGATTCTGGGTTGTTCGGATCTGAGAGGTCCAGCGTCTCAATGTCCTCGTCGTCATCGTCTTCCAGACCGGGAACGCTGTCGGCGTCACCGGCGATGACATCCCGAACAGCCTCGTCGCCACCACCGACGAGGTCCTCCTCGTCCTCGTCCAGGGGCGGGTCCACACTCTCGATTTCGGGTTCCGTCAGGAACTTCTCGACGTCGTCGGTGCCCGTCGCACGGATGCCGTAGACGGTCGTGTAGTCGGCTTCGGCTTCGAGTTCCTTCTCGAAGGCGATCCGGTCTTCGTTGATGTCCCAGTACTCACTGCCGTACTCGGGATGGAAGCCCAGATCCTCGACTGCTACGTCGTCTGGAACAGTGTCGACCAGTCTGACTGTCACCGGGACGGACCGTCGCGAAGTGAGATTAAACGCTATCGCGGGCACGGGGAACTCGTCCGCTTCGAACCGCTTGGTCACTGTCACGCCATCGGCAGCGACAGTGACTTCGTCGTAGGCTTGCGAATTGCTCATGGTCTGTATGGTCTCAGCAATAGTATTAAAGGTACGTACCTGACCAACATTTACACCTTTTTTCTATACTGTAGTAGTTAATATAATTCTACAGACGTAACCTCAGTAACACGAACAGAGCGTGAGGGCAGAGAGATAGACGATCCGTCCGCGCGGCACTGGCAGACCGCTTTCAGTCTAGGTCGTACCGGTCGCCGATTTCAACGATTGAAAGTGCCGAAGGATACGCGAAGCTGTTGGCGTGGTTGTGCAGGACGGTTGGCTCCGTCGTCATCCCCTTCCACATATCCCAGTGGGTCGGGATGAGGGTGTCCAGTTGGAGTTCGTTCGCGGCTTCGATAATCATGTTCTCGTCGTTGTACCACTGGGTTCGCGTGGGTTCGCCGGTCTCCTTGTCGTCGATCAGCCCGACCGTCCCGAACGCGAGAACGCCGACGTCGATATCGTAACGTTCGCCGACAGACTCGAACTCGCCGGGGCGGGCGTCGCCGCCGTGGAAGAACGTGCCGGAGTCGTGTTCGAACACGTACGACACCGGGTGCTCAGCGTCGGGGTCATTGGCAGGTTCGACGTGAATTGTCAGGTCGCCGATTTCGAGCGTGTCCCCGTCCGCGACTTCGTGGAGCTGGTCGTCGGTGACACTGTCGTTCTCCAGCCACGCCTCCTCTTGGATAACGTCGTGACCGCTGTCAGTCGTGTAGTAGTCCGCGCCCGTCCCAGCGAGAATCGGGACCTGTGACGGTCCGTGGACGTGGTCGGTATGCTCATGAGTGCCCAGAACCGCGTCGCATTCGGTGATGTCCTCGGGGTTGAACGGGACCGGGATCATCCGGACGGTTCGCGGCGGGTCGCCAATGCCGAGATACGGATCGATGAAGACGGTCGTCCCGCCGCTCGATTTCACGATGAAGCCGTTACAGCCCAGATACCAGATTGCCAGTCCGTCAGGCGTCGCTGACTCCACCGCACGCGGGAGCCAGTCATCCCAGTCAGATTCGACTGTCATGTCGAGAGATGCCACGCCTGGTCGCTAAGATGTTTCGAAGACGCCGGACCGTCGGTCGCTGGCTGCTGTGCGGATACTTCGGCTGCAATTCGGACCCAGTTCTACGGTCACCTGTGGCGTTTCGTGATCGTGGCGCCTCTCGCTATCTGAGAACGGAGCCCTCGGTTTATTTCCCAACTGCGAGAAATATAACCTGTATGTACGATCACATCCTCCTCGCCTCGGATGGGACAGAAGCTTCAACCAACGCCGAGTCCCACGCGATTGCCCTCGCAGCAGAACATGGTGCGGCCCTCCACGTGCTGTATGTCGTTGACGAGGACGTGTACACGGCCTACAGCGGTGACGAATACGTCGACGAATCCGAAGGGCCCGAGCACGGCCTCGAAGAAACGGGTCAGGAGACGCTGGCCCGGATACAGGCCGACGCGGAGGCGTCCGGCGTTGACGTAACGACGACCCTGAAACACGGACGGCCGGCCGAATCCATCATCGAAACCGCCGATGAGGCGGATGTCGATCTGCTTGTGCTTGGGACGAAGCGGCGGCCAGCGGAGTACCGCAGTCTCCTCGGTAGCATCACGGACAAGGTGCTCAGGCTAAGCGAACGACCAGCGGTCGTGGTGAAAACCGAAGTCGAAGGGTAACCGCCCAGTCTACCGGATGTGTCGCTGACTGATGATAGCTGTCGGCGGCATCGGCAGCCTCGACCGGCGGCTCCAGAGTCGGCGAAAAGTACGACCGCGAGAAATACGAGGGTCAGTCCTCGCAGCAACCGCCGGCTTTCTGGCCGAAGTCCACGGCCAGTTCCTCGGACACGATCTCGTTGAGTTCCTGCAGGCGCAGTTCGAGTTCGTTCTGGGCCTCCAGATAATCACTCATTACCGGGATGTCGTGAAGTTCCTCCTGCTTCTGCTGGACCTTCCGGAGGTCCTCCTGAGAAGCGTTACCAGTCTGGCGGGCGAGCATGAACTCCTCGCGAATCTGCTCGAACTCTTGGATGGCCGCCTGCGCCTCGTCGTGGTTCTCGACGGCGTCTTTCGTCTCCTTGAATCGCTGGTACACCGGTAGTTCGGCGATCGCTTCGCCGAACTCTGTAGCGAGCGCTTCGACGTGGTCACCGTCGATGTCAGCGGCGGTATCGGTCTCGATACTCATCAACAAAACGTATGAACTCGGGCGGTATAGGCCTGCCGAAACCGGGTTGCTACAGGCAGGATATCGGTCCCTGGCAGCGTTCCGGCCGTGTTGTTGCTTGCATCGGACCGCCAGACTGGCAGTTGTTTAAGATTGAGTCGGGAATCCGTGTTTATCCCGGTCGTTGTGGTATGCAGGAGCGCCGCTATACTGGTCGGGCTGTGGCTTCGCTCCTGCTGAGATTCGCTCAATCCAGTTATCAACTGATGTAATCGGTCGAAAACCGTATATTAGTTTCTAAGATAGTTCTTACAATGGCAAAAACTGCATCTGAAGACGGTCTGCTACCGGAGTCCGTCGACGACAGCGGAGATTTCTGGCTCCACACGTTCGAATCACTCGTCGAGGACTTACCGGAAGCGGCGTTCGTGGTCGATGCGGACGGCGACATCACACACTGGAACGATACGGTTGAACGTATGCTCGGACTGCCGGCGAGCAAGGCGGTCGGGATGAACGCATACGACGTGTTCGGCACAGAGGGACAGGACGAGACGCTTGCTCAGGAGGTCATCAGAACGGGAGAGCCAGTCCGCGAAAGCGAGTTCCGCTCGGCCGAGCGACCTGACGGGACGATGGCACACGCGCGGGCGGTAGCAATTCCGCTAATGGGTCCTGGCGGCAATGCTATCGGTGCGCTGGAGCTACTGATCGATTTCAGTGAGATCGTCGAACAGCGTGAGGCGCTCCAGAACCTCCAGTCACAGATGGCGACAGACGTCGAGTCAGCGGTCGGCGAAATCGGCGACTCCGCCGCCGCCGTTACCGAGCAGTCCGACGAAATCAAGGAGATGGCTGGCGAGCAGTCCGACAACCTCGATGAGGTCCAGTCCGAAGTCTCCGGGTTCAGCGCGACCGTCGAGGAAATCGCCTCCAGCGCCGAGGAAGTGAGCAGCCAAAGCGGTGAGGCCAGGGAACTCGCCGAGGAATCCGTCGAGACGGCCGAGGAAACAATCGAACGCGTCGAGGATGCGACGGAGTCCGCCGAACAGGTCGCGTCGGACTCGACAGAACTCCGGGGCCATATCGAGGAGATCGATGAGTTCGTCGAGGTCATCAACGACATCGCGGACCAGACGAATATGCTGGCGCTGAACGCCAACATCGAAGCCGCGCGAAGCAACAGCGACAGTGACGGGTTCGCGGTCGTTGCCGACGAAATCAAAGAGCTGGCCGACGAGTCGAAACAGCACGCCGACGAGGTCGAGCGAATCGTCGGGGAGGTCCGCGAGATGGCCGACAGCACCGCCGAGAACGTCGAAGAGACGACGGGCGCGATTCAGCAGGCGCTCACTGACTTAGAGACGGTGCTCGACAACCAGCAGGCTATCGTCGACGCGACCTCAGAGACGGAACAGGGTATCGGCGAAGTCGCGGCGGCGACGGACGACCAGGCCGCAAGCGCCGAAGAGATTGCTAGCATGATCGATGAAATCGCCCAACGTGCCGCCGAGGTATCCGAGTCTATCGACGAACTGGCTGGCGCAAACGAGACCCAGCACCGGATGGCACAGGACTTAGAAGAGAACGTCGAGCGGGTCGAGCGCCGACTTGCCGAGATTATGGAGTGACTGTCGCTCATCGAAACACGGGGGTTATGCCGCTCGAACCGATACAGGGTTGCAATGAGTCAAGAGCGGACTGACGGCGACCTCCGGAACACTGGACTGTCGCTCAAACACGACCGCGAGTGGGATTACGAGCTCGAGCGAATCGTCGAAGCCGTCGAGGAGCGCGACGCCGAGAAGGTGGGACTGCAGTTCCCCGAGGGACTGAAGCGCCGCGGCCCGGCCGTGGCCGATGACCTGCGTGAGAACCTCCCCGACGACGTGACGGTGCTGCTCTCGGGCCAGCCCTGTTACGGTGCCTGCGACCTCGATACGTACATGATGCGCCGGACGGACGTGTTCGTCCACTTCGGCCACTCGCCGATGAAGGAATCGGACAAGATCATCTACGTGCCGCTGTTCTCCAACGTCGACGTCTTCCCCATCATGCAGCAGGCTCGCGAGGAACAGCTTGCTGATCCGGAAGAAGATCCCGACGTGGGGCTCGTGACGACGGCCCAGCACATGAACAAGTTCGACGAGATGCGTGAGTGGCTGGAGGAGCGCGGCTACAACGTGCACACACGGCGCGGCGACGAGCGGCTGACCCACGAGGGCCAGGTGCTCGGCTGTAACTACGCCAGCGCCGACGTTGACGCCGACCAGATGCTGTACGTCGGTGGCGGAAAGTTCCACCCGCTCGGGCTGGCGATGGAGCACCCCGACAAACACGTTGTCATCGCCGATCCCGTGAACAACGTCGTCACCGTCGCTGACACGGAGAAGTTCATGAAACAGCGCTACGGTGCAGTCCATCGCGCGATGGACGCCGAGTCCTGGGGCGTCATCTTCTGTACCAAAATCGGACAAGGCCGCTGGGATCAGGCCCAGGAAATCGTCGAAAACAACGAAAACGCCTATCTCATCACGATGGACGAGGTGACGCCGGACCGGTTGACGAACTTCGGGATGGACGCCTACGTTAACACTGGCTGTCCGCGCATCACCACCGACGACGGCCCGCAGTTCAAGAAGCCGATGCTCACGCCCGGCGAGTATGAAATCGCCATCGGCGAGAAGCCACTTGACTCGCTGGAGTTCGACACCTTCCACGGCACTTGGTGACCCATGGGCCGGAGGGGGGAACGCGAACCACTCACAGTCGCTGCCGTCGGCGCAATAGAGCGAGAGACACTTGAACTCGCCGTGGATGCCGTTGAGGAACACTTCTCGCTGACCCCGCGCGTCGATCATAGGCAGTTTCACACCGACGGAATCCCCGACAGCGCCCAGCCTACCGGTGATAGTGATCAGTACGACGCAGTTGAGCTGGCGAAATACGTAGCCAGTGAGACGGATGGCAGCCGAACGCTTGTTGTGACGAATCAAGATGTCTCACAAGGCCGGCGGCAGTCGCTGTTCGGAATTGGAATCCGGTACGGCCGGACATCGTTACTCTCGACGTTCCGTCTGGGTGGGGACAGGTTCGACGACCGGGTTCGAAAACTGGCTATCAGTGAGGTCGGGTACATGCTGGGGCTTGAGCTCTGTCCAAACGAGCAGTGCCCGTTCAGGAGAACAGACTCAGTTGCGACGCTGGATGCGGTCGACGAGTCTCCCTGTGAGGCCTGCCAGACGAAACTTGCCGAGGCCATCACGTCTGGCGATGCGACAGCGGACTCCGAGTCGGCAGATAATGGACGCACTGAGAAATCGGTGGGCCAATCAGATAACACACCGCAAGATCGTTCGACGGATCAATTGACACACCTCCTCGCTGGCACTGCTCGCTTCTGGACGTCAGTACTCGGCTACGGCGTCGCATTCATCGTGACGCTCCTTGTTCTGATTGGTCTGCTTGAAGAAGTCGTCGGATTCGCCATCACGGACTCGGATGCAGCTACCTGGGTGATTGTCGTCATCACTGCTGCTGTTGCATGGGTCGTCTACAGGAACTGTCGAGCGGGTATCAAGGTAATCAGCCGTGTAGTTATCGAGAGCATCCGGTAATCTACGCGCCGAGAAATATCTGTGCGATACCCGTCAGCCAGAGGAACACAGCCAGCGAAATGACTGCAACGGCGATGCCGAGCAGCCCGTTTTTCGCAAGCACGAACCGTCGCTCCCGGAGCAGTTCGTCCGGATCTTGGTCGGAGAGGAAAAACAACCCATCGCGGCCAGTCAGTACGAGCGGTTTCGATTGCTCCCCGGACAACGAGTTGTCCAGTTCAGCCGTCCCGTACGCATACACGGTATCGCCGGGTTCGATGTACGCCATCTCATAACGTCGGTCGTCACCGGCCCGCAGGTCCGGGATTTGCCAGTCGCGCTCAAAGCGCGCCAACTGATCGTCAGGCGAGGTGTGGCTCTTGCGCTTCTCGCTCCAACGACGGTCCTCGGAAACGTGGAAGTCGAACTCCGCGTTGCAGACCCGGACCGAGCCCTCATCAGTCACAATGTCGAACGGTACCGCTTCCGACTTGTTGACGTGTGTCCTGCTCGAATCGCCTCCCGTGTCCTCAATTTTGAGTTCGTAGGCAACACAGGCCTCGCAGTCGTACAGCGTTCCGATATGTCGACCAGCAGGTTCGATGCGACCCTGGACTGCTGTCGGACCAGCAGCAACTGAATCGAGTTCCGAAAGCGGTGTCGTTCGAATTGCGTGTTCTTCCTCGTAGCGGTCAAATCCCATCAGTATTGATCCGATTCCCCAGAGAACACCAAACCCCGAGAGTGCCAGAATACCGAGATACAGCAGAATGGCAAACAGCATCAGTTTTGAAGACGGTCACGTACGGAGAATTCCCCTTTTGCAGCCTCGTCAGCTTCAAATGAGTCACGAGGCTTGTATCCCCTATGAGCCGCGAGATACCGCTCTGGGATCTGTTGTAACAGCGCGTTGTACCGTCTCACAGTGTCGTTGTAATACTCCCGACGGTTTTCCAGCCGCTGCTCGATGGTTTCGAGAGCATCGCGAACGTCGTCGAATTTCTCGTCGGTTCGCAGTTCTGGCGTCTCCTCGGCAATCGAGTAGAACTCGCGGACAGATTCTCGGACGTCAACTTGGGCCATCGCTGCCTCCGCAGGAGTGCTTGCATCAATCGCGCTCTCGCGAGCCTCGACCATGCCAGCGAGAACGTTCTGCTCCATGGACATGTACTCGTCAGCGATTTCGATGAGGTTTCCGACCTGATCGTGACGGCGCTGAAGTAGCACTTCGACGTTCCCCCAGGCAGCGTCACAACTTTCGCGGGCCTCGACAAGATTGTCGTGTGCCCGTCGAAAGTACGAACCGACCAACCAGGCAGTGAGGAGGACACAGAACCCTCCAACGATGGATACATATAGCGCCATATTCCTTCAGGTTATCTTCCACCATGATATAATTTTACCGATATAATCGAGGACAGAAATAGTACGGTGAACCAAAATAAAGTGTTCATTGAATAGAATATAACCCCCCCAATCTTGGTGGACTCTACCTCGGCCCGCGTATCTATCGAATCAGTGGGGATAAGAATCACATATGATAACAGAGAGGGTACAGTCTTGTAGCCTGCTATCCCAACCTTCGTATGGCTTCTACGGAGGACACTGCTCTCTTCCGCGACGTGTTCCAGGCGAATCCGGACCCGATTATGGTCCACGACGCTGACACCGGGACAGTCGTCAGGGCTAACGAGGCAGCGGGTGCGTTGCTCGGGCGTCCTCCGGCGGATGTCGTCGGAATGCACGTCGGCGAGTTCAGCCCGCCGGGGTTTTCGACGGCAGACGCAAACGCTCTGATTACGGAGGCAGCCACATCGGGGTCGGCACAGGTCGAGTGGTCGACACAGGGTCCGGACGGTGAGAGCCGGCTGGTCGAAGTTTCGCTCGAACGCGCCGTCATCGACGACACAACCCGCGTTGTGGCGTTCATTCACGACGTGACTGAGATCCGCCAACAGGAGCGAAAACACACTGAACGGAGCAAGCAACTCCAGACGTTGATCGAGAACCTCCCAGTCGTCGTGTTCACACTTGACCCTGATGGCGTCTTTACCTACTCGGCCGGAAGGGGGCTGGACGAACTGGGGATAGAGCCCGGCGAGCTCGAAGGGGTCTCGGTGTTCGAGGCCTACAGCCAGTATCCGGACATCATCACCGCCGTCGAGCAAGCGCTGGACGGCGAAGAGGTCCGTGTGACCCAGGACCTCGACGGCCTCGTCTTCGAGACGTGGTATCGGCCGGTGTTTGACGACGGAGAGCTAACGCAGGTAGTCAGCGTCTCCCGCAACATCACTGACCTCAAACAGCGCGAAGCGCGCGTCGAAACACTCAGCGAGGCGACGAACGAACTGCTGTACACTCGGACGGAACACGCGGTCGCGGATACGGTGACGCAGATCGCACAGCGCATCATCGACCAGCCACTGGCGGCGATGTGGTCCTACGACAGCGACGACGACACCCTCTATCCGATCGGTGCAACAAGCGAGGCGGCAGACTTTGCGGCGGTGGAGACGGCATCTGACCTCCCACCGATGGGTCCCGAAAGCGACGAAAACCGCCTGTTCCACGATGGCAGTCCGACCGTCGTCGAGGACTACCAAGCGCTATCGAACCCATCAGTCCCTCAGACACCGCTGCGGACGGTACTGTTTCTCCCCCTTGAGGACTACGGGTTGCTGTGTATCGGCTCGCCGACTGTCGAATCCTTTGACAGCCACGAGCGGTTCTTGCTCGAGATTCTTGCGAGTACCGGGGCCGCTGCGCTGGACCGGGTCGAACGGGAGACGCGGCTCAAGTCCAAGCAGACGGAACTCGAACGATCGAACGAGGCACTTCAGCAGTTCGCCTACATCGCGTCGCATGACCTGCAGGAGCCTCTCCGGATGGTGTCGAGTTACGTCGACCTACTGGACAGCGAATACGGCGACGAGCTTGACGACGAGGCGGCCGAGTACATGGCCTTTGCCGTCGACGGGGCACGCCGAATGCAGGAGATGGTCAACGCCTTGCTCCGGTACTCGCGAGTTGAGACAAACTCGGGCGACTTCGAGGAAACAGACCCGGAGGTGGTGCTCGACCGGACGGTAGACGCCTTGCAGATGCGAATAGCGGAGGTGGACGCGACCATCACAGCGGAGTCACTGCCACCCGTCGAAGCCGATCCGAACCAGGTCGGGCAGGTGTTCCAGAATCTGCTGGAAAACGCCATCGAATACGCCGTGGAAGCCGACATCGAACCCTGCGTCGAGGTCAGCGCCGAAGAAGACGACGACATGGTGACGTTCACCGTCTCGGACAACGGACCGGGGATTCCGGCGGCGGACCACGAGGAGGTGTTCGACATCTTCCACCGCGCCGGAGCCCACGACACGGAGGGAACCGGCATCGGGCTGGCCGTCTGCCAGCGAATTGTCCTGCGCCACGACGGGCGTATCTGGGTCGAACCGTCAGACGACGGTGCGACGTTCAAGTTCACATTGCCTGCGGTGACGGAGGTGAGCGGCGATGACTGAGTCCAGTGAGGGGCGGCCGGTCGAGATTCTGCTAGCGGAGGACAATCCCGGCGATGTCAAACTGACCGAGAAAGCGCTTGAGAAGGGGAAAGTGCTGAACAACCTGCACGTCGTCAACGACGGCGTCGAGGCGCTGGCGTTCCTCCGGCAGAAGGGTGAGTACGACGACGCACCGCGGCCTGACCTGTTGTTGCTCGACCTCAACATGCCGCGCAAGGGAGGGCAGGAGGTCCTCGAGGAAATGAAAAGCGACGAGTCGCTCCGCCGGATTCCGGTCGTCGTGCTGACCAGTTCCGAGGCAGAGGAGGACATCATCGAATCATACGACCTCCACGCGAACGCCTACCTGACGAAGCCTGTCGATTTCGACGGCTTCGTTGACATCGTGAGTAGCGTCGAGGAGTTCTTCCTCACGGTGGTCAAGCGGCCGCCGAAATAACGATGTCTGAGACGATACAGCTCGATGTACTCCTCGTCGAAGACAACCCGGGCGATGCCCGCCTCGTCGAGCACCACCTGAATTCGCCGGCTGTAGCGCATTTCGTCGATGACGTGACGATTTCCCACGTCGAGTCGCTGGCGCCGGTCGACGAACAATCAGCGGCAGCCTACGATGTGCTACTGCTTGACCTTGGACTCCCCGAGTCAACAGGGCTCGCGACACTCGATCGGGCGACCGAGATGATAGATGAGGTGCCGATCATCGTCCTCACAGGCATGGAGGACCGGGAGATGGCCATCGAAGCGATCAACCGGGGCGCACAGGACTACCTGCCGAAGGCAGATCTGGACGGCGACCGGCTCGTGAGAGCACTCCGGTATGCAGTCGTCAGGAGCCGCCAGCAGCGTGCCATTCAGCGCCAGACCGACCAGATGGACTTCTTCAACAGCATTCTGCAACACGACATCCTCAACGGGATGAACGTCATCCGGGCGCGGGGCGAACTCCTCGAGGACACGCTCGACAGTGAGGAGCGCGAGTACGCGTCGACAATTGTCCAGTGGAGCGACGACCTCATCGAACTCACCGAGAAGGTCCGGTCGGTGCTTGAGACCGTCACCGAAGGCGGCGGGCGGGACCAAGAGCACCGGGAGCTACAGGCCGTCCTCGACGATGCGGCGGACCGCGCCCGGTCGGTCAGCGACGATTGTACCGTCACAATCCAGACACAGGGGGTCACTGTTGTCGCTGACGAATTACTCGATGACGTGTTCGGGAACCTCTTTCTCAACGCGGTCGAACACGGCGGCGACGACGTGACCATCGACGTGACGACGGCGGTTGCGGACGGCACCGTGACTGTCTGTCTCGCGGACGACGGAGACGGGATTCCGAGCAGCGCCGCTCGCCGTATCTTTGAGCGAGGCGAAAAGGGCTCCGAGTCCGGCGGCACTGGCTTCGGGCTCTACTTCGTGGACACGATGGTCCGAAGCTACGGCGGCGACATCTGGGTTGAGGACAGCGACCTCGGCGGGGCAGCCTTCTATGTTGAACTCCCGCGTGCAACTCTATAGGGATGGGCGATCGTCACACCATTATTGCTCGGCCGCATTTCAGCTTCTGAGAAACGGGTCCGAATCTTCAATTCCGGGGAGGTCGACTCACCTGCTATGGATGATCCGCTGGACGGGACCGAGGGTAGCGATTCGGAGGAGCGAGATCGCTATCTGGCAGCTATGCAGGACCTCACTGCAGCGATGGCGGCCAGCGGAACTACCTTTCAGGAGCGTGTAGAACCGGTCTTGGCCGTCGGGCGAGAGCATCTGGGGTTCCCGAACGGCCACATCACGGTCGTCTCCGGAGACGAACACAAAGTCGTCGCCAGTAGTGGTCTGCCATCAACGATTGCAGAGGGCGTCGAACGCCCACTCTCCAAAACATACTGTAAGCACACCCTCAACGACTCCGGGATTCACATCATCACTAACGCGAGCGAATCGATGGCGGCTGACCCTGCATACAAGGAGGCCGGACTGGAGGCGTACGTCGGCACGACGCTTCGGGCGAACGGGTCAGAATACGGGACGCTGTGTTTCGTCAACGATGATGAGGCGATTTCGGAGTTCTCGGACTGGCAGCAGACGCTGCTCAAGCATCTGACGCAGTGGGTCGAAGCGGAGATTGAACGCGAGATCGCTGTCGATTCACAAGAGGAGAGCCAGCGGCTGTTAGAAGCGACGTTCAACTCACCGGAGACATTCATCGGCATCCTTGAGGCCGATGGAACCCTCATCAGGGCAAACGAAACAGCACTCGGGTTCATCGAGGCTGACGCTGAAGACATCTCGGGAAACGCGATCTGGGAGACGCCCTGGTGGGACCACGATGCGACGACAGCACGCCGTTGTCGGGATGCTGTCGAGCGAGCGGGAGAGGGGGAGATGGTCAGGTTCGAGGCCGAGCATATCGGCATGGACGGCCAGCGTATCTCGACGTCCGTCGTGGCCCGACCGGTAACGGCCGATGGCGTTGTCCGAAAGATAATCGTCGAGGGGACAGATATCACGGACCTCAAGCGCCGCGAAGAGCAGATGGAGTTTTTCAATAGCATTCTCAGACACGACATCCTCAACGGGATGACTGTCATCGAAGCACGCGCAGAGACGCTTGCAGATACGCTCGACGGTACACAGGCGAACTACGCAGAGACGATTCTGGACTGGAGTCATGACATTGTCGACCTCACACAGAAGGTCCGGAGCGTCCTGAGCACGATGTCAAACGACGGGTTGACCGAGGCAGAGACGATCGAACTAGGGCCGGTCATCGAAGGGGCAACAAGAAAGGCGGCCTCGATGGACGGAAACTGTACGCTCAAAACAGACATCCACGACGGTATCGAGGTCGTGGCTGACGACCTTCTCGACGATGTTGTTGGGAACATCTTGACGAACGCTGTCGAACACGGCGGTCCAGACACCACAATCGAGGTAACGACAGAACGCGTTGGTTCGATGGTTCACCTTCACATCGCTGACGACGGACCCGGGATACCACCCGCAGAGCGCGAGGCAATCTTCGAGAAGGGGGAGCGTGGAACCGAGTCGACTGGGACCGGGTTCGGATTGTACTTCGTGTCGGTGATGGTCGATAGCTACGGCGGCGCCATCTGGGTCGAGGAGAGCGACTTCGGTGGCAGTGAGTTCGTCGTTGCACTCCCTCAGAATAACTACTGAGTATTTCCAAACGTTTTTGAATGAATCCTGCGTATATCGAGTAATGCCGACAAAGAGTGCGCTCGCCCAACAACTCGCCGTTGTCGCCGGGTTCGACAACCCGCGGGCCAGTCTCGAACAGTACCGGACACCGCCGGATCTGGCGGCCCATCTGGTCCATACTGCGGACCTCCAGGGCGATGTTCAGGGACAGACTGTCGTCGATCTGGGCTGTGGCACCGGGATGCTGTCGCTGGGTGCAGCGTTGCGGTCGCCGGCGCGGGTGGTCGGACTAGATATCGACCCCGCACCGCTGTCGACGGCGCGCGAAAACGAGCGGAAGGTCGGGTCGACGACGCCAGTGTCGTGGGTGCGAGCGGATGCCACCACAGCCCCGCTGTGTCCGCCCGCCGGAGAAACTACAGTCGTGATGAACCCTCCCTTTGGTGCACAGTCGGACAACGAACACGCTGACCGTCGGTTCCTCGAAACTGCCGCATCCATCGCGGGCGTTTCGTACTCGATTCACAACGACGGAAGCCAATCGTTTGTCGAATCCTTTACCGACGACAACGGCGGCGAGGTGACCCACGCTTTCGAGACGGAGTTCGACCTGCCGCGACAGTTCGATTTCCACGAGTCGGACCGGCAGGCGATTACCGCAGAAGTGTACCGCATCGACTGGACCTAGCTCCGCGCCGCTTGCTGGCGACGCTCCGCGATCTTGACACGAGTACCATCTGTCCGTGCGTACAGCTTCGAGCGGTTCCGCTCGAAGGTCAGCCCGCCGATCCGCGTCCGCGTCATGTTCGCTGGGAGCGGTGCCTGCCCGACCGTTTCGTTCCCCCGTGTTACGACCACGTCGAACCCGTTCTGCCGGGCCGCCACTGTCACGTTCCGTCCGTCGAGCATCACATCCGCCGTTGACGGCGCTGATGTGTACGCCGTCCGGGGCTGGCCGCCCTCGCGCCTGAGCTGGACCCGGTAGACGCTGGAATTGCCGAGTACTGACCAGTCCATTCGGTTCGCATACACCGATTCGCGCCAGGTCGGCCCGCCGACTGTGACCCGCTCCTTACCGTTGACGGCGAGCCGGCCCGGCTGGATAGCGGCGATCCAGACCTCCCGCTCTGCGCTGGCGACGATGACACCGCTTTCGTTGACGCTCGCCCCGCCCCGCTGTGTTGGGACCCAGATACCTTCGAAGTACGCATTCGGGACGTTCTCGTCGTAGGTCACGACGTAGTCTCTGATTTCGATTCCGTCTTCGGGGAGCTGGTCTGCCTGAAGGTCCACGACGTTGGTTGGGACGGCAGCGAGACTCAGTGCCCCGAGGACGATGAGCAGAACCATCACTGCGAGTGACGCCGGGCGGCGGTCGAACGACGGGTAAAAACTCCGGCCAGCACCGACGGTCGCCGCAGCAACGACGAGCGCCAGAACGAATACCAGCGCCGTTCCGGCCCACCGGAACAGCCGAAATCGGCCGCCGCCGAGCGGTATGTACACCGCCCACAGTCCCTGGGCGACGGCGAACACGAGCGTCGCAAAGAACACCCGCAGCGTGTCGGGGCGTTCGTCCCGACTCCGAAGTAGTGCGAGTGCCACGACGACGCCTGCCAGAATGCCGATGGCGTGCCCCTGAATAGCGATGTTGGACCACCACGGCGTCACAAAGCGGGTCTGACCCGAGGCTGTCGACACCGGATAGCGAAGCGCCGAATACAGGAGGTCGAGCACGCGGTTCCCGAGAAAGGCGCCGAGAAACAGCGTCGGCCGCGTCACGAGCGCGAACCCGGCAATGGCAAACACCACGCCCGAAAAGCCCACAATCGGCCCGATAGCGAACACCGCGGAGAACACGCCCACAACGAACATGGCGACGGGGACAGCCAGAATTCGGGTAAACGGGTTCGTCCGTAGCGACGTGAAGGTCTGAACCCCACGCTTGCGAGGGTAGTGTCCCCAGACGTACTCGGCGACCGTCCCGTACACCAGCGTACCCATGAGGTTCCCCGTGATGTGGCCCTGACTGCCGTGGGTGAACGCCCCCGTAAGCATCCC
The DNA here is from genome assembly GCF_030848575.1 of Haloarcula sp. H-GB4. Classification (NCBI taxonomy): domain Archaea; kingdom Methanobacteriati; phylum Methanobacteriota; class Halobacteria; order Halobacteriales; family Haloarculaceae; genus Haloarcula; species Haloarcula sp. H-GB4. Next base: position 922,766 of record NZ_JAVDDX010000001.1, on the reverse strand, counting down.
AAACGGGTAGAAGTACGACCACGTCCGGAACGGGGTTACAAGCGGGTTCCGTGGATGCCACCACGCGCCCTGCAGGAACAGGTACACCGCCGCGACACCCACAATCGTCAGCAGCGTTCCCCACGGGACCCCGAGGAAGAGTCGCGCCCGTATCTCGTCGCCGAGTCGCGCATCCGAGAAGCGTCGGACGGCAAGGAGGACAGCGATCACCACGGCGAAGACGACCGCTTCCTGCCACGGGAGCCATGCGGGCATGGCCGGCATCGGCAGCGACTGCATCATTCACGCACAGTTCAGGTACGGGACGGCTTATCGATGACGGCAGGTGTCACTCTCCAACAGTGACAAACAGGGAACGGGCCACGGTCAGGCAACTCTGTCCAGCGAATGCGTCACCTCAGAACAGAGACATACCGACGCTGTATGGCCACGACGTGCCGGCCACTGCAAGCAGTGACACCGCGCCGCCGGCGAGGGCGATGTTCTTGAGGAACTGCGTCATCTCGTCTTGCATCTGATCGTCCGGGACCGCCCAGAAGTTGTGCATCATGACGGCGGAAGCGACGAGGAACGTCGCCAGCGCCCCGGCCGCGATGACGGGGTACGCACCGAGGATGACGAGGACGCCGCTGACGAGGAGTAGCCCGCCGCTCCCGTAGACCGACGCCGCAGGTGCTGGGAGCCCCTTCGCCTCCGCGTAGGGGGCCATCTGCCCGGCGTTCTGGAAGTGGTTCAGGCCCATGAAGGCAAGTACCCCGCCGAACAGGAGTCGGCCGAGCAGGAACAGTTCGCCCGCCGCCGCAGACTCAAACGCCATCAGGCGCTCACCGCCGGAGCAGTCGTCGTTTCGCTACGAAGCTGTCGAACCGCGATTGGTGGTTTCATTACGTTACTTGGTTCGTATGCGAACCTATTTGTACGTTCCCGGACAACGAAGATACCAGATAGCACCGATGTCATCTGAAGTATTCACTGCCGCGGACGAGGAGGAAGAGAGCGGGCCGTGTGCCGTCATTGAGTCGCTGGAACAGATCGGGTCGCGCTGGCGCCTTGTCGTACTCCACGAACTCCAGAACGGCGAACAGCGGTTCAACGAACTCAAACGCGCCACCGACGCCAGCTCTCGCACCCTCTCGCGGGTCCTCGACGACCTCCAGGAGATGGGCTTTGTCGACCGGCGGCTCGAAGAAGACGCACCCGTCGCGACGTACTATCAGCTCACGCCCAAGGGCGAATCCCTCTGTCCGGTGTTCGCCGAAATCGAGGGCTGGGCCGAGGAGTGGCTGGCCGGTTGCGAAAGTTAAGCCGACAACGCAGACTTTTCTATCCCCCGGCCCCATCGGTTTAGCAATGGGAGTACGGCCACCAGCCGATAACAGCGACGAGCCAGACGTCATCGAGTTCGGTATCGCGGCACTCGACGCCCGCCTGTCGGACGTGGACATCGAGTATCCCGCGACCGCGAGGGAGGTCCAGGACGCCGCCGGACACATCGCGGTCCCGTTCGACGCGTCGGGTCACTCGATGACGCTATCCGAGGCGCTCGACGAGACGACCGCCACGGAGTTCGACAACGAGCAGGAGCTACTCAACGATCTCCATCCGATATTCGAGCGGAAACGGGAAGCCACCAGAAACAGTATTCTCTCCCAGCTACGCGCGCTGGTCCCGTTCTAAATTACTTGTCGGACTGGTGCGGAGATACCGCCGGCTCTGTCTCTGTGTCGCTGTCTTCGGTGCCCTCCGTGCCGCTGACCTGCTGGTCGTCAAACACGTCCGCCGACTGATTGCGGCTCTCGTGTGTGAGCTGGACGGCGATGTCCTCCAGCCGGCGCGTCTGTTCGCGGTTCACCGCCACGAGCATATCCGACAGGACGCCGAACATGAGAAGCTGAATCCCCAGTAGAATAGCGAAGGAGCCCACAACTGCAATCACCTCGTGTGAGATGCTGTTGACAACCCAGTCGTAGGCCACGTACGCCCCGAGGAGGAACCCGACTACAGTGCTCCCGAGGCCGACGCTCCCGAAGTAAAAGAGCGGATTATTGGTTTTTGCCATCTGGTACAGCGTCAGGATGATCGTCGCACCGTCTCGGAACGGGCGAAGGTTCGTGTCGGACTCGTCGGGACGGGGTTGATAGGTGATTGGTACTACCGCCGTCGAGATGTTGTGTTTGACACACTCGACGGCCATCTCCGTCTCGATACCGAAGCCCGAGGCCGTCAGCGAACTCCGCTGGAAGGACTGGCGCGTGAACGCACGATACCCTGAAAGAATATCAGTGAGGTCCCGTCCGTGAATCGTTTCGAAGGACCTGTTGATGATACGGTTGCCGACCTGGTTCAGCTTCGTCATCGCGCCGGGTTGCATATCCGCAAACCGGTTTCCGATGACGTGGTCGGCCTGGCCCGACAACAGCGGTTCGAGTAGCCTGTCCGCCTCGTCGGGCCGATAGGTTTCGTCGCCGTCGGCCATCAGGACGTACGGCTGCTTGATGTGGCGCGTCACCGCCTCCCTGACAGCCTGTCCCTTTCCCGAGCCAGACTGTTCAACGACTCGTGCGCCGACTGATTCGGCGAGATCCGGTGTCCCGTCAGTCGAACCACCGTCAATGACGAGGACGTTGTCGAACCCTTGCTCACGGAACCCGGACACGACCGACTCGATAGTTTCGGCCTCGTTGAATGTCGGCAACAGTATACAGACGTCGTCTCGGTCGGCCATCGACTCAACGTCATCCACGCGAAGGCAAATAAATGCGGGTCTGGACTCAGTCGTCGCGCTGCTCGCTCATGTGCTCCCAGACCTCTGCACAGCCACAGCCGTCTTCGATGTCTGCCAGGTGCTCGTCTTCTTCAGTCTGGGATGTCGCGGTCATGTTACTCACTCTGCGAGTAACTACTTGCCGCCACCCACTAATAGATTTGGGCGGCGGGCGACGCGTTTTACATCCCGTGCCACACATGGGCGTGTATGAGCGACCCTGCGGACGTGTTCGACCTGGTTGGGCTGACTGAATACGAGGCGACGGCGCTGGAACAGTTGCTCTCGCTCGGCCGAACGACGGCTCCGAATCTCGCCGAAGCGAGTGGCATCCCCAAGGCCCGCGTCTACGGCGTACTGGAGTCGCTGTCCGACCGCGGCTTCATCAAGGTGATACCCGGCCGCCCCAAGGAGTACCAGCCAAAATCTCCCAGCGACATCCTCGACCGGGCCGTCGAAAACCGCAGGCAATCATATGAATCGTTCGCCGCCGACATGGACTCCTACCGCGACGCCTTTCTCGCCGAGTACCAACCGCGGTTTGAACAGGCAAGCGAAGACATATCACCGACGGCCGAACTGTTCCACGTCGTCGACGTCGGCGAACCGAGCGAACGCGAGACCCGACGGCTGTACGACGACGCCGACGAAACGCTTCGGGTGATCACCAATAGCTTCGCCTATCTGGACAGTGTCAGCGAGGCGCTGGAAGACGCTCTTGAGAGGGGCGTTGACGTCTCTGTTCTCTTCCTGCACCCGGACAATCTTCCGCCGGAGAAGGCCGCAGTACAGTCGAATATCGTTGACCGACTGGCTACAAACTTCCCCGCCGTAGACGTACGCTTCAGCCCCGAGAAACTGCCCTGGCGCGGCACCCTGATGGACCCCAGTATGGACTACGAAGGCGGGGAAGCTATTCTGCTGGTCGAGGAACCCGATGTCCCCAACCACATGCGGCAGGCCGCCTTGACCGAGAACGGTTCCTTCGTCGCCGGGATGAAGCGGTACTTCGATTTGGTGTGGGAGTACGAGAGTGTCGCGGACTCCCAGTGAATCGAGCGAAAGTGGATAGTGACACGACTCGTCCAGAACTGAGTGGCTTGGTCCGTCAATCAGTGCCCTCGTGGGTGGCCGTAGACAAATTGCCGCCCTCGGTCACTTTTCGATCATCACGTCTTCGACGAACAGTACGTCGAGTCCCATGGAGTAGAAATCCCGTATCGCCTCCTGTGGCGACCGTACCATCGGTTCGCCGCTGTCATTGAAACTGGTGTTCAGAACGGCACCGACGCCAGTTCGGTCCTCGAACGCAGAGATAAGCGAGTGATACCGGGGGTTGGCATCCGCCGTCACGATCTGTGGCCGGGTGGTGTCGTCCGCCGGGTGTAGAGTCGCCGGAATCGCTTCTCTCGCGGCAGCAGTTGTCTCGTAGGTATCTATCATGAACCGTGCGGCCTTCGAGAGTTCGCCTTCGAGATACTGCTCGCCCGCCGAGCGCAGCATCGATGGGGCGAACGGTCGCCACTCCTCCCGGTGTTTCACGTACCGATTGACGCGGTCAAGCGAGTCAGGTGACCGCGGGTCCGCCAGTATCGACCGATTGCCGAGCGCCCGGGGACCGCCTTCCATTCCGCCTTGGAACCAGCCGACCAGCTCGCCGTCGGCGAGTCGCTCTGCAGCCCGTTCCGGTGGGTCATCTACTACGTCGTAGTCGACTTTCAGTTCATCGCAAACAGCTGTCACCTCCTCGGTGGTGTACGCCGTCCCGAAGTACGGGTGGTGCATCTCGGCGATACTGTCGCCTGCCTCGACGCTGTCGATGTAAGCGGCACCGAGTGCGCCGCCCGCGTCGTTGGCCGCAGGCTGGACGAACATGTCCTCGACGGCGTCTAGCTCCCGAATTCGTTTGTTCATCTTGCAGTTGAGTGCGACGCCGCCGGCCAAACAGACCTTCGACAGGCCCTCGCGCTCGAGATAGAACTCGGACAGTTGCGAGACGATGTCCTCGACGGCTCGTTGTAAGTGGAACGCGACGTCTTTGTGACGTTGCTCGATTTCGTCGCGCCAGTATCGCTGGTCGAACCCGAGGTCACGTTCTAGTTTCGCGACAGCGTCGCTGGGCTTACGATAGGTCAACGCCTCGACATCGTAGTGCCCATCCTCGACGGTGTAGTAGGACTCCACCACGGAACCGATGTGTTCATTCGGTTCTCCGTAGGGGGCCAGTCCCATGACTTTCCCTTCACCATTAGACCGACGGAAGCCCAGGAAGGCGGTGAAGTCACCGAAGAACCGACCCAGAGAGTTGAACCGCGGGAACGACTCCAACATCCGCAGTTGAGACCCCTCACCGTGGTACACGCCACCGGATAGGTGACCGCCGTAGTTGTCCAACGAGACGACCAGTGCTTCGTCGAATCCGCTGGGCAAAAACGCGCTCGTCGCATGGGTGTGTTGATGGTTGCGGCAGCGAATCTCGGGGAGTTCGGACTGGTCAATGTCGAAATGGGTGCTCAGTTTCGAGGCCGTCAGCGACCGGAGTTTCTCGTTTGTCAACTGCGTGCTCTGTTTGAGCGGTAACATGACAGTGTCGTAGAGCCGTTCGAAACGGCCCGATGTTGTCGAGTTGTACCCCCGACGGGCGAGACGGCCAAGCGCTTTCCGTCGGTTGTCGTAGTTCCGCGAAAGCGAAATCGTCGAGACATCGCGGATAGAGATAGACGCGATAGAGAGGACCTCTTCGATGGCTTCAAGCGGGAACTGCCCCTCGGCGTGTTTGTCCCGACTCATCCGCTCTTGTTCGACGAATGCCCGTACTTCGCCCCGCTCGACGAGACAGGCACTCGGGTCGTGATGTGACCCATCATTGGCGGGAACGATACCCAGATGCATACTTAGTTGGCTACAACACGAATATAAAAAACACTCTGTTTTCCTCGCCACCTCGGCGGTGTCGTCCGCCGTTTGCGGGCACTCTCGGCAGTCAGACGCCACACTGAGACGCCGCTCTCGTGTGGTTTGAACCACAACGGTTAAGAATTTTCCTGCGGCAAGGCCAGTAGACGCTTGATATCGCGAACTGCGAGCGTCCGCTTGGAGTGGGCCGTGGTGTGAGTTCACTCGCTGCAGTAACCGATGTCTGTCAGGAGCCCTCTGAAGCCTATCGGCCATGTAGACCAATGCTAGGGAAGATATTCAATACGTACCAGCTGTTTGGAACTGACGAGCCACCGGCCTCCGGCTCTTTACGGGAGCCGTTGACTTATTCGGCGTGGACGTGGCTCTCGAAAGACCTCCCGGAGACATGCTCTCTGAGCCTGTTCAAACGGTTAGAGGCAGTCGATTGGGACGGACTCATCATCCCCGATATGTGTTGGTACGACACGCTGTCGGAGATGGTGACAGACGCCGTCGTCGGCCATGCTCGGTCACCGGCGAGTGCGACGTGGGAGTTTATACAGGCCGTACAGTCGGTGGGGTTCGAAGATACCACCTATGTTTGTGCGAACCCGGACTCCGACCAGGGGTCGCCAAGCCCCAACTGCGAGCACGTTTCGGTCCACGATAGCGGTTGGAACGACCCGCTGGTGACGGTGCCGGAGGTAGTCTTCGAGCCCGAGACCTCTGTCGGGGCCGCCGACTACGTCTCGGACCGACTGGCGGCGTTGGGGTACGCCGAAGAGTGAACATGACCGGGACCAGCCCACGCGTCTGTTTCGTCGTCAACGCAGTCGGCGAGACGAGCGTCCCAGCCGATATCGCTACGGCGGTAGTGAAATACACCGACGCCGAGGTGGACATCCTCGCGTGGTTCGACGCCGAGTCCTTCGACGGCGACGACCGGGTGGGTGTCACCTGTCTTGACGCGCCGGACACGACGGTCGGGGCAGACGTACAGACCGTCAGACGCACCGCGGCGATACTCCGCGAGTACGATGTCGTGCAGGCTCACCACAACCACTCCGGGTCGTTCGCGAAGGCCATCGCACGGTGTCTCGGGGTCCCGTCGGTATCCCGAGAGGGGAACATGCGGAAGGGGTTCAACAGACTGGGGAGGGTAGCGAACGGATTCACGAATCCGCTGGCTGACCGCGTCGTCTGTAATTCACGGGCGGTATACGACTCGTTTACTCGCTGGGAGGACATCCTACTCCCCGAAGACCGTGTCAGGTTCATCCCAAACGGCGTTGACTTCGCCCGAATCGACGCCGGTCGAACAGTCGATTGGAGCGCCCGCGAGGTGGCCGGCATAGATGACGACACCGCTCTCGTCGGTACCGCGGGGATGCTCACCGAACAGAAAGACCAGGCGACGCTCGTCCGCGCGCTCGCTCTTGCCCGCGACCGCTCGGCCACCCCTATCGAGTTGGTCATCGCCGGCGACGGTCCGGAGGAAGACGCCCTCAGGAGAGTCACAGCAGAACACGGCGTCACCGACGCCGTCCACTTCCTCGGCTATCTCGATCGTCGATACGTCTACAAGATGCTCGACGAGATAGACATCTACGCGATGCCGTCGCTATGGGAGGGGTTCAGTGCCGCGGCCGTCGAGGGTCTGGCCACCGACAATGCGGCTGTCTTCTCTGAGATTCCACCGTTCACCGAGCCCTACAGCGACGTGGCGCTGTTCCACCCGACCGGGGACGCCACCCGTCTCGCAGACCATCTGGTCACGCTGGCCTCCGACATCGAACGACGCCAACGTCTCGCCACCGCGGGTCGAGAGCTGGTCCAAGAGAAGTACGAGATACGCACTGTTGCGAACGCGTATCGGGAGCTGTACGGCGAGCTAGTGGACTGAGTTACATATACCCGAGGTCTTCAAGTTGCGAGGTGACGGCGTCATTCTGCCCCATCGAGAGTCGCTGCCCGCGGCCGCTGCCGTCGTGGTCGTGGGCGTCCAGTTCGGACTCGATGGCCGCACGGACATCCAGTACGCTCCCGACATCGTCAACGAGACGGTTGTCCGTCGCCGCGACCATTGCCTCGTGGGTGTGGACGCCGTCCTGTAGCCCGTGGTCGCTCACGAGAAGAAGTTCATCGTCCTCGTGGAGGTCATCCCGCAGTTCACCCACGAACTCGTCGAGTTCGTCGTAGGCCTGCATCTGGAGAGTCGGCTGGTCGTAGGTGACGTGGCCGATAAGGTCAAGTCCGCTCGTGTACGCGAAGACCAGACTCTTTTGGCCGCCTCTGAGTGCTCTTCGCGCCCGGGCGAGGCGAATCATTGACATCTCCAGACACTGCTCGTAGAACGCTACTGGGTCGGATGAGGTATGACCACCCCGGGCGCTCTGGTCGCGTTCGAACAGGTCTCCGAGGTTCCGCCGAAGGCTGTGTTCTCGGTCCTCGATATCGGGATCGACAACGTAGTTCGGGATGCCGATGGTCGCGGCCTCACGACCGTCGAATACCGTCGATATCCCTTCGTTCTGGTAGTAGGTCGCTGGAACACGGAACGCGTCTTCGCCGGTATTGTTGAGCAGCCACGCACCAATTCTGGTTTGAATCCCGTCGGGAAGCAGGTAGCTCGCGGCCGCGCTCCCGTACCGTAGCAAGGGGTTCTCCCAGGCCACACCGTCCTCGAGTTCGAGCCCATGCTCTTCGGGAGAAAGACCGGTGATAATCGTCGGCCACAGTTCGTGGGTACTTGGCTCCCCTTCAACGCTGTTTATTGTCTCGATAGATCGGTAGCTATCGAGCGTGAGGTTCGGATGGTCCGCAGGGTCTACCAGCTCCGGATCCAGCGCGTCGATACCAAGAACGACCAGCACCATGATTGTCTTACTTCGGCTACGTGTATATTTAATACTTATTTACTTTGACTACTCAGCATAGCCCAAGGTCTCCAAACGGTCTTTGACAGTCCTGTCGTCGGCCGTCTCAGGCTGGGAGGACTCGAACTCGACCCACGGGACAGCCGTCAGTGGTCGAGTTCCCACCTTCGAGGGGTGTTCGTATATTGTTGCGCCGGCAGTCGTGGTGACGTGCTGGAGGCACACTTCCTGAGCCAGTAGGAAATTTCTCGCTAGCGCTGGTGTCTGCCGTCATGCTCTCTGGTGTGCCTCCGGCTCTCACAATACGTCAGTAATCCACCTTCTCCGTCTGGAACCGGAATATAAATTACTGGAGGGCAAATCAACAACGGTATACCGTATGTCGACGCCGAACATCGTCTGGATAACTCTCGACAGCCTTCGGTCGGATCACACGACGATCGGGGGATACGAGCGCGACACGACCCCGGAGATGGCCGATATAGCTGCTTCGGGCCACGGGTTCGATACGTGCATCGCTCACAGTAAATCCACACTGCCCTCCAGTGGCGCCATCTTGACTGGCTATGCTCCAACCCACACGAATATCGGCATCAAGGGGAACGCAGTCCCTGACAGCATTACTACTGTCGCGGAACGGTTCCAAGACGCCGGCTACCGGACGGCCTGCCTGTCGCGCAACTCCTATCTGAGCTCGGCGACCAATCTTGACCGCGGCTTCGATCGGTTTCAGTGGCTCGCGTCCTCAACAATTCATCAGGCCGGTGCAAAGACCCTCGCCTCGTACCTCTGGAACATCCGGAGCCACTCGGCCGGGCTGACGATGGACACGTCAAAACACGCGTCGCCACTGCTGATGAACGGTGTTGCGAAGCGATGGCTGGGCGACTTCGAATCCGAGTCCAAGCCATTCTTTTTTTATCTCCATTATAATGAACCCCACCGACCCTATTATCCGCCGGGAAAATACCTTGATACCTTTACTGATGATCTTGAAATGTCCGGACGTGAGGCCGCTGAACGTGCGCTCGAGATCCACTACAACCTCGATGAAATCATCGCAAACGGCTGCGAGCTGACCGATGAGGAGTGGGCCGCCCTGCGTGCGATGTACGACTCGGAAATCGCCTACACCGATGAGATGGTCGGTCAGCTTGTCTCGAATTTGCGCTCGCTCAACCTCGGTGACACCATCATCGTGATTACGGGCGACCATGGCGAATTATTCGGCGAGTGGGGATTGCTTTCGCACAGCTACGTCCTGAACGACGCCGTTACCCGCGTCCCGCTCGTTATTGACGGACTCGAGGATCCGTTAGCCGTCGGCGACGACGACATCATCCAGCATAGCGACGTAATGCGGACGCTGCTTGAAGTCGCCGGCGTGGACGGTTCAGATACCATCGGAGTCGACCTCCGTGAGGAAGGTCGTGAGTTCGCCGTTTCCCAGCGGGGCCCGAACACCTACGAAGAACTACTCACACACAACCCTGACTTTGATTACTCAGCGTTCCACACCGCGACGCTGAGCGGGCTCCGGACAGAGGAGTGGCGCTATCAGGAGAGCGAAGCAGGTTCAGAACTGTTCGAGGTAACCGATGAGGAAACCGACGTGCGTGAGGCGCACCCAGAGGTGGCCGAGTCGCTACAGTCCGATTTAGCGGACTGGATTGAGGCGAACGGCCAGCCAGTATCGGGGGGCCAACAAGAGGAGTTCTCTGGTGCGGTCCAGCGCCAGCTTCGGGACCTTGGCTACATGGAATGAAGCTTGGGAAAACCGCCTTCTCACACTTTGTCTCACAGGCCGTCGTCACGCTGGCCGGCTTCGCCGCAAGATGGCTCATTGCTATCGTTCTGGGTGCAGGCGGTCTTGGACAGTATTCTGTTATCGTCGCGCTGGGCTTCTTTTGGCTGGTAATTCCGGGTAACGCTGTCGCGAACGCGATGAAAAAACGGATTAGCGAGGGTGACAGTCCTGCCGGTTTCATCGGCGGCGGTATCCTGCTCAACGCGATTACGACTGCCGTGCTCGGCGTCCTCGTCTTGGCGGCCGGCGAACTCCTCGGAGGGATTGTCTCCCGTAACCGCGAGCTAATGCGGGTCCTCATCGATTACGACGTGGAGATCGTGGTGATGTTGATCGCGGCAGTGGCATACCGGACGACACAGGGAAGCTTGCAGGGACAGAAACGAGTCGCTGCGACAGGGTGGCTCAAGGCCGGCGAGCGCGTAACGCGGACCGCTCTACAGGTCGGGGCGCTTCTGGCGGCGATGGGGGTGGCCGGCATCGCGCTGGGCCACGCCTTGTCGCTAGCCATCGCCGCCGGGGCTGCTTTCCTGCTGAGTAAGCGGCGGCCGGCGCTGCCCACCGTTGATCAGCTCCGGAGCCTCATCGACTACGCCAAGTATGCGTGGATGGGGGCACTCCGAGGCCGAGTCTTCGGCTGGCTCGACACGATCTTTCTCTCGTTTTTCGTCAGTGCATCTCTCATCGGTATCTACGAGGCGGCGTGGGGTATCGGATCGATGCTTGCGATTGCAAGTTCTTCGATCAGCCAGACGCTCTTTCCTGAGGTTAGCGACCTGAGCACGGCGGACGGCTACGACCGCATCGTTCACTACCTCGACGAGGCACTGGCGTTCAGCGGTATCCTCGTCATTCCGGGACTCGTCGGTGCGGCCATCATCGGCGAACGGGTCCTTCGGTTCTTTGGCCCGGAATTCGGCCAGGGCGGGACGGTGTTGCTCATCCTCATTGCAGCATATCTTGCTGACGCGTTCGCTTCCCAGTTCACAAACGTCATCAACGGGGTCGACAGGCCTGACGCAGCGTTCCGTGTCAACATGGTTTTTATCGCCTCTAACGTGATTTTGAACGCAGTTCTCATCTGGCAATTCAGCTGGACAGGTGCGGCCATCGCTACCGCGCTGTCGTCGCTACTTCGAGCACTAATCAGTTACTGGGTGCTCGGGAACATCGTCGGATCCATCCAAATTCCGTACCGGACACTCGGCACTCAGGTCGCCGCTGCCACGGTGATGGCCGCTGCAGTCTCCCCCGTCGCCATGCTGATGCCCCCGGGTCGACTGGGGACGCTGCTGCTCGCCGGCTTCGGCGGGGTCGTCTACGCTGTCGTCCTTGTAATCATTTCGACGCGGGTCCGTGCGAAAGCTCGATTACTTATGCCGGAAACGACACTATAGCAATCCTTAATTGTGCCACTGGCGGACGCAGTAGCATGAACAACGTCCTCCTCGTTACTATCGATTCGCTACGAGCGGACCATGTGGGGTACCACGGATACGAGCGAGATACTACACCACAGATTGACGCTTACGCCGAAGAAAGCAGCACGTTCCTGAATGCCTTCTCTCATGTCGGCGGCACCCGTTTTTCATTTCCCGGCATCCTCTCGGGCGTGACGCCGATGATGTACGGCGGCCACGAACGCATTTCCGAGGAACAGACCCTTATTTCTGAAGTGTTCGACGATGCCGGCTACCGCACCGGCGGGTTTCACTCGAACCTCTACGTCTCCGGGAAGTTCGGCTACGACCGGGGTTGGGACGAGTTCTACGACTCGGCGCCCGACGAGTCAACTACCTCGAAGCTCCGCAAGTGGGCCAAGACGAACCTCGACGGCAGACTGCTCTCCCTCCTGAGGCGAGGCTATGATTTCCTCGAGTCCTCACAGGGTCTCAACGTCGGGTCCTATCACGTCCCGGCCGATGAAATTACAGACCGGGCGATTCAGTTCATCGAGGACAGCGACGATGAGACGCCGACGTTCGTCTGGGCACATTACATGGACGTCCACCATCCGTTCCTCCCACCCGAGGAATACCAGCGGGAGTTCCGGGACGAAACGGTGTCGGACAACGAATCGATCCAACTTCGCCGAAAGTTCATTGAGGAGCCCGAGGCAGTGACACCGGAAGAGCACCAGACGTTCATCGACCTCTACGATGCGGAGATACGGTTCAACGACGCAGAAGTCGGCCGTCTCATGGACGCCGTCAAATCAACGTGGGGAGACGACTACGTGATGGCGTTGACGGCGGACCACGGCGACCACTTCCTCGAGCACGGTTACTTCGGCGGCGCACGCCTCCTTGACGTGAAAAACCACGTCCCGCTCTTGATTAACGGCTGGGACGATACGGGAAGCTACGACGAGCTAGTCGGGCTGACTGACCTGCCCTGCACGCTCGTCGACACCGCTGGGCTCGATGTGCCGAACAACTGGTTCGGACAGAGCCTCCGGCGACTCGCTTTCGACGGGGAGTGGGATCGCAACGAGATTCTGGGCGGCTACCGCGATGACGACGGCGACGAACACGTCCGCGTACGTGAGCCCGAGTGGAAGCTCATTGCCCACGAGGACAAGGATGACGAGCTGTATGACCTGACAGCGGATCCTGAAGAGCAGGTGAACGTCATCGAGGACCATCCAGCTCAGGAGCGGCGGCTCCGCAAACAGCTCAATGACCACCGGCAACTCGTTCGGGCAACGGAGGCGGACGACGTCGAGCGCCCGGACATGGATGAGGATGTCAAGGAACGGCTCCGACGGTTGGGTTACGACGAGTAGCCGGCGACAGAACGAAGGATACCGCGGTATCGCTCACAGGCCGCATCGAAACTGTACTCGCGTTCGATCAGGGCGCGTCCGTTCTCGCTGATTGTTGCCAGATCATCTCTGTCGAGAATCCGCTCGATACCCGCCGCCAGTGCTGTGGGCTCGCGTGAGTTAATAGTGAAACCTGTCTCTCCGTCCCTAACCACATCCGGGACACCCGAGACTGGGCTGGCATATACTGGCGTTCCGCAAGCCAGCGCCTCCAGAATAGTCGTCGGGAGTCCCTCAGTCGGCTGGGAGGGCAAGATCAGGAGTTCGAGGTCATTCAGAGCGTGTGGGACCGCATCGTGGTCTACCCAGCCGGTCAATTCCACGTGACCGGCCTCAATCTCCGCGGCGAGGTCCTGTTCCAGCCACTCTCGGAGGGCGCCGTCCCCGACGAATCGGAAGGTGATGTCGTCGGGGAGTTGCGTGGCAACTGCTGCCAGTTCCCGGACGCCTTTTTCTTCGTCAAGCCGCCCGAGGAACCCGACGACGCGGTCGCGGTCAGCGTAGGGACGCTGGACGCGAAATTCGTCCGTCCGGACGTAGCGCGCCCCTGTCGGATACACGGTCGGAGCTTCCGGATGCAGGTCCAGCTGGCGAGCCATCTCCGGCGTATAGGTGATGACGCCGTGAGCAACGGCGAAGCCAGCTCGTTCGAGTGCACGGACGGCCCCAGCGAGTACAGCCGCCACCAAATCGGGCAACTGCTGTTCCCAGTTCAGCCGGAGCGTCAACGGCACGTCGCCGCGGGGTTCGACGAGGACAGTCTTCCCGAGTAACCGAGCCACAATAATGGGTAGCAGGTACGACGTTGCGCCGAAAAACAGGACCACGTCTTCGTCACGATCAGCAATAACGCGACACATTCGGAGTTGGTTCAGCAGAAACCGGAACGCGGCGGTGACGATGGAGTCGCCCGCGCCTTTCCGCGTGACTTCAACGAGTTCGTGCCGGTCGCGGATCTCAGAATCGACTGGCAGGTCAGCCGTCACGAGTGCGACCGATGTGATCGCAGAGAGGATATCCAGCAGGCTCCGTGTGGCGTTCTCGCCGGCCGCGGCAAGTGGGTGCGTGACGACACAGACGTTCGGCAGGTCCGCTTCCTGTGTTTCCGTCTCACACTTTTGCTGACGTGTTGGGTCCGTCATCTGTTACCTCCAGACAGTCATCCCGTACAGGTAGCCAAAGCCAACGAATGCCGTGAGGGCGAACAGGAACACGAACTGTAACACGCCGGCTACAGAGGGAGCGCGGATGAGGCCCCCGATCCTTTCGGGGGCAAACCGGAGCAGGAGGTCGCCGAGAAAATCGGACTCTTCACCGGTCGATTCCGGTACGAACACCTCCATGCCGCGTTTTGAGTAGCCTTGCCAGAACGCGCGGTCTAACAGCCACCCAGGGTCAGTTCGGTAGTCGAATATCTTGTGGGCGACGAGCGCGTCCGGGGTGTAGTACACACCTTTGTCGTATTCAGTTCGCAGGCGCGCACAGAGTTCCGTCTCGCCGCCCTGCAGGTTCTTTTCGCCCTGTCGACCGCCGATGTCGTCGTCGAAGCCGCCCAGTTCGAGAAACACGTCCCGGTTGAAGGAGATGTTCGAGCCGAAGGTGTTGCGAACGACGCCGGGTTCGTCGGGGTCGCCGTTCGGTCCGAATCCTCGGTGGGTCACGCCGATGAGCCAGTAGAACTCCGCCGGCAAGAAACTGGGTTTGCCGGCGACCCACGCTGGCGTCATCCGGCCGCCGACCGCGAGCGCGTCATGCTGTTCGTAGGCATCGACTAGCACCGCGACCCACTCCTCGTCAGCGATTGCGTCGTCATCAATGAACGCGACGACGTCTCCGGTAGCGACTTCGGCCCCGTTGTTCCGGCTCTCTAACAGCCCGACGTTTGCATCATTACAGTGAGTCAGGACATCGTCTCGGTCACCGAAGTCGGATTCGTACTGTTCGTACACTTCTCGGTTCCCATCCGAGACCAGTACGAGTTCTACGTCGCCGTAGGTCTGGGCTAAGATGCTCTCGGCCGCCGCTTGACAGTCGTCATATCGCTCCATCGTGTGCGTACAGAGCACGACCGAGACTCGCATGGTCGGTGGTGTGCCACCGGTGCTGTTAGGCGTTTCCATCCTGCGCTCGAATAGAGGTCAAAAGGCTTATGCGCGCCTTGGCAGTTTTTCCGTGCAATGAGTCAATCACGGGGCTATCTTGACGACAACCCCGAACTCGAGTCCGCCCTGGAGTGGGCCGAGCGCTGGTACCACGTTCCGGTCCTCCTGGTACTGCTCGGGTTCATGCTGTGGAATCGTGTCCGGAGTTGGCAGAACTTTATCGTTGACGGCGAAGTGCTCTTCAGCGGGAACGACGCTTGGTATCACTACCGTTCGACCCAGTACGTCGTTGATCACTGGCCCGCGACGATGCCGTTCGACCCCTGGACATATTTCCCGTACGGGACCAGCACCGGGCAGTTCGGGACGCTGTTCGATCAGATCGTCGCAACGGTCGCCCTGATTGTCGGTCTGGGGTCCCCTAGCGACCAGACCGTTGCAATGACGCTTCTGTTTGCACCTCCCGTATTCGGAACGCTCGTTGCGATTCCGACGTACCTCATCGGACGGCGACTTGGCGACCGCATCGGCGGGGTGACCGCAGTCACCGTACTCGCATTCTCGACTGGTACGCTCCTCCGACGGAGCATCGTCGGCTTCTCTGACCACCAAGTCGCTGAAGCGCTCTTCCAAGTACTCGGAGTCCTCGGCGTCATGGTGGCAGTTAGCGTCGCCGCGCGGGACAAGCCGATCTATGAGCAGTTCCTCGAGCGAGATATAGATGCACTCCGAGATACCATCAGCTGGTCCATGTTGGCCGGTGTGGCAATCGCGATGTACCTCTGGGTCTGGCCGCCCGGTGTGCTCCTTCTCGGGATCCTCGGTGTCTTCTTCCTGCTCCGGCTATGTTTGGAGTACGTTCACGACAGCAGCCCAGAACACACAGCCATCGCTGGTGCAATCACGATGGCGACTGCCGCCGTGGTGAGTGTGTCGAGAATCAACGTTCTGGAGATCACAGCAACCTCTCAGTCGCTGCTACAGCCGGGGCTGGCGTTGGCTGTTGGCTTCGGTTGTGTGTTCATGGCATGGCTGGCCCGATTCATGGAGCAGCGAGAGTACGGCCAGTACGTGTATCCGGCGACTGTGTTCGGAGTCCTCGCGTTTGGGGCCGTTTTGATGGCAGTATTGACCCCCGATCTGTGGAGCTTCTTCACAAACAACGTCATGCGGGTTATTGGGCTTACAACCAGTGAAACGGCCAACACTGTTGGGGAAGCCAGCCCACTGCCGGGCGCTGGTGTCCTATTCGAGGCGCACGGATTCGCTGTCATCGTTGCGGCGATCGGTGGTCTGTTTTTGCTCGGAAAGCAGTTCCTCTCTAACGATGCGCCCGCAGAAGAGCTACTCGTCGTCGTCTGGGCACTATTCATTCTGCTAGCTACGTTTACCCAGCGACGGTTCGCCTACTATCTCGTCGCGCCGATTGCAGTGCTGTCGGGGATGTTCGTCGGCCGGTTTATTCGCTGGTTCGATTTCAGTGCCGACGATGGCATCGAGTATTATCAGGTCCTGACAATTCTCACGGTACTTCTCGTCATCGTCGTCCCGCTGTTCGCGTTCGGTACGACGCCGGTCGAAGCGGGTTCGACCGGTCCCGGGCCGAGTATTCAGGGCTGGGACGAGAGCCTGCAGTGGATGGAAGGGAACACGCCTGCGGAGGGAGCGTACGGCTCCGGCGGTGACGCGACACTCGAGTACTATGGCACCTATGATCGACAAGAGGACTTCGACTATCAGGAAGGGCAGTACGGTGTTCTGTCGTGGTGGGACTACGGGCACTGGATTACCACCAGAGCAGAGCGCGTGCCGAACGCGAACCCGTTCCAGCAGGGAACTGAGACTGTGGCCCCGTTCCTAGTCGCACAGAATGAAACACAGGCGAACAGCATCCTCGACAGCGCAGACGAGGACGACGCGAAGACCAGATACGTCGCTGTCGACTGGAAGATGGCTGAAACCAACGGCAACCTCAATGGCAAATTCTTCGCGCCAGCGACGTACGCTGACGGCGTGGGGCCAGGAGACTACTACAGCCGAATGTACATCCAGTCCCAGGACGGCGGTGCCAGACAGATAACGTTCCAGCAGCAGGCCTACTACGAGACGATGACCGCTCGGCTGTACCGGTTCCACGGCAGCGCTAAAAACCCGCAGCCGGTTGTCGTCGACTGGGAGAACAAGCAGACACGCCAGGGAGGTCAGTACCGCGGTGCGCCGACCAACGAACAGGAACCAGAAGGCCAGCAACAGGGACGGGTCATCCGACAGTTCGAGAGCATGGAGCAGGCCCGTCAGTACGTCGAAGAAGACGCGACCTCACAGGTCGGTGGGTTCGGCGACAACCCATCTGAACGGGTTTCAGCAATGGAGCACTATCGGCTGGTCGGTTCAAGTGAGACTGAGGCGTTCCCGAACAACCCGCGGTATCAGTCCTCCGCTTGGGCAAAGATATTCGAGCGAGTCCCCGGCGCAACGATTGAAGGGACCGGACCGGCGAACGCGACAGTCCGGACCGCCGTCCAGATGCGCAACCCGGCCACGAACAAGACGTTCGTCTACCGCCAGCGGACCCAGACAGATCAGAACGGGAACTTCGAGATGACTGTTCCCTACTCGACCACTGGGTACGACGACTGGGGGACTGACGAGGGCTACACGAACGTGAGCGTCCGTGCCGAGACCCAGTATCAGTTCAGCGCAGTCGGGGCTAACAACGGCACCCGGACCGGCTTTACCGGCGCGACCGAGGTCACTGAAGGGCAGGTCATCGGCCAGGACGCCGCCGCCGCAACCGTCGAACTGGAACCGGTAACGATTCAGCAGGGCAATGAGACCAGCGGTGAATCGCGCGCACCGATGACCGAAGACGCAGCTGAAGCAGGAGCGTAGCGGAGTCCCAGCGGTCGTTCGCTGGCTGACCGATGTTTGATCTGCCCGAGACTCTTTGTAGATTCCATCAGCGGAGTACGTTCTAGCGGCGACACCTACCAGTCAAAAGGTCGATAGCAGCGGAGCGGCGAACTCACTCGGCCAGCGGATTGAACGTGCCGTTGATGTCCCACTCGTGGAGACAGTGTGGGTCGCCGGATTGTTTGGTCCCGTCGTCGGTGACGATACGCCAACTGTGTTGGTCCGGGTCCCACTCGTCGACCCGCCCACACCGCTCACACTCGCGTTTGCGTGGGGTGACGATTTCAGCCATATCTGGTGCAAGCGCGTGGGTGATTATCAGGCTGCCGGTCCCTGACTGGTCCATCGGAACGATTCACAGCCGACGATGTGAGAGTGCTGCACCGACGCTGACGCCAGGTAGTGCAACCGCTGCAGTGCTTAAAAGTCCGGGAGGTCGTCCGCGTCGACCTCCTCCGCTTCCCAATCGAGGTACTCGTCGGCCAGTACCTCGCAGACGACTTGGCCGAATTCGGTCAGTCCGGCGTTGATACCTGAAACAGTGCCCCAGGAGTCGATGTCCGGATGAATTTCCCGCTCGCGCCAGTCCTCGGGCAAGCCCGGGGCGTGGTAGCCGACGCGGCCCGCAAAGGAGTCCCAGAAGAAATCGAACTCGTCGATGAGTCCCAGATCCGTGACGATTGCCCACTGGTCGGTATCAAGCGACGCGTCAGCGGTCCACTCCTCGAAAGCGTCCGCCCACGCGCCGTCATCGAGGGCTTCGGCAAGCTCCTCACGTCGGTATTCGTCGCCCTGTACCTCCGCGTCATCGTACTCGTCGGCAGCGACGCCGGTGGACAGCTCCGGGCGCTCCGGCGTCTCGACATCGAGTGTCATAATCGTGGTATGCGGCGGAGCCGAATAAAGCTCATACTGTTGGCTGCTCCTTCCCGACGGTATTCCCACTCCATGGTGCAATACCTTTCACGTGACTACAGCAGATCAGCGGTTCGCTTCCCCGTCGAGGGCGCGCTGTCGCAGTTGTTCACCGCGGTCAGTCTCGGTCATCACGTCGGGGACAGGAACCGGGTTCCTGTCCTCGTCGACTGCGACGTACACCGAGTACGACTCCGCTGTCGACTCTGTCTCGCCGGTTCTGAGGTTCTCTCGGGCAACCTGGAGTCGAACTTTGACACTCGTTTCGCCAGTGTCGTAGACGAACGCCTCAATGAGGGCCGTATCTCCGACAGGGATGGGCCGTTTGAAGTTTACTTGGTCCATCCGTGCGGTAACGCAGGTTTCGCCGGCAAAACGCATCGCCGACATCGCCCCGAGTTCGTCCATCCACTTCAGTACGTTCCCTCCGTGGGTCGAACCGAGGTGGTTCGAATGGTTGGGCTGGACCATCCAGCGGTTCTCGATATAGGTTTCTAGTACCGTTGGCATGGCGCGAGGTTGGCCAGCACCGGGGTTGAGTCTGTCGAACGGAGTTGAAAAACGTGACTATGCCGAAACGTATTGTGCTTCCCACTCCTTCCGGGCGTCAAGTTCGCGCTGGCCACGCTTGGTCAGCGTGTAAAAGTTCGTTCGGCGATCGCGTTCGCCCTTCTCGATGAGTGCCTTCTCAACGAGCGTGTCGAGGTTCGGATACAGGCGGCCGTGGTTGACCTCGCTCTCGTAGTAGTTTTCGAGCTCTTCCTTGATCGCTAACCCGTGGGGCTCATCAAGGCCTGCGATGACGTACAGCAGGTCCCGCTGAAATCCAGTCAGGTCATACATCGTATATCGGATACAGTTCGACCCCGTACATATCAGTCTTTTGAATCAGCAAATCTATTACGTATTTACAAATACTGCCTCCGTCCAGTAGTTACCACGATGTCTGTGGCTGTATTAATACAAGAGTTGGTAATAGCTTCGGCACGTACAGAGAACATACAACGTCACGGACATGATTTTGGTCGCCGTTTCTCGGCGGTCATCCGGACCCGACAAGGGTAAAGGAAACGAATGTGTAACGCGGGTGATGACCGAACACGCGGAGTCGGCGGCAGACGAGTTCCCGGAACCGTCAGGGGCGGGACGCGTCGATGTCGTCGGAACCGCTCACGTTTCCGAGCACAGCGTCAAAGAAGTGGAATCAGCGATTGAGGAGTCCGAACCCGATATCGTCGCTGTCGAACTCGACGAGGGCCGGTATCGCCAGATCAAGGGGGAAACTCCTGATGATCTCGATGCGAGCGACCTCCTGCGCGGGAACACCGTCTTTCAGTTCCTCGCGTACTGGATGCTGTCGTACATTCAGACCCGGCTTGGCGATCGGTTCGATATCGAGCCGGGTGCGGACATGAAAGCGGGAATCGACACCGCCGAACGGCTCGGCCTCGGCGTCGCACTCGTCGACCGAGATATCCAGACGACTGTCCAGCGGTTCTGGGCGCGGCTGACGGCCGTCGAGAAACTCAAGCTCGTCGGCAGTCTCGCAGCCGAGATGGGGCCGCCGTTGACCGTCGGGCTGACCATCGGCGCTGTCTTCGGCGGGCTGTTTGCGGTCGTCGCCGGGGCCTTCGGCGGCCCGTTTATTGTCCCGAGTGGGGGTCTTTCAGTTTTGCCAGGGGGTCTCGGTGGGACCGTCGAGGGCTTGCTCGATACTCTGTTGCTCATCTGTACTGTCGCGGCCGGTATCGGGATTCCCATCGCCTCACTGTTGGTTCGGTTCCGCGGTGAGGCCGATGTCGAGGAGTTCGACATGGAGAAGCTGACCGACACTGACGTGGTCAGTGCGATGATGGAGGAGTTCCGTCAGTTCTCCCCCGGAGGCGCAGAGGCGCTTATCGACGAACGCGATGCATTCATTGCCCACCGACTTATCGCCCTCCGTGAGGCCGGCTATCACGTCCTTGCCGTCGTCGGTGCGGGCCACCGTGAAGGCATTCAAAACTATCTCGACAACCCGGAGACGCTCCCACCGATGGAGTCGCTCACCGGAACCGAGGGCGGGCGTCGCGTTTCGCTGTACAAACTCGTCGGCTACGGCTTCGGCGTCGTCTTTCTCGTCTTCTTCGGTCTGCTCATCCTCGGCGGGGCAAGTCAGGCTGTCCTACTGCAGCTGTTCGTCGCGCTAGTCGCCGTTAACGCGGTACTGGCCGGCGGGCTGGCGAAGGTGGCCGGCGCACACTGGTCGAGCGCGGCTGCTGCCGGCGCGTTCGGCTGGCTGACGAGCCTGTTTCCGCTGCTAGCCGCCGGCTGGTTCGCGGGCTACGTCGAACTGCGGTACATCTCCGTCAATATCAGCGACATTGCGACGCTCAATGAGATACTCAATGACCAGGAATCACCGGTTATGGACCTCGTCAGCCGGATGCGTGCAGTACCGCTGTTCCGCCTGATTCTCGTCGTCGCGCTGACGAACGTCGGCAGCGCAATCGCCTCCTACGTCGTGTTCCCGGTTCTGATTCCGTATATCTCCTCGGACATCGGCGGGATGCAGGGTGTCTCGAACCTGCTCTGGCAAGGTGTCCGCGAAGGGACCCAGATACTTGTGGGGGTGCTCTAATGGCGGGTCGACGACGGCGACCCACCACGGAGCGAACTATCGGTGGCCTCAGCTTCAGCCAGCGCGAACTCCGGGACCTCCTCGTCGCCTGGCTTGCACTCGGACTGGCGTTTACATTCTTCCTTGAACGACAGTTCCGCCGCATCGTCTTCGGCCAGTTCGGCGGCCTCTCGGGTGCCGAAATCGCCAGCACGTTCGCGATCAGTCTGCTGACCGTCGGCGTCGGCTTCCTGTTACACGAACTGGCTCACAAGGTTGTCGCCGTCCGCTTCGGACAGATCGCTGCGTTCAAGGCCGATTACCGGATGCTCGGGTTTGCAGTTCTGGGCGGCCTCGCTGGCTTCCTGTTCGCCGCGCCGGGGGCGGTCGTCCACCGTGGTCGACTCACAGCGAAGCAACATGGCCTCATCGCCGTCGCCGGACCGGTGACGAACCTCGCGCTCGCTGTCGTGTTCCTCGTTCCGTTCGTCGCGGCACTACTGTTGAGCACGGGTGGCTTCCTCTGGGAAGTCGCCCGGATGGGTCTGCAGATCAATCTCCTGCTCGCTGGCTTCAACATGCTTCCTTTCGGCCCGCTCGACGGTCGAACGGTTCGGGAATGGAGCACGCCGGTGTTTCTCGCCGTCGCAGTGCCGTCGATTCTGCTCGGGGTCGGCGCGCTGTTCGTCCTCTGAGCGGCCGGAGCGCTCCGCCGGAACGACGCTCTTTTGCCTGCGCCACGCACGCTCTCGGGTATGACCGACAGTGAGTCCGAGGCTGACGACGCCGACAGCGAGGAGGGACTGACCTACGCGGAAACTGGTGTGGACATCGACGCCAGCGAGGCGGCCACGAAGGCGCTCATCGGTGCAGCCGGCGAGTTCGAGGGCGACTACGCGGGACTGGTAGACATCGGCGACCAGTACCTCGCACTCGCAACGGATGGCGTCGGCACAAAGCTCCTTGTCGCCGAGGCCGTCAACGACTACTCGACAATCGGCATCGATTGCATTGCGATGAACGCCAACGATCTCATCGCGACCGGTGTCAAGCCGGTCGCTTTTGTCGATTACCTCGCGGTCGAAACGCCCGACGAGGAGACGAGCGAGGATATCGGCACGGGGCTCCGGACAGGAGCCAAGCGGGCCGACGTGGCGCTTGTGGGTGGCGAAACCGCTGTGATGCCTGACGTGATCAAGGGACTGGACATCGCCGGGACCTGTGCCGGACTGGCACCGAAAGACGATGTTTTCCCCGGCGAGGCCGAGCCCGGTGACGCTATCGTCGGCTGGCCGTCCTCCGGGATTCACTCCAACGGCCTCACGCTCGCTCGCGAGGCAGTCACGCAGGACCACAACTACACCGACTCGTTCCCGCCGAACCCTGACAAGACCATCGCCGAGGCACTGTTGACGCCGACGCGGATCTACAGCGAGGTGCTTGCGCCCCTTCGAGCCAGCGAGACCCATGCGGCCGCACACGTCACCGGCGGCGGCTGGACAAACCTCACCCGGATGGGGAGCTACCGGTACGAGATTACCGACCCCTTCGAGGCCCAGCCCGTCTTCGAGTTCGTCCAGGCGGAAGGTGAAGTCTCTGACGAGGAGATGCACCGGACGTTCAACATGGGGACTGGGTTCGTCGCTGCGGTCCCCAAGGCCGATGCTGCGGAGATTGTCGCCGACAGCGAGGACGCTCGCGTGATCGGCGAAGTGGCTGACGGGGATGAGACGGTTGCGATTCGCGACCTCGAACTCACCGAGTAAGCGATCCGTGGCGCTGACAGAAGCCGATCAGGCGGACAAGATGTCTTTGCCGGCAGTCTCCTCCGCAATCCGAATCTGGAGCGCCTGTCGGATGTGGTATCTGGCAGCCTCGCTTTCGGCGTTCTCGAGGGCCTTTTCGAGTTCGGCATACAGCGGGTCGCTGGGATTGGCCATGTGTGTATATCTCTCATTGGTGAGAATAGATATATAGCCCTGACACTGTTTTCGGTATTAAGTCCCTCCTACGGGGAGTACGGGGCAACTATCCTGATTTGCGTTTGTGAGAATTGGAGTTAGCTGACCGTACGCGCGATATCCGCTTCGGTTATGACACCGATAGTTTCCCCATCTTCAACGACCATCACAGCGGCATTGTGGTTCAGGTAAGCGTCGACTTCGTCAATGGGTGCGTCGGGCTCAACTGTTGCGATAGATTCGTTCATCACTTCAGCCACTGGGAGGTCGCCGACGTTCTCTTCGGGTCGCTGGCGGATGTCGGAGTTACCGATGAGTCCCTGCGGTGCCCCATCCCGAATGACGGGAACCTGCGAGTACCCTCTCTCGTCCATCAGGTCTTTGGTCTGGTGGACGGAGTCGTCGGGTGCGACGCCAACAACGGGAGAGTTCATCAGATCGCGGGCCTTGATGATGCCGCCTTCGGCCTCTTCGAGGGCGGTCACGATCCGCCGAAGCGTCGACAGCCGCGGGTCCACATCGCCACCTTCGATACGAGCGATAAGGGGTTGAGAGACGTCAGCCCGTTCCGCCAGTTCGCTCTGAGTTAGCCCAAGTTCGTTGCGGCGCTCCCGCAGATCCTGTGGCGTCGGTAAGTCCATATCCGCTAATTACCAGAGGTAATATAAAAAGCCCACGGCTACTGCGGCGGGCGACTCACGTGGAACGGTATTATGCTTCGGCTTCGGCTTCGTCCTCGTCGGCTTCGGTCTCGAACACCTCAACGACTTTCAGCGGGACATCCCGGAGTGCGCCGCCGATTTCGCTCTTGGCAATCCGCTGAGCGTGTTCGGGGGATTCGGCGTTGAAAACATCCATCTCGAGTACCAGTCCGACGAGTGCCGTGTCGGCCGCAATGAACGCCGAGTCGAACGGTTCGCCACAGGCCGGGCAGCCGGTCGCGCCGACTTCGACCTCAACGTAGTCCATCTCGGCCTCGTTGAGCCGCTTCCCCGCTTCACTCACTGCTACACCGATAGCGTCGTCAATGTCGTCTACGTCACGAACCAGCCAGGCTGCTTCCATCGCCACGAGGTAGTTCATACACTAGCTCTCGTGGTCCGACTATTCGATAGTTTTGATTCGCCGCTGTTGCGCACGTCATCATTACTATCTCTATAACTTATGCAAACCAGCCATCTGACCCATACCCCAATTATATCTGATCAGGAGATCGGTCGGGCACCAGTCCTGTCTTTCAGGCATCTCGATAAACCGCAAGACAGCGGCCGATTAGCCAATCACGATCAATGATCTGGAACTGAAATGTGGCGACAAGACTTATATACCAGACCCACTCTGGATGGACCGAGGAAGATGGTAGCTCGACTGTACACCGCAACGCTGTTCGCACTGTACCAACTCACCCTGCTGCTGGGCATCATGCTGCTGCCGGTGGCGATGTTCACGGAGCAGTTCGGACTCCGACTGCCGATGGACCGGGCCGTGTCGGGACTCAATGAGGCATACGACCAGGCGAGCGCGTAAGACGAAGCAGCTGACTGAAGACCTGCCCGCAGTGGTTGCGGCCAAGTCCATCAGGAAAAGAGGTTTTATCAGCACCCGACTAGTACCTCACAGTAATGCGAGATATGACTCCGGGGCCGGATCTTTCTGGACCCCAGGCTACCGACGAGTTCCAGAGTGACCCGTACGCGCCCGAAGTCGGCGAGCTCCTCGAACAGTCCGCACAGGATTCGGAGAAGGTGAACAAGACCGGGACGACCACCATCGGCATTAGTACGTCTGATGGCGTCGTCATCGCGACGGATATGCGCGCCTCACTTGGCGGTCGCTTCGTTTCGAACAAGAATGTCCAGAAGGTCGAGCAGATTCACCCCACGGCGGCGCTCACTCTGGTCGGGAGCGTCGGCGGCGCACAGTCCTTCATCCGGACGCTTCGTGCGGAGGTCAACCTCTATGAAGCACGGCGCGGTGGAGATATCAGCATGAAGGCCCTCTCGACGCTGGCTGGCAACTTCGCCCGCGGTGGTCCATTCTTCGCGATCAACCCCATCCTCGGCGGCGTTGACGACGATGGCCACCACGTCTACTCCATCGACCCGGCTGGCGGCGTCATGAAAGACGACTACACTGTCACCGGTTCCGGGCTCACCGTCGCATACGGGACCCTCGAAGACCGCTACGAGGAAGACATGACCAACGACGAGGCCAAAGAAGTCGCTGCTGCCTCCATCAAGGCTGCTGCCGAGCGTGACACCGGCTCCGGCAACGGCATCTACCTCGCTGATGTCACCGCTGACGGCGTCGACATCAACGGCTACGACTTCGACGAACTGCTGTAGCCACACGAAACAATCGTTACGGTCGGGTCTCGGCCCAGACGTTTTTCGTGCCGAGGTCGGCTTTGTTTTACCGCAGTGAGAGACTACGAGACGACGACTGGGGCACTCTGTCTAAGCTGTAGATATACGCAACGGTGTAATGTGACCATGAAACGACAAGTATAGATAGTTGGTCTGAATAACTTTTCTAAATGATATCTTCAGACGTCGTCGTTCAGCTTGCATCCCAGACCGGCTTCAAACCGCTACTCAACCGGTGTTACAATCAGTATCGTGAAGTCTCGTACCGCCTTGCTGGCGATACATACGCGGTCACAGTCGGTGATGTCAGCACAGAGTTCCTGATACCAACCTACAATGAGTTTACTGACCTCTGGAAGATAGACGAACGGCCGGTACTCGCTGATCTGCTGGGGGAACTCCGGCCCGACGACGTGTTCTACGATATCGGGGCTAATATCGGTCTGTATGCCTGTCTGGCATCGGAGGTGACCGACAATCCGGTCATCGCATTCGAACCACACCCCGACAACGCCGAGCGGTTGCGACAGAATATGCAACACAACCGCGCCGATATTTCGCTATTCGAACACGCGATGGTCGATGAGGACGGTGAAGCCGAACTCTCGATTACGCTCGAAAAGATTGGTTCAGCCGGGCATTCGCTGGTGACGACAGCGACAGAGCACGAGACAATCACAATTAGCAAGCGACACGGCGACGAGTTCATCGCTGACAACCACCTCCCGACACCGACTGCGATCAAAATCGATGTCGAAGGGACGGAGGGCGCTGTTCTCAATGGTCTGTCGTCGACGCTCGACCAGCCCTCATGTCGGCTCGTGTACTGTGAAGTCCACGGAAACCGACTCGAGACCAACGGCCACTCCGTTGCTGGCATCCGGAGTCAACTGGAGGGACATGGCTTTGCTGTGACCGAACGGGTCATCCGTGACGGCAAGGGCGACACATTCCTTATCGGGAAGAAGTGAGGGCCGAACGAGAGAATTATACGGTCGGCTTCCGCATCGCCGGTATGGAACTGTTCGGGACCGCGGGGATCCGCGGTGATGTCGTATCGAAGGTGACGCCGGACCTCGCGCTGCGCGTTGGACAGGCGACTGGCCGAGACGGCGAGACGTTCGTGCTAGGGTACGACGGTCGCGTGACCTCGCCAGCCCTCGCTGACGCGATGGCCGCGGGACTGCAAAGCGCCGGCGCGCGAGTCGTCAGAATCGGCCGCGTGCCGACGCCGACGCTGGCGTACGCTTCGCAAGGTCGACGCGGTGTGATGATTACCGCGAGCCACAACCCGCCGACGGACAATGGCATCAAGGTATTCGCCGATGGCACCGAGTACGGCGACGACGACGAGACGCGCATCGAAGGGCGAATTGAGGACGGCTCGACACCGACGGCCTGGCGCGACTGGGGCGACACAGAATCGGTCGATTACCTCGACGAGTATCGAGGCGCTGTCGCCGACTACGCCGAGTCGCTTGGTGGCGACCCAGCAGGGCTCACGGTGGCAGTCGACTGCGGGAACGGGATGGCCAGCGTGGCGACGCCACAGGTCCTCCGGGAACTGGGTGCCGACGTACTCGCGACGGAGGCGAACGTCGACGGGACCTTCCCCGGCCGCGAGAGCAAGCCGACGCCGGAGACACTGGCCGATTTCCGCGAGTTCGTCGCCGAGTCCGACGCCGACTTCGGGTTCGGCCACGACGGCGACGCCGACCGTATCGTCGTCGTCGACGCCGACGGTGATGTCATCCACGAGGACACGATACTCGCGATGCTGGCCGAACACTACACGCGTGCCACGGACGTTTCGGACCCCGTCGTCGTGACGACGCCCAACGCCTCCGGCCGCATCGACGAACGGGTCGAAGCCGCTGGCGGCCGCGTCGAACGCATCCACCTCGGCTCGCTCCACGTCGGTATCGCCGACGTTCGCGCGGACGCGACCGACGAAACCGAGGTCGTCTTCGCCGCAGAACCATGGAAACACATCCACACCGCCTTCGGTGGCTGGATCGACGGCGTTGCCAGTGCGGCCGTGCTGACGCGCCTGTTCGCCAAGGAGAGTGTGGGTGACAGGCGGGCCGTCATCTCCGAGCGGCCCTATGAGAAGGTAAGTGTGGAGTGCCCCGACGACGCCAAAGCCGAGACGATGGAGCGACTGGAATCCGACCTGCCGGATGCGTTCCCCGAAGCCGATGTCTCGACCGAGTACGGCGTCCGGCTCTCTTTCGATGACGGGTCGTGGACGCTCGTCCGGCCGAGCGGCACCGAGCCGTACGTCCGGGTTTACGCAGAGAGTGACGATATCGACGCGCTGGTTGCGGACACCACACAGGCAGTCCGTGACGCCGTCACGGCTGTCAGTGCCGCCGACGCCTGACGCCTGAGCACCGACTGCTACCGAGACCGATAGAATTTCTACACGGCCCTTCGACGCCCAGTGCATGGAGGACCTCCTCGACGCAGCGAGAGACGCCATTGACGAGGCGTACGCGCCGTACTCGGAGTACACGGTCGGCGCGGCGCTCGAAACGAGTGATGGCAGCGTCTACACCGGTTGTAACATCGAAAACGCCAACTACAGCAACAGCTTGCACGCCGAGGAAGTGGCCATCGGTGCGGCTGTTAGCGACGGGCACCGGTCGTTCGAGCGCGTCGCTGTCACCTCTGGCAAGCGTGACGGCGTCACCCCCTGTGGGATGTGCCGCCAGACGTTCAGCGAGTTCTGTGACGAGTCGTTCGAGATCATCACCGACGGCGACGAGCCGACGGTGTACGAACTCGGGGAGCTCCTGCCGACGACAATCACCAGCGACCACCTCGACAAATGACAAGCGACAGTGAAGACCCGAACGATGACGTACAGTACCATCTGGAAGTAAGCGATGACGACGTGGCCGACAGCGTCCTGCTGCCGGGGAACCCCGAGCGGGTCGAAAAGGTCGTCGACTACTGGGACGACCACGACATCGTCGCCGAACACCGTGAGTACCGCACGGCGACGGGCACCCACGACGGGACACCCATCTCCGTGACCTCGACGGGTATTGGTGGCCCATCAGCCGCTATCGCGCTTGAAGAACTGGCCCGCGTCGGCGCTGACTCCTTTATCCGGGTCGGCTCCTGTGGGGCTATCCAGGAGGAAGCCAGCATCGGCGACCTCGTCATCACGACTGGCGCGGTGCGACAGGAAGGGACCAGCAAGGAGTACGTCCGCGAGGATTACCCCGCCAGCGCCGACCACCGGATTGTTTCGGCGCTCGTCGCCGCCGCCGAGGAACTCGGCTACGACTACCACCTCGGCGTCACCTGCTCGACGGACAGTTTCTACGCCGGGCAGTCACGCCCCGGGTTCAAGGACTTCGAAGCCAGCGGCAGCGACGAACGCATCGCGGCGCTCCAGGAAGCCGGCGTCCTCAACTTCGAGATGGAGGCGGCAACGATTCTCACGCTCGCGAACCTGTACGGCCTGCGGGCTGGTGCTGTCTGCACGGTGTACGCTAACCGCGTTACCGGCGAGTTCCGCACCGAAGGAGAGCGCAAAGCAGCCAAGTGTGCCAGCCTTGCTGTGTCGTATCTGGCGGAGATGGACACCGCTGTCGAGGAAGCCGATGCCGACGGCTGGCACGCCGGTCTGTCTGTCGACCGCTAGGCTTCTCGACACCCGATAGCCGCGAGCGGCCGCTGCTGCAGTAGTAGAAGTAGTGCGGCAGCGGATGCTGTGCAGTCGCGGCGCAGTAGGAGACAGCATACCGCGCGCCGTTGGCGAGCGGTTTCACTTCTCGCGACCAGCGGGAGCGAGAAGGTCGTTTTTAGCGTAGATTTTTGCGAACCCGCTCCCCGCAGCGCCGGAGGCGCGAGGAGAGGGGATGAAGTAAAAAGGTACTACATATCGGGCCAGGCCTTGGCGGCCCGGCCGACACCGGTCATGTCGTTGATCCAGCGGGCGGCAATAGCTTTCTTCAGCAGTTTCGCGGGCATCCCGCCGAAGGTTTCGATAGGCACATTCACCACGTCGTGGGCGACAGCCTTCTCGCCGACCGAAACGACCGTACCCTTGTCCTTGTGGGTCCAGGTCTTCAGTGGCTGCTCTCGCACGGCGCGTGCAAGGTTCTCGCCCGCGACTTCCGCGGCTTGCCAAGCGGCCTGGGCGGTCGGCGGAGCGGGCTGGTCGCCCGGCTGGTCGATCAGTGCCGAGTCGCCGATCGCGAAGACGTGTTCGTCCTCGGTCTGGAAGTTCCCTTCCGCGTGGACGCGGTGGTTGCGCTCGTCCTTGTCTAGATCGACCTCTTGCATGCAATCGCGCCCGGTGATGCCGCCCGTCCAGACCAGCACGTCGTAGTCCAGTTCGTCCTCGTCGCCGATATAGACCGTCTCCTCGTCGACTTCGCCGATGAACTCCCCGCACTTGATGTTCACGTCAGCGGCTTCCAGACGCTTGCGCAGGGCACCCTGGAGTTCAGGGTCGCTGTTTGGCAAGACTTGGTCGAGACCTTCGACAAGGTGGATGTCGATGGGCGCGTTGTGTTCGTCACGGAATTCGGCAACCTCGCCGGCGGTCTGGATGCCGGAGAGGCCAGCACCGCCGATGACGACCTGCGCTGGGTCGTTCGTGGACGCTTCGCGGGCGGCTTGTTGGATCTTGTCGTGGATGTCGAGGGCGTCGTCGAGACTCTTGAGCGTCAGGGCATACTCTTCGAGCCCTTCGATACCGAAGAAGGCCGTCTGGGAACCCAGCCCCACGAGGAGGTAGTCGTACTCGACGGTGTCGGAATCGGCGAGGTCTACTTCCTGGGCGTCGGTGTCGATACCAACGACCTCGTCCTGAATGAATGCGGTCGAGGGCTGTTTGATTTCGTGGACGGGGATGGCGATATTCTCCTGCACGCTCGGGTCCCGGATGCAACGATGGGACTCGTGTAGGACCAGATGATAGTCTGTCTCAGAAATCCAGGTGACATCAACGTCCGTCTGACCGTCTAGCTCGTCCTCGAAACTCTTTATTGCCCCTGCGCCGGCATACCCCGAACCGAGCACGACCACGTTCTCCGTCATATCGGAGACTCCGCAACCGACTGATACAAACCCTTTGAAATCCCTCTCAGCGGGGGAACAATTCCTAAGCAATACTCATCGTCAGGGCGGTACGATGCGGCCCCGATGACCGCAGAAAAACAATTCAAAAGACCAGTGAGGCGTATTAGTGCTCCGGCTCGCCCGCCGGTGCCCGCATATCGTCGATAGCGAGGATGAGTTTGTTGTTGGTGTCGTCCTTGCCCTCAAGAGTCCCGATAATCTGGAGCTTCGACAGCGGTGTCGGCCCAACTGTCACCGAGTCACCTTCGTGGAATTCGGACATCGTGCCCTGGAGCTGAATCTCTGCGCGGCACTCCTCGGGGTGGTGGACGCTGGTCAGGTCGATCTCCTCGACGTTCGAGTGTTCGACAAGTTCGCCGTTGTGGCGTAGCGGGACCTCCGCGGCTTGGTCCATGTCCTGAATCTGGAGCGCATCGTAGGCGTTGGCGGTGGGCTTGTACCCACCTTTGGGCCCGGGGACGCCCTCGACGAGCTGCAGGGCTTTGAGGCTCTGCATCTGGTTTCGAATCGTGCCGGGGTTCCGGTCGACTTTCTCGGCAATGTCCTCGCCTTTCACAGCGCTTTCACTTTCCCGATAGAGATTTACCAGTTCCTGCAGAATGTTCTTTTGACTGGGTGTCAGTTCGATAGATGACATAATGCCCTGTTCGGTACAGCCGTCCTTAAATGCGACGGTAAACCCTCTGGAACCGTCTTAGAATCGCGGAAAACGTTAGTACTTTATTCCGGCGCTGACCTGACACAGATATGGAAAATCAGCGCGTTCTGGTAACTGGCGGTGGGGGGTTCATCGGGGCAAACCTCGCGAACAAACTGGCCGAGAACAACGATGTCGTCGCCCTAGATGACGGCTACCTCGGCACGCCGGAAAACGTATCAGAAGACGTAGAGTATGTCGAACAGAGCGTCCTCGACGACGACCTGCCGACCGACGTAGACGTCGTGTTCCACCTCGCAGCGCTCTCCTCCTATGCGATGCACGAGGACAACCCGACCCACGGCGCTCGCGTGAACGTCGAGGGGTTCGTCAACACCGTCGAGCAGGCCCGGGACGACGGCTGTGATACCATCGTCTACGCCTCGACGTCCTCCATCTACGGCAGTCGGACCGAGCCCTCGCCAGAAGACATGGACGTGACGGTCAACACCGGCTACGAGGCCTCGAAGATGGCCCGGGAGACGTACGCCGAGTACTTCCAGAACCACTACGACCTCACGCTGGCCGGGATGCGCTTCTTCTCGGTGTATCAGGGCTACGGTGGCGCGGAGGAACACAAGGGCGAGTACGCGAACGTTATCGCACAGTTCGCCGACGACTTGGCCAGCGGCAACGCACCGAAACTGTACGGTGACGGCGAACAGACTCGCGATTTCACCCACGTCGACGACATCGTCCGCGGACTTGTCCTGGCCGCCGAACACGAACTGAACGACGTGTACAACCTCGGTACCGGCGAGGCCTACGACTTCAACACCGTCGTCGAGATGCTGAACGACGAACTTGAAACGGACATCGAGCCGGAGTACGTGGAGAATCCGATTCCCGAGGACGTGTACGTCCACGACACCTGTGCCGATTTCTCGAAGATGCACGAGGCGACGGGCTGGGAACCGGAGACCAGCTTCGAAGAAGGCATCGAGCTGGTCTGTGCGCCGTATACGTAGGGAACCGGTGACGGTCGTCGTCCCAACGCTGGGTCTTTATTCGCCGCCCGTGGAGGCGATAGTATGGAACAACAGGTTCGCGTGCTCGGCGTGCCGATGGACCTCGGTGCCGACCGGCGCGGTGTCGACATGGGACCATCAGCGATACGGTACGGCGGCCTCGCCGACCAGTTGTCGGATATCGGTATCGACTGCATCGACGGCGGCGACATCGCTGTGCCACGACCGGAGGAGCGCGACCCCGATGCTGGCGGGCTGGACAGTGGGCGCGCGAAGTTCTTCAGGGAGACGAAAGAAGTCTGCGAGGACGTGACGACGGCGGTCGATGCGACCCTCCGAGAGGGACGATTCCCGCTCGTTCTGGGCGGCGATCACTCTATCGGCGTCGGGACCATCGCCGGCGCGGCCCGCGAGGACGAAGAGCTGGGCGTTATCTGGTTCGACGCCCACGGCGATTTCAACACACCCGAGACGACACCCAGCGGGAACATCCACGGGATGTCGCTGGCGGCTGTCCTCGGTCTCGGAGTGTTCTCGGATCACGAATGGGCGCACACGCCAGCGGTGAGTGAGGAAAACGTCGTCATCGTTGGTCTTCGAGACGTGGACGATGGCGAACGCCGGCTGATCGAAAACAGCGATATCACGGCATACACGATGTCGGATATCGACGCCCGGAGCGCGCCAGAGGTTGTCGACGAGGCGCTTGATATCGCGACTGACGGGACGGACGGAATACACGTCTCGCTCGACCTCGACTGGCTCGACCCGACGGAGGCCCCCGGCGTCGGGACGCCGGTCCGGGGCGGCGTCTCCTACCGCGAAGCCCACATTGCGATGGAGTACGTCGCCGAACATCACGACCAACTGCGCTCGATGGAACTGGTCGAGGTGAACCCGATTCTCGACGAGCACAACCGCACTGCCGAACTGGCCTGTGAACTCGTCGCCAGTGCCTTCGGCAAGCGCGTGCTGTAGCTATCCGAA
This sequence comes from Haloarcula sp. H-GB4, assembly GCF_030848575.1. Taxonomy (NCBI): domain Archaea; kingdom Methanobacteriati; phylum Methanobacteriota; class Halobacteria; order Halobacteriales; family Haloarculaceae; genus Haloarcula; species Haloarcula sp. H-GB4. Next base: position 888,989 of record NZ_JAVDDX010000001.1, on the reverse strand, counting down.
CCCTTCGTACTGCATCTCGGAGTCGGGGACCCCGACGCTCCGGGCGGCCCGGACCAGCGTCGACACCATCGCGCTGATGCCGCACGCGTACAGTTCGACGTTCGTCGGGTCGATGCGGGCGTCGACGCCCGACTGGGGTGGCTGTTCCTGGACGGCGTCGAACCGTGCCGGCAGGTCCGCGCCGGCCAGCGCGTTCCGTGCCACGTGTCTGACGAACACCGACTGGACGTAGTCGGTCGCGCCGTCCCAGTCGGTTAGCAGCGGTTCGCGCGTAAGCGTGGGGACGAAGTGGAAATGGTCGTACTTGGCGTCGAGTCGCCGGAAGTGGACCCGGTGAGGCAGGTCGTCCGCCCAACCACAGCCGAGGAACAGCCAGATGTCGCGGGGCTCGCCGTCGACCACGTCCCGCCCCTGTTCGAGCGTGTAATCGATCATGCTCTTGAACGGTGCGACGCCGGTCCCCGTCGCCAGGAAGACCATGTCACGGCTTGACGGCGGGTCCAGTACCATGTCGCCGTTCGGCCCGCGAACGACGACTGGCTCACCCACGTCCACGCGTTCAAACAGCCTGCTGGTCAGTTTCCCGCCGGGGACCAGTCGGATGCAGAACTCTAGTTCGTCCTCACTGGGGGAATTCGCCAGCGAGTACGCTCGTGGCGTGTTCCGGAGCCTGAGCGTGACATCCTGGCCAGGTGCAAAATCCAAGTCCACGTCGGGTTTGACACGCAGTCGCAACAGCGATGGATAGGGACGGTCGAAGCGCTCGGCCAGTGTCTCGATCTGCGCGAGTCGCCGTTCCGATGCCCCTGCGTCACGAACGCGGTCAAGCAACGCCGACCACCGAATTGTCGACCCGTTCCGGGCGGCCGCCACCCACGACCGGTCCCCAACGGGTGCGATCTGGTCACGGACCGCCGCTAGCACCTCGTTGTTACGGTTGCGATCCATCGGTTCGACGAGCGTCACCCGTGCGTTCTCGGTGACCAGCGGCAACTGTGCCGCCCGGTCGTGCTGTGAGAGATGCCGGGGCAGGTCCATGGGCGGGGTACGTCGTCGATACGGGTATGTCTATGCCACGGACATGGCAACCAGATGGAAAAGATCGCTCGTGGCTACTGGTCGGTCTTTGCCGGGACGACCGTTACGCTCGCCACGCGGTCGTCGTCTTCGAGTCCCATAATCGTCACACCCTTGGTGTTCCGGCCGACCTGCGACACGTCGCCGGCGCGGATGCGCATGATCTGGCCCTGTTCGGACATGATGACCAGATGGTCCTCGTCGGTGACCGCCTTGGCCGTCGACACGCGACCGTTGCGGTCGTCGGTTTTGATGTCAATGAGTCCCTTGCCGTAGCGGGACTGGGTGCGGTACTCGTCGAGTTTGGTCCGCTTCCCGAAGCCGTGTTCCGTGACGGTCAGCAGCGACCGGGGGTCGTCGTCGTCGGTGGCAACCATCCCTGCAACCTTGTCGTCGCCCTGCAGTTTGATGCCGTTGACGCCGCGTGCGGAACGACCCATCTCGCTGACTTCGCTCTCGCTGAAGCGGATGGTCATGCCGGCCTCCGTGGCGATGACGAGGTCGCCAGTGCCGTTGGTGACGTCCACGTCGATGAGTTCGTCGCCGTCTTCGAGCTTGGCGGCGATAATACCCGTCGAGAGGATGTTCTCGAACTCCGAACAGCAGGTCCGCTTGACATAGCCGTTCCGGGTCACCATCGTGATGCACTCGTCGTCGCCGAACTCGTCGGTCGAGACGACGGCGGTCAGTTCCTCGCCGTCGTCTAAGTCGATGAGGTTGATGGCGGACTTGCCCCGTGCGGTGCGGGACATTTCCGGGATCTCGTAGGTCTTGAGCCGGTAGACCTGTCCCTGATTGGTGAAACAGAGCAGGTAGTCGTGGCTGTTGGCCCGGAATACCTTCGAGACGCGGTCGTTCTCCTTGGGGTCAGCGCCGATTATCCCCTTGCCGCCGCGGTTCTGGGGATCAAAGTTCTCGACCGGCATCCGCTTGATGTAGTCGTCCTCGGTGATGACGACGACGCAGTCTTCTTCGGGGATGAGGTCCTCGTGAGTGACCTGCCCCTCGTCCTCGATGATGCTCGTCCGGCGGTCGTCGTCGTACTCGTCTTTGACTTCCTGGAGTTCGTCGGCGATGACGCCATCGAGCTTCTTGCGGCTGTTGAGGACGGATTCGAGGTAGTCAATCGTGTCCTGTACGTCCTCGTACTCGTCTTTGATTTCGGCCGCTTCCATCGAGGTGAGCGAGCCAAGTTGCATCCTGACGATATGGGCGGCCTGATCCTCCGAGAACTCGAAGGACTCCTGCAGCCCAGTGCGAGCGGCGTCGCGGTCCTCGCTGTTACGGATGAGTTCGACCACGTCCTCGACGTTCTCGAGTGCCTTCAACCGGCCTTCGAGGATATGAGCACGGTCCTCGGCCTCGGCGAGGTCGTACTCTGAGCGCCGGCGGACGACCTCGCGACGGTGATCGATGTAGTGCTGGAGGCTCTCTTTCAGCGAGAGGACCTTCGGCTGGCCATCGACCAGCGCGAGGTTGATGACGCCGAACGTGGATTCGAGGTGGTGGTCGAGCAGCCGATTTTCGACTACGTCGACGTTCGCCCCGCGCTTGAGTTCGATGACGATACGGACGCCGTTGCGGTCGGACTCGTCGCGGAGGTCCGAGATGCCCTCGATTTTCCCCTCGTTCACGTCGTCAGCAATGCGTTCGACGACGCGGGCCTTGTTCTCTTGGTAGGGAAGTTCACTGATGATGATGCGACCCTCCTCCGGGTCGACCTCGTACTCCGCGCGGACCCGTAAGCGGCCGCGGCCAGTCGCATACGCCGAGTAGATGGCGTCGCGGCCGACGATGTTGCCGCCGGTCGGGAAATCCGGCCCCTTGACGTGTTCCATCAGGTCCTCGACGGTACACTCGGGATTCTCCAGCAGGTGGACCGTCGCGTCGACCAGTTCGCCGAGGTTGTGCGGCGGGATGTTGGTCGACATGCCGACAGCAATTCCGGAAGACCCGTTCAACAGAAGATTCGGGACCTTCGACGGCAACACGTCGGGTTCCTGCAGGCGGTCGTCGTAGTTGCTGGAGAAATCAACGGTGTCCTTCTCGATGTCTTCGAGCAGTTCCTCGGCGATGGGGGCCATCCGCGCCTCCGTGTACCGCATGGCAGCCGCCGGATCGCCATCCATCGAACCGAAGTTCCCCTGCCCGTCGATCAGCGGATACCGCATCGAGAAGTCCTGTGCCATCCGAACAAGCGTGTCGTAGATGGCCGAGTCGCCGTGTGGGTGGTAGTCACCCATCGTGTCGCCAACGATCGAGGAGGACTTCCGATGAGCGGTGTTCGAGGAGACGCCCATCTCGTGCATCGCATAGAGGATGCGCCGGTGAACAGGTTTGAGACCGTCCCGAACGTCTGGGAGCGCCCGTCCCGCAATGACCGACATCGCATAGTCGATGTAGGACTGCTCCATCTCGTCCTCGATGCGGACGTGCTTGATCTGCTCTGCCGGGGCGTTCGCATCGTCTGTGATGTCGGAACTCATATGTCGACCCACTCCGCTTCAGGCGAGTGTTCCTTGATGAATTCCTTGCGCGGTTCGACAGCGTCGCCCATCAGGATGTTGAACATTTTGTCCGCGGCCGCGGCGTCCTCGATGGTAATCTGCTTGAGAATCCGGTTGTCAGGGTTCATTGTCGTCTCCCAGAGCTGATCGGGGTTCATCTCACCGAGGCCCTTGAACCGCTGAACCTGAGTGGGGTTCCCGTTACACTTCTCTTCGATGATTTTGTCGCGCTCCGCGTCCGTCATCGCGTCGTAGGTGTCTCCACGGTAGCGAATCCGGTACAGCGGCGGCTGGGAGGCGTAGACGTAGCCCGCTTCCAGCAGCGGCTTCATGTGCCGGTAGAACAGCGTCAACAGGAGTGTCCGGATGTGTGCACCGTCGACGTCTGCGTCCGTCATCAGGATGATCTTCTCGTACCGCAGGTCCTCGATGTCGAATTCGTCACCGATACCGGTCCCGAGTGCAGTGATGAGGTTCCGTATCTCGTTGTTCTCTAGAATCCGATCCAGCCGATGTTTCTCGACGTTCAGAATCTTCCCTTTAATCGGGAGGATCGCCTGGAAATCCGGGTTGCGGCCCTGTTTGGCGCTGCCGCCCGCGGAGTCACCCTCGGCGATGAACAGTTCGGCTTCCTCGGGGTCCCGCGTCTGGCAGTCAGCCAGCTTTCCGGGCAGTGCGGTCGAGTCGAGTGCCGACTTCCGCCGAGTGAGCTCCTCGGCCTTCTGTGCAGCCTTCCGTGCTTTCGCGGCTTCGACAGCTTTTCCGACGATGGCCTCGGCCGTATCGGGGTTCTCCTCGAAGAAGGTCGCCAGCCCGTCGTGCATCGCCGATTCGACGATGCCACGGACCTCGCTGTTACCGAGTTTCGTCTTGGTCTGACCCTCGAACTGCGGGTCGGGATGTTTGATAGAAATGACGGCCGTCAGCCCTTCGCGGATGTCGTCGCCTTTGAGTGTATCGTCCAGATCTTTCAGCAGATTATTGTCGGTCGCATAATCGTTGATGACCCGTGTAAGTGATGTCTTGAATCCTGTGAGGTGTGTCCCGCCCTCGCGTGTGTTGATGTTATTGGCGAAAGCATGGATCGAGCCCTGCAGATCATCGGTCCCCTGCATGGCGATTTCGACTTGAACTGGCCCCTCCGCGATTTCCTCCTTGTCCTCGAAGTAGATGATATCCCGGTGGAGCGGGTCCTTGGTTTCGTTCAGGTATTCGACGAACTCACGGATGCCGCCGTCGTAGGCGAACGTCTCCGTGTCGCCGTCGCGCTCATCGTGGATAGAGATGGCAACACCGGAGTTGAGGAAGGCGAGTTCGCGCAGTCGAGACGAGAGTGTCGAGAACTTGAATTCGCCGGTTTCGAATATCTCGTCATCGGGCCAGAAGCGGACCGTTGTGCCCGTCTCTTCGTCGGGTTCGAGGTCACGGACCTCCTTCAGGTCGTACTCCGGCTTGCCGTGGTCGAAGCGCTGCTTCCAGAGCGCGCCGTCGCGCCTGACTTCGACTTCGAGCCACTTCGAGAGCGCGTTGACCACACTCACCCCGACCCCGTGGAGTCCGCCAGAAACCTGGTAGGACTTGTTGTCGAATTTCCCGCCGGCGTGGAGAATCGTCATCACGACCTCAACGGCCGGGCGGCCATGCTCTTCGTGGGTATCGACGGGGATTCCCCGTCCATCGTCGCTGACAGAGACGGAGCCGTCGTCGTGAATCGTTACGTCGATGTTGTCACAGTAGCCGGCGAGCGCCTCGTCGATCGCGTTGTCGACCACCTCATAGACAAGATGGTGGAGGCCACGAGCGTCCGTTGACCCGATATACATCGCGGGTCGCTTCTGGACGGCTTCCAGCCCTTCGAGGGTCTGGATCGACTTTGCGCCGTACTCATCAGACTCTCCTGACATAGGAACTTACCCGTCCTAATAGAGGGGGACGTATAAAGCTCCCGCACGCGCGCGGGAGTGCGATTTCGGGGGCAGCGTTCACTTTCACTCTGGTGGCGATTACCTTTTAAGCCCGACGCGGGTACGTACCGCACGACAATGACCTCGTATCAGTCGCGACTCGGCGAGGGCGAAGGGATCGCCGAGGAGTTGGCCGAATCCCAGCGGGCCATCTCCATCGCCGAGTTCTTCGAGAAGAACAAGCACATGCTGGGCTTCGACTCGGAGGCCCGGGCGCTCGTCACGGCCGTCAAGGAGGCCGTCGACAACGCGCTTGACGCCTGCGAGGAGGCCGGTATTCTCCCCGATATCTACGTCGAGATTCAGGAGTCCGGCGACTACTACAAGCTAGTCGTCGAGGACAACGGCCCCGGGATTACGAAGGAACAGGCGCCGAAAATCTTCGGGAAGCTCCTGTATGGCTCCCGGTTCCACGCCAGAGAGCAGAACCGCGGACAGCAGGGGATCGGGATTTCCGCGGCTGTACTCTACTCTCAGCTGACTTCGGGCAAGCCCGCAAAGATAACGTCCCGGCCGAAGGGGCAGGACGAGGCGCAGTACTTCGAACTCATCGTCGACACGGACACCAATGAACCCGAAATCAGCGTCGACGAGACGACGACGTGGGAGCGCCCCCACGGGACGCGAATCGAACTGGAAATGGAGGCCAACATGCGGGCCCGGTCGACGCTGCGGGACTACATTCAGGACACCGCTGTTGTCAATCCCCACGCCCGCGTTGAGTTCGACGAACCGGGGCTAGACGAGTCCCTGAAGTTCGAGCGGGCCGAGCGCGCGGAACTCCCGGACGAGACAGAAGAGATCCGCCCGCACCCCCACGGCGTCGAACTGGGGACACTCCTGAAGATGCTCGAAGCCACCGATTCGTACTCCGTGTCTGGCTTCATGCAAGAGGAGTTCACCCGCGTCGGCGGGAAGACGGCCGACAGCGTCATCGCGAACTTCAACGACCGCCACTATGGCCGCGGCATGGCCTGGCAGCCGCCGAAGGTCAACGAGGACGCCGACATCGAGAGCGCTGTCGAGGATGCCGTGGCGAACAAGGGTGCTGAGACTACTGCGACGTTCGCCGCCGCCGTCTCCGATGCTATCCACGACCGCGACCGGGTCGCGTACCACGAGGTCGAATCCATCGTCGATTCGGCGGCCGAAGACGCCGAAGCGGACGGCGACACGACGTTCGGTGCGACAGTTCGAAAAAACGCCGTCGAAGCCGCCTGGGATGCCGTCAGCGATACTCTATCGAGCGACCTCTACGCCCTCGTTGATGAAGTGACAACGAAACGTAAGGACGACGCCGCAATCGAGGGGCTGGCGAGCCGACTGGCCGACAAGTTCGACGACGACGGCCGCCACCGGCTAACCCGCGACGAACTCCGTGACTACATCGACCGCGCAGCCGACATGACCGAGGAGCAAGATGACGCCACCTTCGGTGAGACGGCCCGCGAGAACGTCTTCGAAGCGCTCTGGATGGCCGCTGAGGGTGTCCCGGAGGAGCCGCCAAAGGTCTCCGATATCGCCGACGACCGCGATACCGCGAGTGAACTTCTGTCGGCGATGCGCGAGACGGACATTATCGCACCGCCGACGGACTGTCTCTCCCCCATCAGCGCGGAACTGGTCGAGGAAGGACTTCGGAAGGAGTTCGACGCGGACTTTTATGCCGCCTCGACGCGGGATGCGTCGGTCCACGGCGGCGACCCGTTCATCGTCGAGGCGGGTATCGCCTACGGCGGTGAACTCGAAAGCGAGGGAACCGTCGACGTGATGCGGTTCGCCAACCGCGTACCGCTGGTATACCAGCGCGGGGCCTGTGCGACGACTGACGTTGTGAAGTCCATCCGCTGGCGCAACTACAATCTTGACCAGCCCGGCGGCTCCGGCATCCCGAAGGGACCGGCCGTCATCATGGTTCACGTCGCCTCGACAAACGTGCCCTTCACCAGCGAGTCCAAGGACGCCATCGCCAACGTCCCCGAGATGGAAGACGAGATCGAACTCGCCATCCGGGAGGCCGCTCGCGAACTCAAGAGCTACTTGAACAAGCGCCGCTCGATGCAACAGCGCCGCGAGAAGCAGGACAAGCTCGCGACCATCCTGCCGGAGATGGCCGATAAGCTCACCGAAGTCACCGACAACGACGAGCTGCACATCGACGACTCGCTGGCCCGTATCATGAACAACGTCCTCGTCGAGCGCGAGGTTGAGGACGACACGGTCCGGGTCCGCATCGAGAACAACGACGACACGAACGCGGACGTGGAACTGACCGACATCGTCACCGCCGAACCACAGGTCACCAACGGCGCATCGGTCGTCGAAATGGACGGCGAGTGGTTCGTCAAGTGGTCTCCGACAGTGGCAGCCGGCGAGACCGCTGTCCTTGAATACAGCGTGACCGACGAGGCCGAGTTCACCGTCTCGGTCGACGGTATCGAAGAGGAGAAACTCACGGTGAACGCCTGATATGAGCACCGACTCAGACACCACACCCGACACCGAGGAAGCGCGCGAGCAACTCATCGACCTCGCGGCGGACTTCTACGACCAGTTCGCCGACGGCGAGGTCCCGACAATGACTATCCCGACCCGGACCAAGTCCAACATCGTCTTCGACGAGGACGAGCAGGTCTGGGTGTACGGTGACCGGAACTCCACCCGGTCGGCAAAGACGATATCCGGGGCCGAGAAGATTCTGAAGGCCGTCTACACCATCGATTTCCTCTCCCAGCAACTGGAGGAAGACCGCTCATCGACCCTGCGTGAACTGTACTACCTCTCTGAGTCCTGGGACCTCGACGAGGCCCAGTTCAACACGCAAGATGAGTCGAACAACCTCATCGAGGATCTGGAAATCGTCTCCGATGTCAAGCGTGAGGACTTCCACATGCGCCCGGAAGAATCCGGAGCGAAGGTAATGGGGCCACTGCTCCTCCGCGAGCAGACCAACCGCGGGGACCGCGAAATCCACTGTCAGGACGACGTGGGGCAGGGCGGCTACCAGATCCCGAACAACCCCGACACCATCGAGTTCCTCGACAACGACGCGAAGTTCGTCCTCTGCGTAGAGACCGGTGGCATGCGCGACCGACTCGTCGAGAACGGCTTCGACGACGAGTACGACGCGCTGGTCGTCCACCTCGGCGGTCAGCCAGCGCGGGCGACCCGACGGCTCATCAAGCGCCTCCACGACGAACTCGACCTCCCGGTTACGGTGTTCACTGACGGTGACCCGTGGTCGTACCGCATCTTCGGGTCGGTCTCCTATGGCTCTATCAAGAGCGCGCATCTCTCGGAGTATCTGGCGACGCCCGAAGCGCAGTTCATCGGCATCCGCCCGGAGGACATCGTCGAGTACGAACTGCCGACGGACCCGCTGGCGGACTCCGATGTCAACGCTTTAGAGAGCGAACTGGAGGACCCGCGCTTCCAGACCGATTTCTGGGAGGAGCAGATCGAACTCCAGCTCGACATCAACAAGAAGGCCGAGCAGCAGGCGCTCGCGTCTCGGGGGCTCGACTTCGTGACGGAGACGTACCTGCCCGAACGGCTGGACGAGATGGGCGTGCTGTAGACGCGGCATCGGCGGACGGCTTTCCGGCTATTCTAGCGCGTACACAGTGTCTTCTGCAGCGACGTACGCCCATTGTTTCCCGAAAGACAGGTCGGTCAGCTCGCGTTCAACATCGAACGCCCACTGTTTCGTCTCAGCGTTCATATCGAGCGCAAACTTGAACCGATTCCGTGGATCGCCGTACGCCCATGAGTCCACGTACAGTGTATCAGACACGACTGCCGCCGGCACTACCCCTTTAACATTCGTCTCCGGCCTCCACGTCCAGTCCAGTTCGCCGGTACTACTGTCGTGACCGCGAACCACGTCGCCACCCGTATAGAGAGTCCCGTTCTGAACCGGGGCCTGTTGGACGTACCCAGACTGGTCCGTTCGCCACCGTTGCTCGCCAGTCGTCGGGTCGAGCGCGGCGACGTGTGTCCCACCAACGTAGAGCGTCCCGTCGTGGAGCGTCGTCGATGCGATGGACCCTTCTCCGTGGGTCCAGAGCGTCTCGCCAGTGTCGGCGGCCACACCGAGTAGCGTGCCGTGGGTCTCGTCCACATCAGCGGCGTAACAGAGGGTGCCGTCGGTGGCAACCATCGTCTGGAAGTAGTAATCCGAAACGTCAGTGGCCCACCGTTGCTCACCGGTCTCAGTGTCGTACGCGTAGAATCGGCCGCGCGAGGCCACGTATATCGTCCCGTTATCCAAAACTGCCCCGTATTGGTCACCGACTTCGCCGGACCATTGTACCGACCCATCAGAAACAGCGAGCGCGTAGAGCGTTCGCCCCTGCTTCGACGGGGCGTCGGTGTTCGTCCCGACGTACACCATATCCTCGGTCGCGCCAAGCAGCTCCAGCCACCACTCTCCGGGAGCGAACGTCCACTGCTTCGAACCAGTTTCGGTGTCGAGTGCGACGACGATGTGATCCTTGTACAGCCCCTCTTTCCCGCTTACGACGAATACGCTGTTCCCGACGCGTATCGGCTGCGAGCGGATGCCATCGCTCGCGTCGTACGACCACTGCTGGCTCCCGCCTGCAGTTGCGAGCGATTTGACGGTTCCCGACTTTGTGCCGACGTAGACGCTGTCGTCCGTACTGGCTGGTTGGGCCGTGACTTTAGATTCAAGCGACTGCTGCCAGGCGACAAACGATTCCGTTTCCTTGCTCTGTGTGGGGGTGGCAGTCTCAGTCTTTGATTCCGTCATTGCCTCGGTTTCTGTCGGTGTTGTCTCTCTAGACTCGTTCGAACCGAGGCAGCCAGCGGTTGCCAGTCCGAGGGTCGCGGCACAGCCACGAAGGTATCGCCGACGAGAGGAGGGCATTGACAATCTAACTCCAGTCGCTCGGTAAGTACTTTCTGTCGAGTGAAATCAGTGCAGTCGGAGGCGTATGATCGATCCACTATCTGAGTAGCAGCGAACCCGATTGTGTTTGGCCTGATTCTGCGTGGCGACGAATCAATCGTGATTGGCCGACTGCTTCTGGGGCGGTAGTTTAAGCAAAGAACGGACAGATCGCTGGAAAGAGTTCCGTATCTGCTTCCCGACGGGCGTAAACACCAGCGTCGCAGCGAGACAGATCGAACTGAACTGGAGCACAGCCGTGGCCCACGGTGTAGAGGGCGGAACGAAGAGAAAGATGGTGCCGAAAAGCAGGACTATGTTGATGACCTGTTCAGTAACGAAATACCCGAAACTGGCCGCGAGTGAGGGTTGAAAGCCGGCTATCCAGAACAGCACGACGACGACCGTTCCGAACAGCAAGCCTGTCCCCATTGTCGATAGCGGAAGTTCGACCTGAATCGCATCAGCCACCGTAGCGCCGAGAGACCAGAGGGACGACCCAGTGAGGACCCAGACTAGCAGTAGGTGCCCAAATGAGGGCGCTCGATCAGTCGAGGACCGTGCCTCTCCTGCTCGTTTGCTGGAGCGCTCCATCACAGTCGTGTTCCTATGAGCGATTTAATACTGTTTTGACTGACAGGTGAAGTTGGGTGCCCGTCGTCTCAGGTCACGTGGTCTGGCTGTTGCACCAGCTAGCTTTCGTCCAAGACGACCGGGACCCCGCGTTTGGCGACGTCCTCGGCAAACGCACCGGAGTCCGCTTCCAGCGACTCAAACGTGTTGTAGTGCATCGGCAACACGAGGTCAGGGTCCATCTCTTCGGCGAGATCAGCGGCCTCGTGGCGGTTCATCGTGTAGTTCTTGGCGATAGTGGGGACGAACAGCGACACGTCGAGTTCGGCGTGGCCGTCCAGTACGTCGGTGTCGCCGGGCCAGAACACGCGGGTGTCGTCCAGCGAGACGAGGAAGCCACAGCCGATGCCCCTCGGGTGGATGGGGCTGCCGTCGTCTTTCACATTCCGGCCGTCTTCGTGGTTGTACGCCGGCATGGTCCAGATTGGGACATCATCGACCAGCACGTCGGCCTCCATCGACACCTTGCGGACCTCGTAGTCGAGATCGGCGAGGCGGTCGAGGTCGCGGTCGGTGGCGTGGACGTTGATACCCTCGAACGCGACGACAGTGGCGTCCTCACTCGCGACGCGGCGGATGCCATCGGGGTCGTAGTGGTGGATGTGAGTCACACAGACGATGTCGCCGTCCTCGGGGGCGTAGTCCTGCGTCGGCGGGTGGCCGATGCCGGGCGTGTCTGGCTCCCACTCTCCGGTGAGGACGCCGTACCGACCGGGGTCGAAGTAGACGACCGTGTCCTCGCCTTCCAGCCGCAGGGTCGCGTAGCCGAGCCACTCCGCAGTGATGCCGTCGTGTCTGACTGTCATGAACGGTTGTTCTTGGAGACGCCCATTACGCGTGTCGGTCCGTCTCGAAACAGCCCCAGTGGCGCTACTGTGACTCGGCTAGCCGCTCGACCCGCGCCAGCGAGTCGGCGCTGTCAGGCGTCTTGTCCGCGCGGACCGAGAGGAACCGCGGGAACCGAAGCGCGTAGCCCGAGGCGTAGGACTGCGAAGCCTGTATCTCCTCGTAACCCACCTCGAAGACGACCGCCGGTTCGAGAGTTACGTCGCGGCCATCCTCGCGTCGGATGTGGGTTTCGAACCGCTCGGTCAGGTCGTCCAGTTCCTCGTCGGTGATACCGGTCGCGACGTTGCCGACGGTGGCGTAGCTGTCGTCAGTTCGGACAGAAAGCTCGAATGAGCCGAGCACGTTCGCCCGGCGACCCTCGCCCCACTCCGCGCCGGTGACGACGCAGTCAAGCGTCTCTACGTCGGGTTTGCGCTTGCGCCAGTGCTTGCCCCGCTTCCCTGGCGAGTAGGCTGCGGTCGGGTCTTTCAGCATGATGCCCTCCCGTCCGGCGGCGAGGGCCGCCGTTTCCAGGTCTTCAATCTCATCGGGGTCGTCCGAGAGCCACATCTGGGAAACGACATCGTTGTCAGCCGGGAACAGCGATTCGAGGCGGTCATGTCGGGTCTCCAGTGGGGCGTCGAGCAGGTCCTCACCGGCGGCGTGCAGACAGTCGAAGGCGTGCAGGCGGACAGCCACGTCTTCGCGTGCCGCGGCCACATCGTGTTTCCGGCGGAAGCGCCGCAGCACCTCCTGAAACGGGAGCGGGTCGCCGTCGGCGTCGACCGCGACCACTTCGCCGTCGAGGATTGCCGGTGCGTCCAGCGTCGACTCGACGGTATCGACGACCTCCGGGAGCGGGTCTGTGACTTCCTCCATGTTCCGAGAGAACAGCCGCGCGTCCTCGCCGTCGAAGTGGACCTGCACGCGAGCGCCGTCGTACTTCCACTCGACCGCGGCGCGGTCCCAGTCTTCGAGCGCGCCAGCGACCGTGCCCGCCTGTGCCAGCATCGCCTGAACGGGGCGACCGATTTCCAGCGTGATGGTCGCCAGTCCGGACTTGCCCTCGTCGCGGGCCACTTCGGCGACCATGCCATAGTCGTTTGACACCTGTACGGCTCGTTCGACGGACTCGACCGGCACGTCGAAGGCCGCCGCGACGGCGTCCCGAACCGTCCCCTCGCCGACGCCGATACGCATCTCCGAGAGGACGAGTCGGGCGAGGTAGCCGGCCTCCGTCGACGAGCACCGCGAGAACAGGCCAAAGAGAATGTCGACTTTTGTCCCTTGGCTTCCGCTGCCGTCGACAGCGGCCAGCTCCCGTAGCTCGGCGTCGAGTTCCGCGACGGTCAGCGCGTCGTCTCCTCCGCCACCAGCGCCGAACGCGGCGAGTCCTTGCTGACCGCCGAGATCGTAGCTGGCTGCGACGGCTCCGATCTCACCCATGTCGGCCAGGCGCTTCTCCACGTCGTCAGCGCTGATGTTCTGACCGGCCGCCCGGGCAATCGCCTCGTAGCAGAGCCGCGGCCCGATGTCGAGCGTGCGGGACTCGTAGGCCGGAAACACCCGACCCTGGACGAAGCGAGCGAGCGTCGAGAGGTCCGGCCCCGCGTCGGTGAACAGGTCGGTCACCGCCTCGGTTATCGCGGTGTCGGCGCTCTCGGCTTCTATTGCTTCGGCACGGTCGGCGAAGGCGGCGAACTCCATCAGCGCCTCCTACCCGATTGGGCACTGTAAATCCAGCGTCACTCGACCGTGTACTCGACGGTGACGTTCTCGCCAGCCGTCGACGACGCATATGGCCGGTCTGGAGCCCCCGAACTGTCGCCGAAGCGGTAGTCGAGTTGCTGGTTCCCGTTGGTGTCCTGATGGGCGACGAGCACGAGCGACTGGCCGGTTGACGGCGGCCTGTCAAGCGTTATCTGTACGTCACTGTGGGACCCCGAAGGGAGGTATTCAGAGGTCCCTAAGACTTTGCCGTCCTCCTCGAACCCCCGAACGATGATGAATCCGCCCTCCGAAAGAGACGCTGATTCGACCGTTATCTGGTCACCGGAAACGGCTGGGCTGGTGACCGTCATCGACGCGACCGGCGAGGACAGCAGGATGAACGCGATGTACGCGACACCCAGCAAAATTGCGGCGTGTTTCGCGCCGTCCTTGAGCGTGCCCTCACCGAGTTGGCCGCCAATGAAGCCGGTCAGGACTGCCTGAATGAGGGCAGTGTGGAAGAAAACAAGCGTGTACGCGGCCTTATCGACGCGGCCGAAGCGAGCGAACTGGTCGACGCTGACGCCGAGACGGTTCGATTCTCCGGCCGGCGTCGGCACACTGGAGGGCAAACTCGGGACGAGCACTTCCTGCACGGCGACGATGATGACCAGAAACACCAGGAAGGCGACGTAAATGACGACGAGGTAGGTGAGCATTTGCTGGCGTCGCCGTCGTTTCAGCCGGAGGTCGGCCCGCGACTGGGTCGCCGCGATGCGGAACACCTGGCCGAGCTGGCCCGAGGCGTGCATCGCGTGGGTCAACAGTGTCACGATGCGCGTAATCGCCGTCGTCTGGACCCGGCGACCGAACCGGACGAGCGCGTCATCGACGTTCGCGCCCATCCTGATGTCAGCCCAGATGCGGTGCATCTCTTCGGTGAGCACGCCGAGGTCACTGCCACGAACACGGCGGAGGCTCTCCACGACGGTCATCCCGGCTTCGTTCAGGCTCGCCAGCCGTTCAAGCAGATCCGGCGTCGCGTCCTCGATACGGGACAGCCGCTGGGTGTAAATGAACCGAACTAGCGCGAACGGCCCCAGGATAAGGAGGACTGACTGGATGACGAGGTCGTCGAGGAGACGGATGTTGACCGTCGACGCCTGAAACGCCGCCGGGGCGCGGACGACCAGCAACACTACTGCGACGGGCACGGTGAGATAGAGGACGTACACCGGGTTCCAGACCAGCGATTGAATCGGAGAGCTGAGCAGTTCGCGAAGCGATTTCACGCGGTCATGGAACCTGAGCCGGTGCCAGTTCGCCTCGTCGGCTGGGACGACGCCGCCGTCGGTCAGGCTGAGAGGGCCAGACCCCAGACTGGGTTTCCCCAGCGTCGCCGTTTCGTACCGGTCCAGAATATCTGTCGTCCCTCCGTTCCCGATGCCCAGCGACTGGAGCTTGCTATCGAGATACACCATGAAGCCGACGTTAGCCAGCGGGATGACGAGATACGCCATCGACTGCAACAGCCAGAGCGTGTCCGTCGTCGTCAGGCCGAACACAAGGAGAATCGTCATCAGGAAGAGGACGGCGGCGACGAACACGGTGACGTACGCCTCGGCGACCGTGGCCAGCCGCTCCAGTAGGTCTTCCTGCCGCTCAGCGGCCTGCTCCTGATGGCGCTCGTACTGCTCGCGGAGGAACGGGGCCAGCGACTGGCCGCTCTGGAGGACGCTGGAGAGGTTCTCGGTGAACGTCTTGAACTGTTCGCTGGGAGTCCGCCGGGAGACGTGTTCGAGCGCCGTGATCATGTCCCGGCCGAACAGGTCCATCTCCCGGACGGCGACACCGACTTCCTTCGCCGTGTCGCCGTAGATTTCCTGGTTTCGGGCCAGCACACGCATCACGTCGGGGAAGGACATTCCACCGCGGGAGAGCGCGTACATGAAGGCGATGGTGCGGGCCATCCCCTCGTCGATGTTCCGGCTCCGCACGTCCGCCTGATTTTTCAGTCGCTCCCAGCGGTAGAGGTACGTGAGTCCGGCCGTTGCTGCACCCGAAAGCACGCCGCCGCCGATGAGGATGTAGAGCGTCTGTGTCGGCGTCAACACGAGCTCGAACGTGCGCAGGCCGAAGGCAGTCACCATCGTCGAGGGGAGTCCCTGTGCGAGGTTCACCAGTGCCGGCAGAATCAGCAGAAAGCCGCCGATAGCGTACGCGCCAGTAATAGCGCCCCCAACGGCTCCGACACAGGCGTACACCAGCGTCCTAGCGGCGTAGCCGCGGTACGTCTCATCGACGTATGCGGCTTCGAGCTGGCGTTCGCGTTTTGACGACTGGCCCACGTACCGGCCGAAGAGCCGTCGGGACAGCCGCGTGACGTTGCGGTCGAAGCGCTCGTTGACAGTGCTGTAGCCGACCAGCCCAAGAATTCCGACGACGACGGCGAGCGGTGCCAGACCGAGCGGGTTCAGCGCCATGTCAGGCTATCGCGTCGTCGTCGATGTTTGCTATGACCTGCTCTTTGTCCGCGTAGTACTTGTTGACCATCGCCGTGAACTTCCGGTAGTCGGTGATGCCTTCGGACTGGAGATAGCGGAGGAACCGCTGGCGGTTGCGGAGTTCGGTCAGGAGTTCCGACTGCGTCCAGCCGCGCTCCTCCCTGATTTCGTCCAGTAGCTCGCTGTTGTTCTCGGAGAAGCGGTCCTCGGTGGCTCGCCAGTTGTACGTCGTCGAGTAGTCCAGTTCACCGGTCCGCTGGTCGATGCCCTCGATTTCGGCGAGCGTCTTTGCACGGCGGACGCGCTCGTCACCCGAGCGGGCCAGCACCTGCACACAGAGGATATCGAGGCTCTGAACCATCGGTCGTGGGACGTTGATCGGCTCGTTCTCCAGCCGATTGATGACCGTCTGGACCGAGTCCGCGTGCATTGTCGAGAAGGTCGTGTGGCCAGTGTTCATCGCCTGGAACAGCGTGATAGCTTCCTCGCCACGAACCTCGCCGACGATGATGTACTCGGGACGGTGCCGCAGCGCGGACCGTAGTAGGTCGTACATCGTGATGTCCGAATCGTCCAGTCGCTCACGGGTGACCGAGGAAAGCCAGTTATCGTGATACAGGGATAGCTCACGGGTGTCCTCGATTGAGAGTACTTTCGACCGGGGCGGGAGAAACATTGCCAGCGCGTTCATCGACGTGGTCTTGCCGGCCGCCGTGCCGCCGGCGAAGATGAGCGACTTGTTGGACTCGATTGCCAGCCAGAGATACGCCAGCATCTCGACGGAGAATGTGCCGTACTCCAGCAATTCGATAGGTGTGAACGGCTCGTCGGCGTACTTCCGGATGGTGAACGCGGAGCCGCGCGGGGTCACTTCTTCGCCAAGCGCCAGTTCGATACGGGAGCCGTCCGGGAGCGTCGTCGAGACGACGGGGTCCGAAACGGAAACGTGTCGCCCCGAGCGCTGGGCCAGCTGGATGACGAAGTCGTTCAGTTCGTCGGCGTCGTAGACGATGTTCGTCTCGATGTCCGTGTAGCCGTCGTGGTAGACGAAGATGGGAAGGTTCGCCCCGTCACAGGAGATGTCCTCGATGTCCGGATCGTGCATCAGAGGGTCGATGTGTCCGTAGCCCTGGAAGGAGCGATGCAAGTAGTAAAACAGGCGGTAGAACGTCTCTGGCTCGATGACGACGCCATACTCCTCCAGTCTTGCTTCGAGTTCCTCGGCGAGGACGCGCTCCGGGTCGGTGTCCACATCGTCGCGGTAGATGAGCGGGATGCGGATATCCTCGAACAGGCGGTCGAGCAGTTCTCGCTCGATGTTGCTCAGCGACGGCTCGACGACGTGATACAGGTGTTCGTCGCGGTCGGGGTCGTGGTTGATAGAGGCGAAGGCGAAGGGAGCATTCAGCCAGTAGCGGTCGACCTCGTTGTAGCCGTCCAGCCCGTCGAACTCGACCAGTGTCCCGTGGCGACTGGGGTCGTAGTTCGCCGTCGGAACTGCTGACCCGCTCAGCACCGTCGCGGTCCGCGAGAGCCACGACTGGATGTGGCCGAGCGGGTCCGAAACGAAGTCACCGGGTTCGGGAGATTCTGGGTTCGACATCGGTGGGTCAGTGGGGAGCACACGGTGCTCCGCGGAATATACCTCTGCTATCGTATCCACCTACTTAAATTCGCTCGCCAAATTATCAGGAGTATAATCGCCAGCGGTCGGACGAACGGGACCGGACTGGCTGTCACGCGCGGTCGACGGTCAGCAGCAGATAGGCGAACACGAGCGCGACAAGCGCCCCGATGGGGACGGTGATGCCGGGAAACGACGTGATGAACAGCCCGCTGGCAGCGAGCGTGAGGACGCCAACAAGCCCGAGTAGCCCGCCGAACACTCGTACCGGGTCCACAGGAAGGGCGGCCTCAACGCGGTCCTCAGCGGCGTAGTAGTAGAGGCTGAGACCGAGCGGGAACAGGAAAACGAACAGGGCTGCGACCCCGAGTGTTCCGGCGAGCGTGAGCGGGTCCGACTCCTGGAACGCGGCGACCTGCCACGCCCAGAGAAATGGCCGCTCTCCGGGGAGGGTCGCTCCGAAGATGAACTGGAACCGGAACGGGAGAAAGCGAAGCCCGACGACAGTGACCCCCTCGATCTCGAACAGCGACACCGACCACGGAGCCAGTCCCACGAGCCACGTCGCAAGCACCGCGAACTCGCCCGCGTACTCTGATTTCACCCAGGCCATACTACTGTCAGAGGGTAGGCCGGTCCGGTAAAAGCTACCGATACCAACAGTCGGTGCGCCGTTACGTTCATTTGGCCGGGCCACGTACCTGTAAACACCGGAATGAGGCGTGATTACTTCACCGTCGACATCCAAGCTTCGGCCACCGACAACGACGACCCCACGATCGCGATTGTATACGATGGGCCGACAGGAGAGCTCCGTGAACGCCTCAGCAAAGTAGACGGCGGCACACTCGATGGCGAGGAGATCGACGTGACCTTCCGCCGCCAGCCAGAGAGCGACGGCGTGCTCTCGCTGACGAACCGACTCACCGGCGAGTACGTCTTCGAGGCGACAGCACCGACGGCGGACATCGACGCACTTGTTTCCGCTGCGGACGCCCAAGAAGACCCACAGTTTACAGTCCGCCTCACCGACGGCGAGGGCGAGTCGCGGACCTACGAGCTACGGACGCTGCTCGTCTACGACCACGATGGGAGCCTCCTGCGCGGGCAGAGCCTGATACCCGGCAGCGTTGAGCTGTAAGCCGTCTCCGCGCTGCTAGACCCGCTTACCAATCGCCGGAAGAACCTGCGTGACATCCGCACGAAGCACGTGCGCCGCATTCGTGTCACGCGGCGTCTCCTCGTAGTTTATTACGACCAGCGTGCTGCCCGCTTCTGCCGCGATTTTCGGCAGGAGCGACGCCGGCTGGACCGACAGGGACGACCCCACAGCCAGAAACACGTCGCTGTCCCGGGCGAGGCGCTGGGCTTCGTTCATCGCCACGTCGGGCATTGGTTCGCCGAACAGCACCACATCGGGCCGGTAGACGCCGCCACAGTCACAGCGCGGCGGCAAGTCGCTGCTTTCGGCGGCCTGTTCGAATACCGCTTCCGCGTCCCGTCGGTGGCCACAGTCGTCACAGACCACGCGCCGATGGGTTCCGTGCAGTTCGACGACCCGGTTCGTCCCGGCGGCGTCGTGCAGCCCGTCGATGTTCTGCGTGAGCACGGCGTCGAGGTGCCCCGCAGATTCGAGTGTCGCCAGTGCCTCGTGGGCGGCGTTAGGTTCGGGATCTATGTCGCCGTAGATAGCCTCCCGAAGCGAGAGCCGGTCCGCCCAGAAGCCCGCTGGGTCGGCATCGAGCCGACGGCGGTGGAAATCCGCCGGATCGTGGCGTTCCCAGATACCGTCGTCACCTCGAAAGGAGGGGATGCCCGACGCTGTCGAGACGCCTGCACCGGTGAGCGCGACAGCAGTTTCGGCGGTGCGAAGCGCATTAGCCACAGCATCAAGCGTATCGCCATCAATATCGTCGATTCCGTGCCTGTCGTCGGCCATGTGCTCGCTTTGGAGTCTGAGGCTGTGGGTCTATCGGATTGAACCCGACAGCGAGGACACCCGCGGACGCGCCCTCGTGTTCTGAGTCTCCGTACTGCATCCATGGCACTGCGTACGCACAGCTCGCTCTCGCCACCCACAGTAAACTGGGACTAGCCCCGCTTGGTCGCAGGAAGAGAAACGGACGGATTTAAATCGCCACCGCTCGCCTTTCTGCATGACATGCGCTTGCACGAATACCAGGCGAAGCAAGTCTTCGCTGACGCGGGCATCCCGACGCCCGCCTCGCAGCTGGCCAAGACAGTAGATGAGGCCGTCGACGCGGCCGAGGAAATCGGATATCCGGTCGCCATCAAGGCACAGGTCCACGTGGGCGGCCGCGGTAAGGCCGGCGGCATCAAGCTCGTCGAGTCAAAGGAAGAGGCTCGCGAGGCCGCCGAGGACATCATCGGGATGGACCTCAAGGGCTACCACGTCTCGACGGTGCTCGTCGAGGAAGCCGTCGACTTCGTTAACGAGCTGTACGTCGGCGTGACGATGGACCGCGGCGAGGGCCGCCCGGTCGCAATGGTCTCGACGAAAGGTGGCGTCAACATCGAGGAGGTCGCCGAGGAGGACCCCGACGCCATCGCCCGCGAGCACATCGACCCCGCGTTCGGAATGCACCCGTTCCAGGCCCGGAAAGTCGTCTACGAGGCTGGCGTCGACCGCGAGGTCGCAAACGACGTTGCGAGCGTCCTCACGACGCTGTACCAGCTCTGGGACGACCGCGACGGCGCCGACACGGAAATCAACCCGCTGATGATTACCAGCGACAACGAGGTCATCGCGGCCGACGCCGTCATGAACGTCGACGGTGACGCCCTGTTCCGCCAGCCCGAAATCGCGGAGATGGGCGAGGAAGCAGCAGAAGGCGACGAACTCGAACAGAAGGCCGACGAGTACGGCTTCGACTACGTCCGACTCGACGGCAACGTCGGTATCATCGGCAACGGTGCGGGCCTCGTGATGACGACGCTGGACCTCGTCGATTACTACGACGGCGAGCCCGCCAACTTCCTCGACGTTGGTGGCGGCGCGAAAGCCGACCGCATCGCCAACGCGCTCGATATGGTGTTCTCCGATGAGAACGTCGATTCCGTCGTGTTCAACATCTTCGGCGGTATCACCCGTGGCGACGAGGTCGCCAACGGCATCAATCAGGCGCTGGAGCAGTTCGACGAGATTCCGAAGCCAGTCACCGTCCGACTCGCGGGGACCAACGCAGAGGAGGGAATGGAGATCCTGAACGAGGATCTGGTGACAGTTGAGCATACGCTGGAAGACGCCGTCCAGCGTGCGGTTGAGTACGCAAAGGAGGTGGAAGCATGAGTGTTCTAGTCGACGAAGACACGCGCGTCGTTGTACAGGGAATCACCGGCGGTGAAGGGAAGTTCCACACCGAACAGATGCTGGAGTACGGCACGAACGTCGTCGCCGGCGCAGTGCCCGGCCGCGGTGGGCAGGAAGTCGCCGGTGTGCCGGTGTTCGACACCGTGCAGGGCGCAGCTCGCGAGGCCGACGCGAACGCCGCCGTCGTGTTCGTCCCGCCGGCCTTCGCCGGCGACGCCTGCTTCGAGGCGCTCGATGCGAAGGGTATCGACCTCGTGGTCGCCATCACTGAGGGCATCCCGACGCAGGATATGGCCCGGGTCTACCGCAAACTGCAGGAGACCGACACGCATCTCGTCGGTCCGAACTGCCCCGGCGTCATCACGCCCGGTGTCGCCAAGCTCGGTATCCTCCCGGGGAACATCTTCTCCGAGGGGAACGTCGGTCTCGTCTCCCGTTCGGGGACGCTGACCTACCAGGTCGTCGACAACCTCACCAACCGCGGTATCGGCCAGTCGACGGCCATCGGTATCGGCGGCGACCCCATCATCGGGACGGACTTCATCGGCGCGCTCGAACAGTTCGAGGCCGACCCCGATACCCACGCCGTCGTGATGTGCGGCGAAATCGGCGGCGAAGACGAAGAGGAGGCCGCGCGCTTCATCGGCGAGCACATGGACACGCCGGTCGCCGGCTTCATCGCCGGCCGTACCGCGCCACCCGGAAAGCGCATGGGTCACGCTGGCGCTATTGTCTCCGGCTCCGGTACCGGGACCGCACAGTCGAAGATCACCGCGCTAGAGGACAACGGTGTTCCAGTCGGTGACACGCCTGAGGAAGTCGCCGACCACGTCGAAGACCTGCTGTAGGGCACCGTCGGTTTCTTATCGCCTGTTTTCGTAGTGTTACCAAATGACGCCTGCTCGTGGCACCGTCTATCTCGTGGCCGGTACCGAAGCGACTGATCTGGCTAAGACACTCTCCGAAGCACTGACCACGGACAGGACAACAGCCGAGGCCGCCCGAGACACGAGCACTGTACAGGACCGGCTGAACGACGGGGACGTCAGAGGTGTCGTTCTCGGTGACGACGGTGAGTACGACGGGGTTGCGGTATTCGAGGAACTGCGGGCAGGCGGGGCCGAGATTCCGATTGTGCTTGTCGGGACCGACCCCGAGCCGGACCGGGTCACCGAAGCGCTCCGGGCCGGCGTCACTGATTATGTGACCGCAGAAGCGCCGGCATCCCTGCTAGCCGCGAAACTTGAAGCGTACGCAACCCGGTGGCCGACGGACTGGCGGGTCGGTGCCGGACAGTGGGACGAGATTTCGAGCGGCATCTCCCACGACGCGAAGAACCCACTGAACGTTGTCATGGGCCGGTTAGAGCTACTGGACATTGGTGAGCCCCATGAAGACGCATTGCTTCGGTCCGTCGACCGAGTCGAGTCGCTGCTGACCGATCTCTCTCGCATCGGAAGCGTCGCGTGTCCCGTCTTAGAAACCGATTCGCTTGCACTGGCTGACGTAGCCACTGAAGTCTGGGCCGCAGAGAGCTACGAGAATGCGACGCTGGAAGTGGTGACTGACGTGTCTGTCGACGCCGAAAACGACCGACTACAGTTACTCCTTCGCGAGCTGTTCGACAACGCGGTCACACACAGCAAGGAACCCGTAACCGTCACCATCGGTGCCACCGAGGCTGGGTTCTACGTGGCCGATGACGGCCCGGGGATTCCCGAATCGGACCGCAGTGAAGTGTTCGACCAAGGTTTCGGGACAACGCGGGAAGGAGAGGGATACGGACTGTTCCTCGTCGACACGGCGGCGAGAGCCCACGGGTGGACCGTGTCGGTCGGCGAGAGCAAATCTGGTGGCACGCGGATCGACGTGACGACAGCCTAGCCGTCGAGGCATCAAAGACATGTGGACCTCTTGGAGACAGTGGCTACGGTGTCTGACACCGAACTGGCTGTTGCCGAGATGTGTACATCGCTAGTCAGTTCTGTCAACCATTACTGTCCAAGATGTGAGATGTATGTGATGCCGAAAACCGACGGACGGCGGCCGACCCGAACCTTCCGTCAACGGAAAGAAGCGGCCGTGAACGTTCCGGTATCGCTATAAGGGATGAATCAGTATTTCCGAATATGCCTCATATTTGTCGGAACTGTAAGCGGACCTTCGGCACAGAACTCGAACTCGAACTCCACCGCGACACATGTTCGGACGGACAGCTCTACTGTGACGAATGTGGCGACCGATTCACCGAACGAGCGGCCACGGAAGATGGCTGGCACTATCGATGTCCGAATGACGACTGTGACGGCACCGGCATCGACGACGACATTCATAAAGTATCGGACGCACGCGTGACCAAGCAGTAGCTGGCAAAGAACAGGCCGGGACGGCAACTGTCGGACGACAACGCCGGAGCAGATGTCGAACGCCCGTTCAGTTGGCCAGCAGCGGTAAATGCACGCCTAACAAACCAATGCGGAAGTGACAGACCCAGATCGCCGCTCAGATCGCCTGCCAGCCCTTATTCAGGGAGTTGGGTGGTTCCTCCTGCTCGGAGGCGTGGGTACCTATTTTTATTTCTCTGACGCTGGACTGCCAGTCCTTTTTACTGCAGATTTTGTGGTCAGTATGCTGGTAATCGTGCCGTTTGCAGCGGCGATCATCGTCGGCGGGTTCTGGCTCGGCAACTCGAAGATCGGTCCGGATCGGTATCGACGTATCGGGGTCTGGTTCGCTGGCGGACTCGTCTCTTTTCTACTGTTGAATGTGGTGATGATTTTCACCTGGCCGACAGGGTCGCTGGGTGAAGACATCGGCTGGGCACTGTTCGCGGCTGACGTCGGCGGCGCTGGTGGCCTCATGATGGGTATCTTCGAGGCGCGAGCGATATCCCGGGCTGTCGAGGCCGAGCGACATCGACTCCACCGGGAGGCCATCGAGCAGCGCAACGAACGGCTCGACGAGTTCGCCGCCGTTGTGGCACACGACCTCCGGAACCCGCTCAACGTCGCGTCCGGGCAGGTCGAACTCGAGCGAATGGACCGCGACTCGAAGCACCTGAAGGCGGCTGCAACAGCGATGGACCGAATGGAGACACTCATCGACCGGACCCTAACGCTGGCCCGGAGCGGGCACGTCATCAGCGAGACGGAGACCGTTGCTCTCGGGGAACTGGTCGACAGCTGCTGGGAGGCCGTGCCGACGATGGGCGCGACGCTAGAAAACGAGGTGACAGCCGTCATCGACGCCGACCCGGATCGGCTCCGCCACCTGTTCGAGAACCTGTTTCGGAACGCTGTGGAGCATGGTTCTACAGGCAGTCAAACGGGGTCCGATGACAGTGTCGAGTACGGGTCCACAGGCGGGCAGTCACCGTCAGCGGACACCCTCGACCGTGGCAGTGCTGACCTGACGATTCGTGTCGGCGAGATGCCTGAGGGATTTTACGTTGCCGATAACGGCTCCGGAATCCCGTCGGAAAAGCGTGATGCGATACTCGACGACGGCTACACTACCACCGACGGCGAAGGTGGGCTGGGGCTGGCAATCGTCCAGCGCATCGTTGAAGCCCACGGCTGGGAGATCGACGTGACTGAAAGCGACGGGGGCGGGACACGCTTCGAGATTACGAACGTCACGGAGACGGATGGATTCAACGGAGAGGCCTACACGCGCTCGAAGACACCGATACAGCCCTGATGAGTCAGCGCGGTCGCTGCCTATGCCTCGCGTTGCTGTGCCAGAGCGGCGATCCGCTGGCACGCTCGGGCACACACCGGGGCGTAGCCAGTCGCCAGCGGGGGAATTTCGAATCCGACGACGGAGCCGCCAGCCCGTTCCTCAGCGAAGTGACCAGTCGCTGGGAGCCGTGCAACGTTCCACGTCCAGCGGTACGGCGTACACGCTGTCACTTCAAACGGGAGCCACACCGCACCAGCAACGCGAACGCGGCCGGTCGTCCCGTCGTCGATATACCGGGTCACTGTTTCGACGGCTGTGACAGATGGCCCCCAGTCTGCCCAGCAGTCGGTGTCGGTCAGGACGTCCCACACAATGTCGACCGACGCGTCGACGTCGTGCCGGACGAGAAGGCGTCGTCCGTCCGGTGTTTTCTCAAACGAAACGCTGCTCGTTCCCAGTTCGAGTGCCATTATCAGAAGCAATAGGCCGGAGCCAAGGTATAGGTTAGTTCACTCATAATCAATCGGCAGATGATTGACGCCCGTGATATTCGGAAGGAGTACGGCGGTTTCGTCGCTGTACAGGGCAGTTCGTTTTCGGTCGACCGCGGCGAAGTGTTCGGTATCATCGGGCCAAACGGGGCCGGCAAGACGACGACGCTGAAGATGCTTGCGGGCCTGCTGGAGCCAACGAGCGGCTCCGCCGAGATAGCGGGGCTCGATACTGAAACCGCGGAGATGCGCCAGCAGCTGGGCTTTCTGCCCGAGGAATCACCGCTGTACGAGGAGATGACGCCGATCTCCTACCTGAAATTCTTCGCCGATCTGTACGACGTGGACCCAGATGTGGCCGAGGAACGGATGCACGACACGCTGGACGAACTGGAACTCGAACACCGCGACCGGAAGCTCGGCGACATGTCCAAAGGAATGAAACGGAAGGTCGCCATCGCCCGCTCCCTTATCAACGATCCCGACGTGCTCATCTACGACGAGCCGGCGTCGGGGCTGGATCCGCTGACGACGAACTACGTCATCGAGTTCACTGAACAGTTAGCGAAGGAGGGCAAAACCATCGTTTTCTCGGCGCATAACCTCTTTCACGTCGAATCGATCTGTGACCGGGTCGTCATAATGAACGAAGGGGAGATCGTCGCTCGCGGCGATCTCGACGAACTCCAAGCCGAGTACGGCCACACGCGGTATCACGTCTACACGACAGTCGACGTGCCCGACGCAGTGCAGGAGAACGGATCGTACAAGCGGGTCGTCGAGAGCATGGACGCCGTCGAAGCAACGCGGGAACAGGCGGAGTCAAACGGCGGTGATGTGGTGGACATACGGACGGAAGAGTCCAGTCTGGAGGAGGTGTTCCTCAACGTCGCCGAGGCCGGCACTCGCGGCACGCGGTACGTCGAGGAGGACGCGGAGTAGATGCAACTGGATAAGCTCCTGCGTGTTGCGAGGTGGGAGGTGACAAAAAACGCTGGTGGCGTCGACAAGCGAACCATCGTCGTGATGGCGCTTTCCCTCGTTGCGATGGGGGCGGTCGCAGCAATAGCCGTCAGTGGTGGCACCGGTGCGGGGATGGACGACGGCATCTACCGGATCGGCGTTGACGACGACAGTCCGTACTACGGCGTCGCAGCCGATGACTCGACGTTCGATATCCGTGAGCCAGACCCTGCTGCCGTCGAGCGACACCAACAGGAACTCCTGTACCGGGGGACCCAGCTACAGAGCGTTCCACGGACGGCCAAAGAGCGGGCCGCACTCACTGAACTCCGCGACAGCACGGCGCAGTACAACGACCGTACACTCGCTCAGGATGACAACCAGACCGCCGCCTTCCCCGTTTCTGTGACGCTTGTCTACGAGCAACAGTCGGGAAGCAGTCAGCTTGACCCCCGGAGTGACGACAGCAGCGATGGGTCGAGTTCCTCGGACGGCAGTGAGACAAGTACCGGCGGCAGTGGTGACGGTTCGGACACGGGCGGTTCTGGTGGGTCAGCCGCGAGCGGCGGGGGTGACGGCGGAACCGCCGGCGGCAGCGGTGCGAACCTCGGCGCTATCGGCGCACGATTGACCGGCGACGTGCAGGGCGGCACCCCCTCTGACATTTCGCCGCCGTTCCCCTTCGAATCGCTCGTGCTCGCTTTCCTCTACATCGTGCCGATGAACTTCGTCATCCAGGCCTACGGCTCATCGATGCTCTCAGAACGGTTGAACCGCCGCGGTGAACTCCTGCTGGTGACGCCAGCCTCGCGGGGCGACATCATCGGCGGCAAGACGCTTCCGTACCTCGCGGGCGCTGTCGGGGTGGCGACGCTCATCACCGCTGCGCTGCGGTTCGGGAACATCGCGCCGGCAGGGAGTTATGTCGCGGTGCTGGCAGTGATCCCGCTCGTCGTTCTCTTCCTCTCGGCGACGTTCTGTGGGGCGATGTTCGCCCGCTCGTTCAAGGAACTCACCTTCGTAACGGTGACGATAACGGTGACGCTGACATCCTACGCGTTCGTCCCGGCCATCTTCACCGACGTGACACCGATCGCGCTCATCTCGCCGCTGACGCTGGTCGTGCTCGACCTGACTGGCCAGTCGGTCGGGCTCTCGTCGTTCGTTTTCTCGACGGTCCCGCCGCTGCTGACTGGACTGGTGCTATTCGGTCTGGGAGCCGGTCTCTACCGGGAAGAAGATATGTTCACTCAGCGGCCGATTCCGCTGAAAGTGCTCGATGCGCTGGCCGGTGGTATCAACTCCCGCCGGAGCGCGCTGAAGATGAGTATCGTCCTGTTGCCACTGGTCATCGTCGCCGAACTGGCAGCCATCGCGTTCCTGTTCGTCCTCGATTCGGTGTCGCTGAACGTCTTCGGGACGAACCAGTCGCTCGGTATCGTGCTGGTGCTCGGCGTCATCGTCATCATCGAGGAACTGGCAAAGAGCCTGCACGTCTACGCCGGCTACGAGCACGCCCGTTACGAGCGGACGCTCTGGTCGGCACTCGGCATCGGTGCGCTCTCCGGACTCGGCTTCTTCATCGGGGAAAAAGGGATGCTTATCGCTAGGCTCTCAGACCTGGAAAGTCTCCCCATTGGAGAAGCCGCTCTGCAGGGCGCAACGTTGCCCGCCGGCCTGCCGCTGTGGGTTGCTGGGCTCCTGTTCCTGCTTCCGCTGGCGTTGCACACGGTGACGGCGGCCATCTCATCCGTCGGCGCGAGTCGCGGGCGACGGGCCTACGTCGCTGCGCTAACCGTGGCTATCGTGATTCACTTTGCCTACAACTTCACGGTGGTGAGTACCCTTGTCTGAGGACCGCCCCCTCTGGCGCGACCCACGGGTCGTCGTGGCCCGGCGGGACATCCGGTCGCTCTCCCGCGAGAAAACGATCGTGCTGGCGTTGCTCATTCAGCTATTCGTCGCGGGGTTCTCATCGTTCCTCGTCGTCGGTCTCACGTCGCTGTACGACCCAAGCTCGGTCGCAGCCGGTGAGGTGGAGATGGCCGTCACCGGCGATGCCCGCGAGGAACTGGAGGCCGCGGCCGCTGAACAGGACGGGACCAGCGTCACGGCCTTCGAAAACGAGGCCGCCGCACAGCGGGCGTTCGACCAGCGTCAGGTAGATGCAATACTGCGCGGTGAGTACGTGCCGTCGACACGCGGGCCGGGGGAGCAGATACAGGTCACTGCCGTTGTCCCCGAGGGAAGCATCCGGTCGACGCTCATCGTCGTCGAAGTACGCCGGGTCCTCAGCGGCTTAGAGCGCCAGGAGCGACTGGAGCGGACGCCGTATCTTGACAAACCGCCCGTACCGCTCCCAGACACTGTCAGCGCGAGCCAGTACTTCGGGTTCACCTACACCATCCTGATTCCGCTGTTGCTGTTCCTCCCGCCGTTCATCAGCGGCTCGGTGGCCGTCGACACCGTCACCGAGGAGATCGAGCGCGGGACGATGGAACTGCTCCGTGTGGCCCCGGTGTCGCTGCTTGACATCATCGACGGGAAGGCGCTCGGGATGGTGTTGCTTGCCCCCGCACAGGCGCTCATGTGGCTTGCGCTGCTGTCGACGAACGGTATCGCCGTCTCGAACCCGGCGGCGATTCTGCTATTCATCACGGCAGTCACCGTCGTCGTTGTGACGCTCGGGGTCGTGCTGGGCATCACGCTCCAGAACCGTCGCCCGGCGCAGCTGCTGTTCTCGGTGCTTACCCTCGTGCTCTTTGGCGGAGCCGTGCTCCTCCCGGAACACCCGGCAACGACGGTGGCGAAGCTTGCGGTCGATAGTCCAACCCTACTGACCTACAGCCACGTCGGCGGGGCGGTCCTGCTTGCGGTCGCCGGCTACGCCGCCGCCAGAGTGTACATCGGGCGATTCGCAGCTGAGTCACTGTAACCGACGGCGAACCTTTTTCGCCAGCGCGAACGCGAACCTGAGTATGGAGTACACGACACTCGGGTCGACTGGCATGGAGGTCAGCCGGCTCTGTCTGGGCTGTATGAGCTTCGGAACCTCGGAGTGGCGCGACTGGGTGCTCGACGAAGACGAGAGTCGCGAGGTTATCGAGCGGGCCATCGACCTCGGCATCAACTTCTTTGACTCGGCCAATATGTACTCGATGGGCGAGTCCGAGCGCGTCCTCGGGACCGTCCTCGACGACTACGACCGCGACGGGCAGGTCGTGGCGACGAAAGGGTACTTCCAGATGGACGAGGACAACCCCAACTCCGGGGGGCTCTCGCGGAAAGCCATCGAGCAGGAACTGTCGAACTCGCTGGACAGGCTCGGAATGGACACCGTCGACCTCTATCAGATCCACCGCTGGGATTACGACACGCCCATCGAGCAGACGCTCCGGGCGCTGGACGACGCCGTCAGACGGGGCCAGGCGCGCTACGTCGGCGCGTCGTCGATGTGGACCCACCAGTTCGCAGACGCGCTTCGGACGAGCGAACGCGAGGGGCTGGAACGGTTCGAGACGATGCAGAACCACTATAATCTGCTGTACCGCGAGGAGGAGCGCGAGATGCTGCCGCTGTGTGACAAAGAGAACGTCGGCGTCATCCCGTGGAGTCCGCTGGCCCGGGGCTATCTCACCCGTCCACACGAGCAGGTCGAGGAGACGGTCCGAGGTGAGACGGACGATTACGCCCGCGAACACCCCTACTACGAGGGCAACGGCCGTGAGGTCAACGAGCGCGTGCAGGAACTGGCCGACGAGTACGACGCCTCAATGGCACAGATAGCGCTGGCCTGGGTGCTCGACAAGGAGTGGGTTGACGCACCGATTATCGGCACGAGTAGCCTCGAACACCTTGAAGAAGCCGTGGCGGCGCTCGAAATAGACCTCTCGGAGAGCGACGTGGAGTGGCTGGAAGCCCCCTACGAGCCAGTTCGGGTATCAGGCCACGAGTAAGCCGCCGAAACGGTTAATATGTTGTATGATTAATTGCTAGCTTGAGGAAAGGTAACAATGACCAACGCTCGGGGGCCGAGCAGTGAGACACTTGAGGAGACGACGGACAGTAGCACCTGCGTCTGCTCGATAGGCACCGCGGTCGAACACTACATGACCGGGATACTGGGGCTCGTCGCGACGCTTGTCGTCGGTGTGCAGGCGTATCCGTGGCTTCAGTCTGCCGCCGATACCACAGCGTATCTCGGGTCGACGTGGCTGGTGTTTAGCCTCGCCGCCATATGGCTCGTCTGCTGGATCGCACTGGAAGTCGCCTGGGAATGGCGTGCCGGGCGCGTGCACTTGCTGTAGCGGACAGTCAGTCGCGAACGCCAGCCGCGACTCGTTGCATCCCTTCGAAGTCGTCGTCGGAGTAGGCGATGAGTCGCACGTCTGTCATGGAGTCAGGCTGGTACTCGTCGATAACAGCGCAGATGATGCTGATCCCCTCCTCGAAGTCGAAGCCAGCGATGCCACACCCGATGGCCGGGAAAACGACTGACTCACAGTCCAGCGCGTCCGCCTCCGTCAGTGCGTTTCGGGTTGCGTTCCGGATGCTCTCGGCAGTCGACTGGCCGCCCGGTGGCATCGCGGCGGCGTGGATGACGTACTCAGCGTTGAGGTCATAGGCGTCGGTCGTGGCAACACCACCGAGGTTGACCGGCCCTTTCGCGACGGCCTCGTCGTTCAGGCCCGACCCAGCTGCGCGCTTGAGCGCTCCGGCAACGCCGGAGCCCATTCGTAGGCTGGTGTTCGCCGCGTTGACCAGTGCGTCCGCCGACTGTGCAGCGATGTCGCCCTGGATTACCTCGAACTCCATACGCGATGCTGGGAGTGGGACTGACAAAGTTTTAGTGCCGGTGCGGCCGGCCACTTCTGTTGGTATCTGTCACCGCACCCCACGACAGGCAGAAACCGGTCTAGTCCCTACAGATAGACATGGACCTGCTGACGATGACATGGCGGGACGTGGGGTTCATGCACTGGCCAGTCGAGCCTGACAGTGTCCAGAGGACACTGCCGGACGGGCTCGATGTCGACACGTACGACGGGCAGGCCTGGCTCAGTGTGGTCCCATTCCAGATGGCGGACATCAGACCGCGCGGCAGTCCGATCGGGCGGTCCTTCGGCGAGCTAAATCTCCGGACCTACGTGATCGCCGACGGGACGCCGGGGGTGTACTTCTACAACCTTGACGCCGACGACCGTCTCAGCGTGACGCTGGCCCGGCGGCTGTTCCAGTTGTCCTACTACCAAGCGTCGATGCAGGTCCGGACAGGCGGCGACAGCGTCGAGTTCCGGAGCCGTCGAACCAGTTCACGGGCACCGTCGGCGGATTTCCACGCCACCTACGAGCCGACTGAGCCGCCGTCGACACCCGAACCGGGCTCTGTGGAGTCGTTCCTGGTGGAGCGGTACCGCTTCTACGCCGCGAGTGACAACGGGACGGTGTATTACGCCGACATCGACCACGAACCGTGGCCGCTCCAGCGTGGACAGGCAGATATCCAGACAAACGGTCTGTTCGCCGCGTCGGGGTTCGACAGACCCGACGGCGACCCACTCGTCCACTACTGCGCCGAGATTCCGGTGACTGCGGGGCGGCTCCACCGGCTTGACGGGGTCGCCCAGTACACTGATTAGCGTGTCGGCCCCAGTGAGGATGTGGTTGCCCTCCGTCCGCTACAGGTCCCGTTAGACGACGTGTGCTTCTGTCACTGGCCGGTCTCCGAAGCAGCGGTGCAGGCGGCAGTCCCCGACTGGCTCACCGTTGAGACGACCGACGGCGACGCCTGGGTGTCGGCCGTTGTGGCAACTGTCGACCGCGTCGAGACGTTTGGTATCGAGGTCGCTGGGCCGTCTGAGTTGCTCACGGTTCGGACCTATGTCCGCGGCCCGACCGGTCAACGCGGGGTCTGCGTGCTCGGGTTGTTCGGTGACGACAGGCGGACGGCGACAGCGGTCTCGGAACTGTTTCGCATCACGGTTGGTGATGCTGTCCCGCGAACGCTCCCGACGGCCGACCGCCGACGTGTCCTCGACGCTGGCGACCGCCGGTTGTTCGAGTGTCGGTACACGACTGATGGTGAACCAGTAGCGATTCCACCGGACTCGCTGGCCTCCTTCCTCGTCGACCGGCAGCGTTACTTCACAACGGGGCGCTTTGGGACACAGCTCGTGGGCAGCGTCGGCCATGACCCGTGGCGACTCGACCGTGTTGACGCAACTGTAACCGGCTCTATGCTCAAATTGTTTGATATATCAGCCTGTAACTCGGCCCCACTGGTCCATCACAGTCCTGGCCTCCGCGTTTCGATTGCCCCACCGGTACCGCTTTAGCCGGGACCAGCGGGCAACCTAGCTCCCTTGAAATATAAGTACGGACAGACCGTTTGGGGAACAAGGACCCTGCCGCCCATATGACATCTGAAACTAATATACGAACGCTTGTTGTTGACGACAGCGATTTTTTCGCGGAGATGACCGCTGATACGCTCACGCAACAACACGGCATTGAGTCCGTCGCGGCAAACAGCGCTGCGGAAGCGCTGGAACGGCTCGACGGGGGCGGGTTCGACTGCGTCGTCAGTGACTACGAAATGCCCGAAATGGACGGGCTGGAACTCCTTGAGGAGATCAGAGAGACAAACCCGTCTATCCCGTTCATCCTACTGACCGGGCGTGGGGACGAAGAGACGGCGAGCGCTGCTATTGCGGCGGGCGTCGCCGATTACCTCCTGAAGCTCGAAGTCGTCGAAGACAAACAGTACGGTCGGCTGGCAAACCGGATCCAAAACGTCGTTTCGCAGGAACGTACCCGCAAGAAGTTCGAGTCACTTGTTTCGGACTCACCGGACGGTATCGTCCACCTGACGACGGACGGAACCATCCTCTCAGTGAATCCCTCGATGGCACGCAGACTGAGTGCCGACCCTGATGCGCTCGTCGGCCAGAAACTGAGCGCAGTGATGGACAGCGAGGCGGCCAGCCAGCGTCTCGAAGCCGGGAAAAGCGCGGTCGAAAACGGGACCGCGACACGCTCTGAGGACGCCGTCGGCGGCCGACATTATCACAATCAGTATATCCCCGTCGACAGCCATCGCAAGTCAGATACCTTCCAACTGGTCTCACGCGATATCACTGAACGTGTCGAACGCCAGCGCGAACTGGAACGCCAGAACGAGCGACTCGAAGAGTTCGCTAGCGTCGTCAGTCACGACCTGCGGAACCCGCTGAACGTCGCTCAGGGCGCTGTTGACCTGCTCACGGAGCCAGACGATAGCGAGGAGGCCGAACTGGTCGCCAAGATCGACCGGTCGCTGGACCGGATGGGCTGTATCATTGAGGACGTACTCACGCTGGCACGGCAAGGCCAGACAGTCAGTGACCCACAGGAGACGGAGCTGTCAACGCTGGCGTCGACCGCGTGGACTTGGATCGAGGCGGAACAGGCCTCCATGTCGGTCGAATCGAGTACGAAACTCGCCGCCGACAGCGGGCGCGTCCAAGACCTGCTGGCGAACCTGTTTCGGAACGCCATTGAACACAACGACGGCGACGTCGAAATAATGGTCGGACTACTGGACTCCGGCGACGGCTTCTACATCGCAGACAACGGCGAAGGTGTCGAAGGCGACGCTGATGACGTGTTCGAGATGGGCTATTCCTCGACGAAGGACGGGACTGGATTCGGTCTAGCTATCGTCGAGCAAGTGGCTGAGGCCCACGACTGGGAAGTGTCACTGGTCGAGAGCGACAGCGGCGGGGCGCGATTTGAAGTGACAGGCGTCGAACTGTACAACTGAGACGGACTTTTCACTGCCGGGTTCCGAGTAGTGGTAATGACAGTTTCGGGGGCTATCATCGACCTGGACGGAACGGTATACCACGGAGACACGCTGTTGCCGGGTGCGGCGTCGGCAATTGATGTGTTCAGAGAGTGCGGCCTGGGAATCTGCTTCTTCTCGAACAACCCTATCCACGACGGGAGCGAGTACGTCGAACGACTACGGGGGATGGGTGTCGACGCCCGCGAGGGCGAGGCCTGTTCCTCCGGCGTCGTCACTCGCGAGTACCTCAACACGTCCCATGCGGGTGACGACGTGTTCGTCATCGGGAGTGACCCGCTCCGCAATATGGTCATGGGGACAGAGGCACAACTGGTCGAAGACCCTGCCGAGACTGACGTGTTACTGGCCTCCTGGACGGACGGCTTCCACTACCACGACATGGTCGACGCGCTTCGGGCCGTCGACGACGACACCGTCTTCCTCGGGACTGACCCGGACCGGACGTTCCCTGGAGAAGACGGCGCCCCCGTCCCCGGTTCCGGGGCGATAATCAACGCCGTCGCCGGCGTCATCGAGCGGGATCCAGACCGGATACTCGGTAAACCATCAGAGATTGCCGTTCAGGCGGCGCTGGAACGGCTGGACTGTGCCCCGGCAGAGTGTGTTATCGTCGGCGACCGACTGGAGACAGATATCGCGATGGGCGAGCGGAACGGGATGACGACCGTTCTCGTCCGGACTGGCGTCTCCAACGAGAAGTCGCTGGAGCGGAGCGCTGTGACGCCCGACTACGTCATCGACTCGCTGGGGGACATCGAAGAAGTGCTGGCGTCGCTCGACGCGTGACACAGAGTTGGTAATTCACCTGCGACTTTATTTTGACGGCGACTGTAGCTTTCAGTGGTGTTTCCAATGGGCAAAGACATCCTCATGATCGCCGGCGATTTCGTCGAAGACTACGAAATAATGGTGCCGTTCCAGGCGCTGCAGATGGTTGGCCACGAGGTCGACGCGGTATGTCCCGACAAAGCGGCCGAAGAGACAGTCAAGACAGCGATACACGACTTCCGCGGCGACCAGACCTACATGGAGTCCCGCGGCCACGACTTCGTCCTGAACGCGACGATGGCCGACGTGACACCCAGCGACTACGACGCACTCGTCGTCCCCGGCGGTCGCGCCCCCGAGTATCTCCGGACGTATGACGAGGTGCTAGACGCGGTACAGCACTTCTTTGCAGAGGACAAACCGGTCGCAGCGTTGTGTCACGGGCCGCAGATTCTCGCCGCCGCCGACGTACTGGACGGCTACGAGATGACGTCGTACCCGGCCTGTCGCGCCGAGTGTGAGGCTGGCGGGTGTTCGTGGGTCGACGAGGTGGTCACCGACGGCAACCTCGTCACCGGGCAGGCCTGGCCCGACCACCCCGAGTGGCTTGCGCAGTTCATGGCCCTGCTCGGCGACGAGGTGTCCCACGGCGAGCCGATTCCCGCTGACGACTGAGGTCACACAGTTTTGGAGGGATTCATAACAAACAAATAACGTGGGCGTTTCCCTCCGTTGAGGCGGGTGGGAACTGGCATAGTGCACCATTACGTTCGCCCGCCTCGTTTTACAGCGGTCATCGTAACTCTCGACAGGGTAGCACCAGATTTGTTACACAGGGGCACAAAACGTCGACTGCAATGCCCTCCAACACTTCACCACAGGACGGCGACCGCGGCTGTCCGAAGTGTGGTCACACCGGCACTGACGTGGGTAGCATCTCGACCACGGGCGGCGGCCTCTCGAAGATGTTCGATATTCAGACCAACCAGTTTCAGGTCGTCACGTGTACAAACTGCGGCTACTCGGAGCTGTACCGTGACACCGGGTCTGGCGGGAGCGACCTGGCAGACATCTTCCTCGGCTAACGATGCCTGCCACGACCGGGCTGTTCCTCGTAGTCATGTTGCTCGCGGTGGCCGCACCGCTGGCCCTGTACGCGCTGGTCCGAAGCGAACACGACCAGCACGTCGAGACGGACCGTGAGACTGCCGAACGGCTTGCCCGGCGCGATACGGACGACGAAAGTCGAGTCCGGTGAGTTACCCGGGCCCGTCGCGTTGGGGTCGGGGTGAGTCGTTCATACATCGGCACAGCACCACGTCCAGAACATCGCACTCCTCGAATAAACTCCAAACAATGGGAAAGTGTACCGATGTCGAACCTTTTATCATAATACTCGCACAACGTCCGACCATGGTTGACAAAGAAGACCTCCGCTCACAGTTCGTTGATGCGTTCGGGGAAGCAGACTATCCGATTTCCAGTCCGATGGACCTCGTCCCAGCACTTCCGGGCGGCCCGTCGACGAAGTTCGAGTCTGGCGACTTCTCGATGACAGCGATGGAACTGAACACGAAGCTCAACGGGGAGTTCCCATACGAGAGTGTCGACGACTTCGTCGACGACGTCATGGCTTCGCTCGAAGATCAGGATCTCATCTGAGCGGGCCACACTGGCTCCCGGCCGCTTCACCGGTTTCGCGAGATAACTCGTGAGAGCCTCGGACGAACGAGTCGGTAGCCGTTCCCACATACCCTTGAGGTTTATCAGGGCAACGTCCCTAGTCAGTACATGGTCGGTTTGCCGGGGATCGAGACGCTCGTTCGGACGTTCGGACCGTTTCTCATCCCCGCAACGCTGTTCGTTCTGGGTGCCATCGGCTATCTGTTCCTGTGGCTCCTGACCCGGAACCGACGCGAAACCTACGCTGCCGACGAGTGACAGCGGTGGGTTGGATGTGGTCGGCGCGCACAAGTTTGTTGGAATCGCCAATCTTTTGGGTTAGATCCGTCTAATTTGGTGTATGCTGAGTGCCAAGATGGAGGATTATTTGAAGGCCATCTATCGCCTTGAGCGGGACGGCGACCCGCCGATTGCTCCGTCTACTATCGCCGAGATGCTGGACGTTACGGCACCGACGGTCACCAGTATGGTCGAGAAGCTGGCTGACCGCGGGCTGATCGAGCGCGAGAAGTACAAGGGCGTGCAGACAACGCCGGAAGGCGAGACGGTAGCGCTGGAGATTATCCGCCACCATCGCCTGCTTGAGACGTTTCTCACCGAGCAGTTGGGGTACGACTGGGCCGAGGTCCACGAGGAAGCGGAGGTCCTCGAACACCACATCAGCGAGGAGTTCGAGCGCCGGGTCGCGGCTGTCCTCGACGAACCGGAGTTCGATCCTCACGGGGACCCGATTCCCAGCGACTCGCTGGACCCCATCGACGACGACTCCGCGACGGCGCTGTCAGAACACGGCGAAGGGGGGCGACTTGAAGTTGCACGAGTCCGGGACCGTGATCCCGACGAACTCACGTATCTCTCCGACGCCGGCATCACGCCGGGGACCGTGCTGACTGTCGAGGAAGTCGCTCCCATCGGGATGGTGACGGTCCAGCTAGAGAGCGGGTCGTCGGTGTCGCTCCCGGACCACATCGCCGATGCGATTCAGGTCCGCGCACCGGATACGCAGGGCGAAGACGGAGTGAGCCAGGCGTGAGCGACGCGACGTGGCTGACGGTGGTGGCAATAGCAGCCGGTGCACAGCTTGCGGTCCTTCCCGGCGAGAAAGTTCAGTTCATCATTGCCGGCCTGTCGACCCGGTTCAATCCGTTCCTCGTTGTCAGTGCCGCGGGCACCGCCTTCGCCGGCTGGACGGCGCTTGAGATCTGGTTCGGCTCCGCAATCACGTCTGTACTGCCGGGAATCGTCCTCGAAAGCCTCACCGCCGGAATGTTCCTGCTGTTCGCGATACTACTGCTCCGCAGCGCCCCGGCAGCCGGTGCAGAGCAACAGGAGCCCGCGTCCGGCTTCACCACTGACGGCGGACAGCTAGACGTTCGCGTTCCCGTTGTCGACTGGCAAGTGCCGAACAAACTCGGCGGCTTCCTGCCCATCTTCGCGATGATGGCCTTCGGCGAGTTCGGCGATAAGACCCAGCTCATTACAATCACGCTCGCCGCCCAGTACAGCGCCCACGCCAGCGCTATCTGGACCGGTGAGATGCTCGCCATCATTCCAGTGAGCCTCGCCAACGCGCTGTTCTTCCACCGGTTCGCCCACCGTTTCAACCTGCGGAAAGCGCACTTCGTCGGCGCAGGGCTGTTCCTGTTTTTCGCCGCGGACTTCGCCCTGAGCGTGACGATGGGAATCTCGCTGTGGGAAACGATGGTCTCGTCCATCGCGGCGCAGATGGGTGCCTGAGACGAACGGCCTGGCTGATTTGAGCGACAGAAGACTTTTGCAAAACGCCCGACAGTACCGGATAATGCCCTCCAGACGTAGCCTTCTCACAGCAGGAACACTCGTTGCACTCTCGGGCTGTGCAACACTCAGTCCTGCGAGCGCTCGACTCGCCGGCGTGCGGCTAACGAACACCGGTTCGGCGACACAGGAGTTCGAATTCACAGTCACAGTCGACCGCGAAACGGTGTACGAGGAGACACATACTGTCAGGGCTGCGGAGGACGATGCAACCGTGGAACTGGACGATTCGCTTCCGGACAGACAGGGCCCGATAACGATCGCGACGACCATCGCCGGGACCGATATCTCGGAGGAGACGACGTTCGACGACGACAACTGTTACGACGTCATTGTCGAGTACACCGGTGACAACGTAGTCCACTGGCAGAGCGGGAGCAGCGACTGTGATGCATTCCAGTGACTCGCCCAGAGGCCAGCGCTTCGTCGCCAGCCGTGGCTCTCAGTCGCGACCAGCGAACCCACTAGAGGTCGTTGTTCAGTCCTGACTGATGCTGTCGAGTTCCCGCGTCTCATCCGGAGCGCCCGTCTGTCGGACTTTCCCGGCAAGGACCGAGAGGACGTAGATCCCCACTGCGACGAGAACGATGACGCCGCCGGCTGTCGCACCGGCGTAGTACGAGATACCGATGCCGATCAGGACGGCCAGTTCGGCCAGTACAATCGAAACTAGCAGCGATTCCGAGAAGCTCCGGGACACCTGCGTCGCGCCGGCGACCGGGACGACCAGCATGGCCGCGACGAGAATGACGCCCATGATCTGCATCGCACCGACGACGACGAGCGCCGTCAGCATCACCATAATCCGGTTGTACCAGGCGACCGGCAGTCCGGAGACGGCGGCGGCGGTCTCGTCGAACGTGACGTACAGCAACTGGTTGCGGGTGAGTGCAACCGTTGCGACGATGACGCTGAACAGTCCGAGCATGATGACCGCGTTCTCGGCGGACACCGTCGAGAGGTTACCAAAGAGGTACTGATTGATACCGACGGCCAGACCGCCAGCGTTGAGGCTGATGAGGACTGTTCCCAGCGCGAACCCCGTCGAGAGGACAATCGCCATCGACACGTCGTTGTAGGCGTCGGTTGCCTCAGAGATGAGTTCGATGAGCAACGCCGCGATAACGGCCACGACGACGGCGGTGAGGTACGGCGAAATGCTCAGTTCAAGAACGGCATTGAGAAACAGCCCGACAGCGACGCCGGCAAAGGCCGTGTGGGCAAGTGCGTCCCCGATGAGGGCGAGCTGGCGGTGGACGAGAAAGGTCCCGATAAGCGGCGCGATGACGCCGACGCACAGCCCGACCAGTATCGCCCGGTACATGAATGTGTACTCGGGGTTGATGAGCTCCAGCCCGGTCAGATGGTAGAGCTGTGTCAGGAGCAAGTACCACAGTTCCAGGATCGGGACGAACGCCTCGTAGACACCGCCGGCGGCAACCGCGAGCGTCATCCGTTGCCTCCGGTCAGCGACCGCGCACCTGTCCCGAACGCTCTGGACAGCGCCGCGCTGTCAGTGAATTCCGCCGACGGCCCGTCGAAGTATATTTCGCGGTTCAGGCAGATGACACGCTCCGCGTGTTCAGTGACGGCTTGGAGGTCGTGTTCGATGAGCAGGACGGTAATACCGTTGTCGTGGAGCGATTCGAGCAGTCCGTAGAAGGCGTCAACCGATTCCGTGTCCACGCCGACAGTCGGCTCATCCAGCACGAGCAGGTCGGCCTCACCCGCCAGCGCCCGGGCGATGAACGCGCGCTGGCGCTGCCCGCCGGAAAGCTGGGTGATTCGCCGGTCGGCGAACGCCGACATCCCGACCGTGTCGATGGCTCTATCGACGATACGCCAATCGGCCGCGGAGAGACGCCCAAACCCGACGTGTGGGAACCGGCCCATCTTGACCACTTCGCGGACGGTTATGGGCATCTCCCGGGTCGTCCCGGCACGCTGTGCGACGTAGCCAACTCTGGCACCGTCGTCGAACGCCGTCGCGTCGACGCCAAACAGCTCTGCTGTCCCGCTGTCCGGTTCCAGAAGCCCGAGCAGCAACTGCATGAGCGTCGACTTGCCGGACCCGTTTGGGCCGACCACGGCGACGTACTCTCCGGCATCGATACTGACACTGATATCTTCGACAACGGGCGTGGACGTGTACCCGAACGACACGTCTGCGAGCTCAACGACGGAGGGCCCGCTCTCGTTTGATTCGGTCGTTGCTTCGTCAGCACCGTCTCGGTGGGATGAACGCGTTGTCATTTTCATTCGAAGTTCCGCCAGTCCTCGCTCCAGCCGTCGGGCCCCGCGTCTTCAGGTGCCGTGTTGCCCAGAACGACCTCGAACGTCGGCATGTTTATTCGGTAGGCGATTTCCTCGTACCCCCAGCCGTTTGCGACCCACTCCTTACGGACGCCAGCATACGGTGTCACGGGGTAGTAGGCTTTGACTGGTGTCTCGGCAAGTAGCTGCTTTGCAGGCTTGCGCGTCTCAAAGACGCCGGCCCCGATGTACCGGATGTCGTTATCCGCGATGACTTCTTTTGCCTCGGTGATGTCCGTGGGCTTCACATCACCACTGGCCGCGAGATTGACCACGAGTGGGCGCATCTCAACGCCGTAACGTGAGCCGATGTACTGGAAGGCGTTGTGCGCCGCGAGCTGGACCACGTTCCTGTCTGCCCGGTCGAAAATATCGGCGTAGTCCGCGTCAATGCGGTCGAGAACGTCCGAGTTGTACGTCTCGGCGTTGTCCCGAAGCGTGGCTTCGGCGTCCGGTGCGAGCGCGACCAGCCCCTCGGTAATATTGTTGACCGACTGTTTTGCGCGTTGTGGGTCAAGCCAGAAGTGGGGGTCGCTGGCTCTGTTCTGTCCGACACCCTCTTCGTCGCGGTTGAGACTCGCCGCGAGCGATTCGAGTTCGATACCCTCGCGGACGTTGATGCGGTCGGTATCGACGTTGTCGTCTTCGAGCGTCTGAATCGCGCGGTCGGCCCACGGCTGGAAGTCTGGGCCGACGTGGATGAACGCGTCCGCGTCGATTATTTCCCGCGTGATGCTAGCGTCCGGTTCCCAGCCGTGGCCGTGCAGTCCGGTCGGGATGAGGTTCTTGACCGTTATCGGCGTCCCGCGTGCGACCTTCCGAGCGAAGTCGTAGAAACTGAAGAACGACGCGACCGCGACCGGTCCGTCCGCACCGCTGGGACTGTCGCTGCTATTCGATCCCGCTTCCGTCCCGCCGCCGGTCAGACAGCCGGCAAAGCCGGACGCAAGAACTCCAGC
This sequence comes from Haloarcula sp. H-GB4, assembly GCF_030848575.1. Taxonomy (NCBI): domain Archaea; kingdom Methanobacteriati; phylum Methanobacteriota; class Halobacteria; order Halobacteriales; family Haloarculaceae; genus Haloarcula; species Haloarcula sp. H-GB4. The sequence continues at coordinate 847,401 of NZ_JAVDDX010000001.1, read as the reverse complement.
TCCGGCACTGAGTGCCTGCCTACGGGTGACTCTATACGGCTTATCGCCACAGAGTTGGTTAGTTGCCATGTGTTGCTTGCTATCGGAGAAGAATATAATAGTTTTCATCTAACTATAGAATTAGACTCATCTAATTTTTCGAGGCACCCATGCCTGAAATCCGCTCTGTGTCACAGACACGGGCGGACACAACACATAAACCGGCGCTCGAAGTTGGTCCGATATGCCCGGACTCGACGACACAGACCACGAAATCCTCCGGTTGCTGCTCGAAGACGCCAGGCGGCCCTACAGTGACATTGCCGAGCGGGTGGACCTCTCGGCCCCTGCAGTCTCCGACCGAATCGACCGACTCCTCGAAATGGGACTGATACAGGGCTTTACCGTCGATGTCGACCGCTCACTGTTACAAGCCGGCGTGCCAGTCCTGATCGAGATAGACGCAAAGCCGGGTCGGGCCGCCGATATCGCCGGGGCGGTCAGCGACGCCGACGCCGTTGAGCGAGTCTATCGGACCGCCGGCGGTCGGGTCGTGCTGGCGGCGACCGTTCCGCAGTCCGACGCGAGCGAACTCCTCGCCGAACACGTCGACCTCGGGGACGTGGACCGCTACGAGGTGCGGATGATTGCGGACAGCGAGTGGACCGTCGGGCTTGGTGCGGCGGAGTTTGCGCCCGATTGTGCGGAGTGTGGCAACACCGTCGATGAAGAAGGTGAGCAACGCACGCTCGACGGAGAGCGGTACTACTTCTGCTGTGGGTCCTGTGCAGAGCGGTTCGTCGACCAGTACGAGTCACTGAAAGATGGTGCCTGAACCACGACACCTCCTTTTGATTGCTGACTTTCCGGCTGTATAGGTTTGGATACCAGTCTAATGGCCTATTTTGAGGTTCGAATAAAAGGGACAAACCGCATGAATACGGGGGGCGTATAATGAAACAAGATGAGTAACCGGACCACTCGGCTCGAACTGACGGGGATGAGCTGTGCCAACTGTGCGGGCACTATCGAGGAGTCGGTGGGCGAGCTGGACGGGGTCACGTCCGTCGACGCGAACTACGCCACCGACGAGGGGAGCGTCGAGTACGACCCTGACGTGGTGTCACTGGCCGATATCGTCGCCGCCGTACAGGACGCCGGCTACGGCGTCGCAACGGAGACAGTGACTGTCGGCATCACCGACATGTCGTGTGCAAACTGCGCAGACACCAACGAGGAGGCGCTGGAAGGGACCGCGGGCGTCATCGACGCCAGCGTGAACTATGCCACCGACGAGGCCCAGGTCACGTACAATCCGGCCGACGTGTCGCGTTCAGACCTCTACGACGCTATCGAATCTGCCGGCTACACTCCCGTAAGGGAGAACAGCGGGAGTGCAAACGGTGGGGACGGCGACAGCGGTGAGCAGTCCGGCGCTGACCGCCGTGCTGCCGCGCGCAACGAGGAGACGCGCAAACAGCTCCGACTCACGCTGTTCGGAGCGGTACTGTCGGCCCCGCTCTTGCTGTTCATGGCGGACCACCTGTTCTCGCTCGGCCTCGTCGGCGAGACGGTTCTAGGCGTGCCACAGGGTTGGGTTGCCTTCGCGCTCGCGACACCGGTCCAGATGCTGCTGGGCAAGCCGTTTTACGAGAACGCCTACAAGGCGCTGGTCAACAACCGGCGGGCGAACATGGACGTGCTCATCGCCCTGGGTTCCTCGACGGCGTACGTCTACTCGGTGGCCGCGCTGTCCGGACTGATCGCGAGCACGGGGCTGTACTTCGACACGGCCGCGCTGATCCTCGTGTTCATTACGCTCGGTAACTATCTCGAAGCCCGCTCGAAGAGTCAGGCCGGGGCCGCCATCCAGCAACTGCTCGAGATGGAGGCTGACACGGCAACGGTCGTCCGTGACGACGGCAGCGAGGAAGAGATTCCCATCGACGAAGTGGGGGTCGGCGACCGGCTGAAAGTCCGGCCTGGAGAGAAGATTCCGACGGACGGCGTCGTCGTGGACGGCGATTCGGCGGTCGACGAGTCGATGGTGACCGGCGAGTCCGTCCCGGTCGAGAAAGGCGAGGGCGATGAGGTCATCGGCTCGACGGTGAACCAGAACGGTGTCCTCGAAGTCGAGGCGACGAAGGTCGGCTCGGAGACGGCTATCCAGCAGATAGCAGAGCGTGTCCGGCAGGCCCAGTCGCGCCAGCCGGACATCCAGAACGTCGCCGACCGCATCTCGGCGTACTTCGTCCCGGCAGTCATCGGTAACGCCGTCCTCTGGGCGGTGCTGTGGGCGGTCGCGCCGGAGACGCTGGCCGCCGTCGTTGACGCGCTCCCACTGTGGGGACTGGCCGCGGGCGGTCCGGCCGGCGTCGGTGTGAGCGAGTTCGCCGTCGTCGTGTTCGCGTCCGCTGTCCTGATCGCCTGTCCCTGCGCACTCGGGCTGGCAACGCCCGCTGCGACGATGGTCGGAACAGCAATCGGCGCGCGCAACGGCGTCCTGTTCAAGGGCGGCGACGTGCTCGAACGCGTCCACGAGGTCGACACTGTCGTCTTCGACAAGACGGGGACGCTGACGAAAGGCGAGATGGAACTCACGGATGTGGAAGTCGTCGGACCGGCCGCCGACGGAGGGACGCTCCGACCCGAGCGCGAACTGACAGAAGAGTTCATCCTCGAAGTCGCCGCCAGCGCCGAACACGCCAGCGAGCACCCACTGGCTGAGGCCATCGTCGACGGCGCACGCGACCGCGGCATCGAGGTCGAAGACCCCGACGAATTCGAGAACGTCCCCGGACAGGGCGTGAAAGCGACGACGCGTCACGGTCACGTCCTCGTCGGCAACCGGAAACTGCTGTCCGAGGCCGGTGTCGACACCGCGCCGGCAGAGGACCGGATGGACGCCCTCGAACGCGAGGGCAAGACGGCGATGTTGGTCGCGCTGGCCGAGGATGCGGATGGTGACGGCACCGAGGGCGACAGTGACCCGGACTACCGTCTCATCGGTATCGTCGCCGACGCGGACACGGTCAAGGAGTCCGCGAAGACCGCCGTCAGCGGCCTGCGCGAGCGCGGACTCGGCGTCTGGCTCATCACCGGCGACAACGAGCGGACTGCCCGCGCGGTTGCCGAAGAAGTCGGTATCGACCCCGACAACGTGATGGCCGACGTACTGCCGGAAGACAAGGCCGACGCGGTCAACGACCTTCAGAGCGACGGCGACCAGGCGATGATGGTCGGTGACGGCGTCAACGACGCGCCGGCGCTGGCGGCCGCGACCGTCGGTTGTGCCATCGGCTCTGGGACCGACGTGGCAATCGAGGCCGGGGACGTGACCCTGCTTCGGGACGACCCCGCCGACGTGGTGAAGGCCATCCGGATATCCGAGGCCACGCTCCAGAAGATCAAGCAGAACCTCTTCTGGGCGCTCGGATACAACACCGTGATGATTCCGCTGGCCTCGCTGGGACTCCTCCAGCCGGCACTTGCCGCCGCGGCGATGGCTGCCTCGTCCGTGTCGGTGCTCGCAAACAGCCTCGCGTTCCGCCGGTACACACCGGATTCGGCGTACCGGCTGTTCGGATTCCTCCGTCGCTGACCGGAACCGTCTCCAGCAGACTCATTTGTCGCCGGGCCTCATCTACGAACAGTGACTGCTGAGGAGCGTGTCGCCGACGAGCCGACGGGAGAGACAGTGTCACAGCCGGGCGGTGTCGGCGTTCGACTCCGGGCGCTCTGGCGGGCGCTCGTCATCGTCTGGCAGTTCGTCCCGCTGCTCTGGCAGTGGGGTCGGGACCGGAAACGGTTCCTCCTGTTCGGTCGGTCCCGGTCAGTGGCCCCCGAGACGCGGACGCGGCGCGCCCGCTACCTGAAAGACACCTTTGTCGACCTCGGCCCGGCGTTCATCAAACTCGGGCAGATGCTCTCGACCCGGCCCGACGCCCTGCCGCGGGCGTACGTCGACGTGCTCTCGGAACTGCAGGACAACGTTCCGCCGGACGCCTGGGCGACCATCGAGCCTGTTATCGAACGAGAGCTTGGCGACGATATTGACACGCTGTTCGGGGAGTTCGACACGACAGCCATCTCCGGAGCCTCGCTTGGGCAGGTGTACGAGGCGCAGATCGACGGCCAGCGGGTCGCTGTGAAGGTGCTCCGTCCCAATATCAGGACGCGTGTCGAATCCGACCTGCGCGTGCTGTCGACGTTGCTGCCGGTGCTCACCTACGGCGCAGACCCGGGCCAGGCATTCACGCTGGAAAATCTCACCGAGGAGTTCGCAACGACTGTCCGCCGGGAAATGGACTACGACCACGAGGCGCGAATGCTCCGCGAAATCGGCGACAACTTCGCAAACGACGACGACATCGCCATCCCAGACGTTGTCAAGAGCCACTCGACGGACCGCGTGCTGACGATGACATACCTCGACGGGGTGAAAATCGACGACGTGGAGCGACTTGACGAACTGGGCATCGACCGCCCGGCGCTCGTCCGCCGCCTCGAAGAGGTGTACATCCAGATGATCGTCGAGGACGGCCTCTTCCACGCCGACCCCCACCCCGGAAATCTGGCGGTCCAGCCCGACGGGACGCTCGTCTTCTATGATTTCGGGATGACTGGCTACCTCGGTCCCCGAACACAGGACCAGCTGCTTGAGTTCTACGTCGGACTGGCGACCGACGACGTGGACCGTGTGATGGACGCCTTCGTCGAGATGGGCGCGCTGGACCCGATGGCCGACCGCGACGTGATGCGGGAAGCGTTCGACATCGTCATCGAGCAGTTCCGCGGCGAGGATATCAGTGAGTACCGTATCGAACAGCTCGTCGGCCAGTTCGAGGCGCAACTGTACGAGTTCCCGATGCGACTGCCACAGGACCTGGCGCTGGTGGTCCGTGTGACAACAGTACTTGAGGGCGTCTGTCGGACGCTCGACCCCGAGTTCGACTTCATCGAGATCATCTCGGAGTACGTCATGGAGCAAGGCGCCGGGGACGACGTTCGGGAGCAGATCAAGACCGAAATCCAAGAGACGGTGACGGACGGGACCCGATCAGCGGTGCGAGCAGCGCCGAAGCTAGAGGGCGCACTCGACAGAGTCGAGCGCGAAGAACTGCTTGTCAAGACCGTCCTGGAAGACTCCGACGGACTGAGCCGGGTGCTCGCCAAGCGGCTCCTGCTCGGTATCGTCGCTAGCGCCGGCGTGCCGGTGAGTGCCTATCTCTACACCGTGAGCGGACTCCAGCCTGCTGCCCTCGCACTGGGCGGGAGCGCGGCCGTGATCGGAATTCTCGCGTGGTCGTTCCGCCGACGCCGCGGGCCGGCGCTGTCCTCACCACAGTTCACCCGTCACGAGATGCAACAGCGGCAGGCAACTGACGCCGCGGACGGAGACGAGTAACCAGTGCCGACGGTCTCCCACGAGACAGCGGCGCTCAGAGTTCGCCTTCGGCCGCCATTTTGCGGATCTCTTCGGCCCGGTCGCGTATCTCCGTGAGTTCCTCGTCGCCTTTGTTGTCGACGTGGCTGTACATCAGTCCCATCCGGTGGTTCGACCGAAGCGTGTCTTCGTTGCGGTCGAGGAAGTCCCAGTACAGCGCGTTGAACGGGCAGGCTCCGTCGCCGGTGGTCTTCGTCTTGTAGTACGGACAGCCCGAGCAGTAGTCGCTCATTTTGTCCACGTAGTTCGCCGATGAGGCGTAGGGTTTGGTGGCGAACACGCCCGCGCCGTACAGCCCCATCTCGACGACGTTCGGCGTTGTCACCCAGTGGAAGGCGTCGACGTAGCCGGCGTGGAACCAGCGGTTCAGTTGCGCCGGTTCGACGCCGTAAATGAGCCCGAAATTAGCGAGAATCATCAGCCGCTCGATGTGGTGTGAATACCCCCGCTCCCGGACTCCGTCCACCACGTCGGAGAGACAGGCCATGTCGGTGTCGCCGTCCCAGTAGAAGTCCGGTAGGGCCTCGCTCGCGTTGAGCTGGTTCGCCTCGGCCAGGTCCGGCATTTCCCTACGGTAGACGTGCCGGAGGAACTCACGCCAGCCGAGCACTTGCCGGACGAACCCCTCGACGCTGTTCAGCGGCGCGTCGCCGTCCTCGTAGGCAGCGATAGCGCGTTTGATGACCTCGTCGGGACCGAGAAGTCCCAGATTGAGCGACGTGGAAAGCAGGCTGTGGCTCATTGCCCATTCGTCTTCCAGCACCGCGTCCTGATACGGCCCGAACTCCGACAAGCGGTTCGTGATGAAGTGGTCCAGCGCGCGGACGGCCTGCCGGCGAGTAACGGGCCAGCGGAACGGCTTGGGGTCGGTCCAGTCACCGCCGTACGGCCGCTCGTCGTAGCTTCCCTCGAACGTCGAATCGACCCACTCGATAACGTCCTCGGTCACGGCATCCGGCTCGAACCGCGGTGGCTCCGGTGGCGTCCACTCGTCGGGTGGCGTCTCACGGTTCTGGTCGTCGTAGTTCCACTCGCCGCCGACGGGGCCACCGTCCGCCATCAGGTAACCCGTCTCCCGGCGCATGAACCGGTAGAAGTCCTCGTGACGGTAGCGACCGTCGCCACGCCACTCGTCGAACTGGGATGGTGAGCAGAGAAAGCGTTCGTCGGCGACAAACTCGACGGTTCCGCCGGCATCGGCGACAACCGATCCGAGACGCGCCTGTGCAGACTCAGTCTGTGGACGGTGGGTTACGAGCGTGTCGTCAGGGTGGGCCTCAAAATGTGCCGTCAGTCCGTCCTCGAAGCTCTCTGTCTGGTGGTAGTAGACTGTTCGGCCATCGTCTTGGAGTTCGTCGCGGAAATGCCGCATTGCACTGAACAGCAGAATCAGCTTGTGTGGGTGGTACGGTAGTTTGCGGGCGAACGACTCCGATTCTATCAGAAGCACCGGTTCGTCAGGCCGTTGAGCGACGGGTCCGGATCGCCGGATGAGGTGGTCACCGCGAAGCCAGACAGTCATCGGTAGACGGACACTCCCATTAGTTCCAGTACGGACCTGTATCAGCATCAATCCCCGTCCGAACTGTGTTGGTATCCCGGGACAGCAGGGCGGTCAAAACCTCAATAATTGTTTCTTGACAAGCGACAGAAACGACTCGCTTATACGTGCACAGTCATAACTTTAAATGCATGACAGACGACCTCGACAGACGGACGTTCATCCGCACGACGGCGGCCGTATCAGGCGCTGGACTCCTTGCTGGCTGTGGCGGGTCCGGCGGCGATGGTGGCGACGGCGAAACGGAAGCCGAAGAGATGGAGGCCACCGGAGGCGAGGAAATGGAGTCCACCGAGGCTGAGGAGATGGAGTCCACCGAGGCCGAGGAGATGGACACCGAGAGCAGCGGTGGAATGGAGACTGTCGAAGCGCCGGGCGAGGTCGCGGACTACGTCGGCGAATCGTCGAACTTCGATGGCTCCATGGTCGTGATGACCGACCAAGACGAGGTCTCCGTCTCTGTTGGGGCCGAAGGCAACGGCGGTGCGTTCGCCTTCGATCCGCCGGCAATTAACGTCTCGACCGGAACGACGGTCGTCTGGGAGTGGACCGGCCAAGGGGCCGGCCACAACGTCAAGTCCGAGGGCGACGGCCCGCTCGACTCGGGTTCGGCAGTCTCAGAGGAAGGAAACACCTACGAGTACACGTTCGAAGAAACCGGCACCTACCTCTACAACTGTGTCCCGCACAAGGCGCTCGGGATGGTCGGCGCAGTCGTCGTCGAGTAACGGATAGCTGTCCGGCAGATTTTATCGGGTCACTAGCGCGGAGCGACTGGTGACGTACAGCGAATACGTGATGACCGCGAAGCCGACCGCAGTGAGCGCGTTCTCGAAGATCAGTGCAGCGTTGGTACTCAGACCGAACAGCTGGTCCGCGACGCCGGCGATGAGCGACCCGACAGTAACGGTCGCGAACCCGACGGCGAGATATGTGAGTCCGGTCGCCCTCGTTCTCAACGCTGCGCGAGCGGCAAAGTAAGTAATAAGCCCGCCAAGCAACACTGTCACAGTCTTGAATCCGATGACAATGAGTGGGATATCTCCGTTCATAGTTCCTCACTGACGCGTGACCATAGGAGTGCGAGCCGGTCACTCGGCCGTTCCTCAGCCGGCAGAACGTTAACCTCGAGCACGCCATCGTCGTCGACACCGACAAACACACCGTCACAGTCCCGGACGTACGCCGTCGCGTGATGGCCATCGGGACGCACCTTTGTTTCCTCGGCGACCAGCTCAGCCTCACTCAACTGTTCGAGCTTCCGGTAGGTGCTTGTCTGGGGCAGATCACAGACCGAGGCAACCTCCTTGGCTGGCAACGGCTCGTCGAGCACCCTGAGTATGTCGCGACAGTCAGGGTCGGCGAGGGCGTCGAACAGCGCCTGTGTCTTGCTCGAGTCGTTGTGTGCCACGGCGGACCCTTCAGGGGACGTGTGGAGGTAGTTCTGCGGGCGGTTCGATCTCGATATGACGGGCCAGCGATGTGAAACCTGTGGGATATTGCGCCCACGATATCCCGCGGTGCCCCGACAGCCGCTTCCAGTCAGTGTCGGAAACATAAACCACCCTTAGATAAAGGGCGACTGTTTGTTTCCAGAATCTGGAAAGGGCACACCCACTTTTCTATCACCGAATAACAACAACTAGCTTGCTATGCAACGGCCCTCCACTCGCAGACAGTTTCTTACAGGCACAGGGTTGACAGCGCTTGCCGTTACCGCCGGGTGCGTGTCTTCGGGAAGTAGTTCAGAACCAGCAGCCGAAACCGGAACCGAAACCGCGACGGCAACTGAAACTGCGACACCAACCGAAACACCTGAATCGACGCCCGAGTCGCTTGACGACTGGCTTGATGATGCCAACGGCTACGACGGCGAACCCCGCAGGTTCGGCCCCCAGTCCCGGCCAACGATCTGGGTTGGTCAGGAAACGGACGGCGGACTGGCGTTCGACCCGCCTGTCATTGAGGTTCCACCAATGACAACAGTTCGATGGGACTGGACTGGCCACGGTGGCCAGCAGAACGTCGTCGCACTCGATGGTACCTTCGACAGCGGCCGGACAAACGCGCAGTCCGGGACAATGTATCACTACATTTTCGAGGAGACCGGCGAGTATCGCTACGTCTCTGAACCCCATCGCGACGATGGGATGAAGGGTGCGATTATTGTGAAAGAGCCACCGTCCTCAGGTAACGACACTGTCGACGAGTGGCTCGCAGCGGCGAGTAACTTCGATGGCACCATTGCCGACCGTACCGACACTGATACTACAACTGTTACAGTCGGTGCCGAGGGTAATGGTGGTCAGTTCGCATTCGACCCCCCTGCCCTGAAAATATCAACTGAGACGACCGTCCGCTGGGACTGGACAGGTGACGGTGGTCCTCACAATATCGTCTCGAAAGGCGATGGCCCGCTCGACTCGGAACTCGTCACCGACGAGGGGAGTGCCTACGAGCACACCTTCGAGGAAACTGGAACCCACCTGTACTCGTGTAAACCGCATAAGGGCCTGGGGATGAGAGGCGCAATCGTCGTGGAATAGCGTCGGAACCAACCGACTGGCCGCCTATGGAATTTTGACGCTGTGTTTGAGCGTCCCGATACCTTCGATTTCGACTTCGACTTTGTCGCCGTCCTCCATCGGGCCGACCCCTTCTGGCGTCCCTGTGGCGATGACATCGCCGGGCTCTAGGGTCATGTACGAAGTTATCTCCGCAATTAGCTTGGGGACGGAGAAGATGAGGTGCTCGCGGGAGGAGGACTGTTTCGTCTCGCCGTTCAGTCGGAGTTCGATGCTGGCGTCCTCCGGGACGTGCTCCGGTGTGGCCACGAGCGGGCCGATCGGGCAGGCGTTGTCGAAGGCCTTCCCGCGGACCCAGTTCTGTTCCCGCCGCTGGTCGTCGCGGTTGGAGATGTCGTTGACGCAGGTGTAGCCCGCGACGACGTCCATCGCGCCCGATTCGCTGACGTTCCGGCATTGCTCGCCGATGACGACGCCGAGTTCGGCCTCGTAGTCGATGCGTTCCTTCCCCGAGGGCATCGTGAGGTGCTTGCCGTGGGACGCGACGGCGTTCGGGGCTTTGAGAAACAGCATCGGCCGGTCCGGGACGTCCGAGTCCATCTCCTCGGCATGGTCGGCGTAGTTGCGCCCGATACAGACGACTTTCGTCGGCTCGCAGGGCGGGAGGATGTCTACCTCGTCGGGGTCATAGGATTCGTCGCCGAACGCAATACGGCCGTACGGTCCGGCGGCGGCGGTGACGACGGGCTCGCCGTCCTCGACGGTCCAGCGACCGCCGCGAACGTTCCCCCCAGTATCACGGAATCGAACGCGCTTCATGTCACCGTTCTCTCAGGGCCGACGGATAAGCGTTTAGGAGGGGGAAACCGGACCACAGCGGGCTGTTCGACGGCTGTCTACCCGACTATCGTCACCTGCGGTGTCGCGGCGAGCAGGCGTGTGACCGAACGGCTTTTGAGACGGGACGGGCTACGCTGGGCCGATGAACGTCCTCGTCGTTGGCGCCGGCGCGATGGGCCAGTGGTTCGCACGTATGGTCCAAACCCACGCCGACGTGACCGTCGCCTTCACCGACCTTGACCAGTCGGCCGCTGAAGCCGCTGCGAACGCGGTCGGCGGGCGCGCTGTCGCCAGCGACGCGGCTGAGACTTTCGATGTTGTCTGTATCGCGGTGCCGATGCCCGTCGCCGAGACGGCTATCAACGAGTTCGCGCCGTGTGCTACGGATGCAATCGTTGACGTAACGGGGAGCATGGCAGGCCCTGTCGCAGCAATGCGGGACGCGATGCCCAATGGCCAACGACTCAGCCTGCACCCACTGTTTGCCCCCGAGAATGCGCCCGGGAACGTCGCCGTCGTCGCCGACGCGTCGGGTCCCGACGCCGAGGCTGTCGTCGACGCACTCACCGCAGCCGGGAACAACTGCTTCGAGACGACGGCGGCAGAGCACGACGAAGCCATGGAAACGGTCCAGGCCAGCGCCCATGCCGCCGTACTCGCGTTCGCGATGGCCGCCGCCGACGTGCCTGACCGGTTTCAGACGCCGATTTCGGCAGGCCTGTTCGACCTCGTCGAGCAGGTCACCGGCGGCGACCCGCGGGTGTATTCCGATATTCAGCGGACATTCGACGGCGCGGACGCGGTCGCCGACGCCGCCAGCGAACTCGCCGACGCCGACGCAGATACCTTCGAGCGGCTCTACGAGCAACTCTCATGAACCAGGACACACGCCAGCAGATACGCGACAACGCCCAGTACCTCCGGAACGTCCGGCCGCTGGACCCAGAGGAGCTACACGAATATGTTGAGGGCCAGCCCCACCCCGCCGTCGTCAAGCAGGTACTTCGAGAGGAGGCGTTCGACCTTGGCATCGTCGAACAGGAAGACGGAACCTTCGTCCCGGCGCCCGAGGAACGGCTCTCGGTGGACTTCGACGGCGTCGACCAATTCCCCGACAGCTACGAACAGGAGGTCATCGACCTGCTGACAGAGTGGGGCGGGCTGGAGTGGCACAGCGGTGACAGCGGTGACGAACTCAGGGAACGCATCCGCGACATCAAGGAGCGGTACCTGCAGGGGCAAGCCGTCGAATACGACGAGCTGAGCGCGCTTGGCTACGCCGTCTACCACCTGCCAGACTACTACGCCGTGGCGAAGTACGTCCTCGCAGACCTCGCCGCTGACGGCCTGCTCCCGTCACAGCTCCGAGTGCTGGACGTGGGGGCCGGCGTCGGTGGCCCGGCGCTCGCCCTGCGCGACCTGCTCCCCGACGACGCCCTGCTGGACTACCACGCCGTCGAGCCGAGTGCCGCTGCGGACGTGCTAGAGAGCCTATTGGACGACAGCGGCCAGAACGTCCGCTGGGAGATCCACCGAACGCTCGCCGAGGAATTCGACCCGTCGTCGCCACTTGTCGGCGACGACAGCGGTGGCGGTGCCGATGACAGCGACACCGACACCGAGGGCTACGACCTCATCATCTTCGGCAACGTCCTCAGCGAACTCGACGACGCGGTGGCGACCCTCTACCGGTACGTCGAGGCGCTTGCCGACGACGGGACGTTGCTGGCGCTGGCTCCGGCCGACCGGAACACGGCCATACAGCTCCGAACCGTCGAGCGCGAGGTGGCTGACGGCGGCCCGGCGACGGTGTACGGGCCGACGGTGCGGCTCTGGCCCCACCAGTCTCCCGACAGCGAGTCGTGGTCGTTCGACCGGAAACCGGACATTGAGGTGCCGACCATGCAGCAACGTCTCGATGACCCCGCGGGCGGGACGGGCGAGTTCGTCAACACGGACGTGCAGTTCGCCTACAGCGTTCTGCGAACCGACGGCAAGCGAGAGCACGACGTGACGCCGGACCGGGGCATCCACGCACCGATGGCCGACGCCGAGAACTACGTCACTGACCGGGTGAACTTCCTCGGCGTCAAACTCAGCCACGACCTCGCCGAGCGGGAGGGCGCAAATCCGCTGTATCTGCTTGGGGACGGGAGTCAGAAGGTCGATCACTTCGCCGTGCTCACCGAGGCGTCGATACTGAACGAGGACATCCGAAAAGCCGACTACGGCGACCTGCTGTCCTTCGAGAACGCGCTGGTGCTGTGGAACGACGACGAGGAAGCGTACAACGTCGTCGTTGACGGCGAGACAGTCGTCGACCGGGCCCGCTAGCGGTGGGCTTTTCTCGCAGACGGCCCCACGGAGCGTATGGACGAGCCGACGATTCTGCTGACGAACGACGACGGCATTGAGAGCGCCGGCCTCCGGGCGGTGTACGATGGTCTCTCGACAGTCGGCGACGTGACCGCTGTCGCCCCGGCGGAGGACCAGAGCGCGGTTGGTCGGGCTATTTCCCACGAAGTGACCGTCCACGAGCACGAACTCGGCTATGCCGTCGAGGGGACGCCTTCGGACTGCGTTGTGGCGGGGCTCGAAGCGCTCGTCACCGACACCGACCTCGTCGTCGCGGGCTGTAACCGCGGGGCGAACCTCGGCGCGTACGTTCTCGGCCGCTCAGGGACCGTCAGCGCCGCTGTTGAGGCCACCTTCTTCGACGTGCCGGCAATGGCCGTCTCGATGTACATCCCGGTCCGCGAGGACGCCGCCTTCGCCGATATCGAAGCCAACGGCGACAGCTACGACGAGGCAGCAAAAGCGACGACCTACCTGGCCGACCACGCTGTCGACGCCGGTGTGTTCGAGCAGTGCGACTACCTGAACATCAACGCCCCCGTTGCCGAGTGGGGCGACGCACAGATGGCGGTCACACGACCGTCCCACCTCTACGAGATGGACGCTGTGCAGGATGGTGACGCTGTAACGCTCCACGACCGGATCTGGGAACACATGGCCGAGGGCGACATCCCCGACCCCGAGGGGACCGACCGCCGTGCCGTCGTCGACGGAAAGATCAGCGTCTCGCCGCTGACCGCCCCCCACACGACGGAACACCACGAAGCACTCGACGCCATCGCAGAGACGTACGAACCGGGCGACGACAGTGGGGCGGCTGACTGAGCGGACGATGCGGTTCCGCAACGCCATCCTCTTCGTCGCGCTCGCAGTCGCCTGGGGCAGCGCCTTCACCGCGATCAAGGCAGGGCTAGAGTACTTTCCACCAATCCTGTTTGCGGCGTTCCGGTACGACCTCGCCGGCCTGTTGATGCTCGGCTACGCGGTGTACGCTACCGACCAGTGGGTCCCGAAGAGCCGGACCGACTGGATCGTCGTGGGTATCGGTGGGTCACTCCTGATCGCCGCGTACCACATCTTCCTGTTCGTCGGTGAACAGGGAACCACCAGTGCCGCTGCCGCTATCGTCGTCAGCCTCTCACCGATTCTTACGACCGGGTTCGCGCGTGCGTTCCTCCCGGATGAACGGCTCACAACGCTGGGCATCGTTGGTCTCCTCGTCGGGTTCGTCGGTGTCGGCGTTCTCAGCAACCCCGACCCGGGGAACCTCCTCGACCCCCGAACTGTGTCGCTGTTTCTGGTCTTCCTTGCGACCACGTCCTTTGCCCTCGGGAGCGTGCTGACCCGCCGGTTCGACGACAACCTGGAGATAGAGACGATGGAGGCGTGGTCGATGCTGCTCGGTGCGGTGCTCATGCACGGCATCAGTTTCGGTGTCTCCGAATCGGTTGCCAATGTTCAGTGGACTGCTGAAGCCGTGCTGGCCCTGCTGTATCTGGTTGTCGTCGCCAGTGCGCTCGGCTTCCTCATTTACTTCGACCTTCTGGAGCGGCTGGGCCCCATCGAGATCAATCTCGTCTCCTACGCCGCACCGGTCGTCGCCGCCGCCACCGGACTGCTGTTCCTCGGCGAGACGCCGACGGTCTACACGGGTGTCGGATTTATTTGCATTCTCATCGGCTTCGGGCTGTTGAAACGGGACGCACTGCGAAACGAGGTTGCACGGTTCAACGGGACGCCGAACCGGGGCGATTGAGTCCCGCGTTGCTATTCGGACAGGGTGAACGGCTGCCAGCCGCTGGGCTGGTCTGGCAAACCGCGGACCCGGAGTTCTCCATCACCCGTGCCGCTCTCGGACTCTCTGACCTCGATACGCCCGTCTGCGACCTGGCTCAGCGTGTTAACCGCCTTCGTGTCATGGGTCGTCGGATCGATAGCGAGCACACCGAGGCCCCCGGCGCTGTCGATGCGACCTGAGACGGTCTGTGCAAACTGGAACAGCGCCCGCAGGTCGACGTACATCGACAGCGATGAGAGGCTTATCAGCCCAGTTCGGACACGACCGTGTTTGACGGTGCCGTACAGCCCCTCGTACAGTGCCGAGAACTTCATCCCGATGCCGGTCAGATCACTCTGTGTCGAGACGTACTTCACGCGCTCGCCCAGCGCGGACTGCGCGGCGTCTTGCCCGCTGCAGTCGATGACCCCCATTCTGGTGTCGTCAAACGACGGTTGGGTTTGCTGACAGGCGTTCAGCAGCTTTTCGGCGGTCATATTCGTCGAAATGTATAGCATCCCCTCCTCGGCGTCGCTCCCGCCGGCAACGAGCGTTCGTGCGACGGCCTCCGCCCGGCTGAGGGCCGGCCCAGCGACAAGGACGATGGTCCCCGGATCGATCGGGTTGATCGGGATACCGTCGGGGAACTCGTACCCACCATCAGTCTCTGTGGTCATTGCGCTCTCCCCGTGTCGCCGGCGACGCTATCCAGCCGCGAGTGGAGTTCGATGAGGTCGATCGCGACATCGGCGAGATCACGGAGGTACGCCTTGTCGGCTGCCGAGAACTCCCGTGGATTGTCATCATACACACACAGCGGCCCGATGACCAGCCCATTCGACGTGATCAGGTTTGCTCCCATGTACGCCCGGATACCCATGCTGAGGAGCGTCTCGCTCCGGGTCTCAAAGCGAGGGTCTTCCGTGACATCTTCGACGGCCATCACGTCATCGTCTTCGAGAATGGTAAACGTGCAGATAGAGTCCTCGCGGTCCATCGACTCCCAGTCCTGAGCGTCGCCGTAGCAGGCCAAGAAATCTTGGCTGTGTTCGTTGATGATGTTTATCGAGGCCCGATCAACATCGAAGTGGTCAGCCGCGAGGTTGGTAGTTCGGTCCAGCGATGCCAGCAGATCCGGGCTGTCGAGGTCATACGACCGGAGCGCCGCCAACCGCTCGGTCTCGTTTTGTGGGACGGGATACGTCGCCTGAACCCGCGTCTCGATAGTCTTCCCCAGCAGTTGCGAGAGGCGCTCCGATCCAAAAATCGAATTCTTACCAACGTACTCCGTAATCGAGCCACGAAGCTCCGTAGTATCGATGGTGTCCGGGTCGGTGTCGGTGTAGAGGATACACCCCGCGTCTGGACAGGCCGTCTGTGCCGCCCCGATGAGGTCAAACCCGGTGCCGTCGGGGAGCTCGTACTCGGTGATAATTGCCGCAGTGTCCGTTGTCAGCTCGGCCTCTGCGTCGGCCAGCGACCCAGCCGTTTCGAAGCGGAGGTCCTGGTCCGCCAACTCCGACTGGATCTTGTCGACCGTCTCCTCGCAGACGTCCTCGTCCGGGTCCACACAGAGAATGCGATGTACCATCGTATCTGGTGTGAGATTCCTGCCGGCAGGGATGTACGTACTGGCCCAGCTATCAACCGCGAAAACGGGAGCAGAGCCGATTGCGAAGCGAATGGCCTGGACGCCTGTTTCACCCGTCAATCCACGTTTCCAGGGATGTCTTTGAGAAAAGCGACGATGTTATCGCCATCAGCGCTGAGTCCACCGCCCTGTGCGACTGTTGGTCGCCCGCCACCGCCGCCACCGAACTCTGTGGTCACCTGATCGACCACCTCGCCGGCATCGACGCCGCCGGTCGTACCGACACCCAGATACTGGCCATCGGCGTCCACCAGCGCGGCCACGTCGATGTCGTCGTCGACGGCGGACTCCGCCCGGTCAGCAAGCGCGTTTGCGTCGAGGCCGGCCACAGTCCCGACGAGCCATCGCTGTCCGTCTACTTCGACGGCAGCATCACGCAGTTCCGCGAGACGGGAATCGACCAGACGCTCCTGAAGGTCCGATACCGTGTTCCGGAGGTCGTCGCACTCCGACTGAAGTCCGTCGACAGCAGCCGGGAGTCCGGGAACGTTCGTATCCAGCGACTGGGCGGCAGCCATCGCCCGCTCGTGCTCAGTCGCGCGCTGGCGGATCGCTCGCGGGCCGACAGCGAACTCAACGCGCGTCAGGCCCTCGCCGGGGTTGGACCGACCGAGCACTGTCACTGGCCCAATCTCTCGCGTGTTCCCGACGTGTGTCCCACCACAGGCGGCTACGTCCCAGTCTTCGATGGTGACGACACGGACCGTCTCGCCCTCGATTCCCTCTTCAGTTTTCGTGTTGAACGCGATATCGTCGCGACCTAGTGCCTCGTCGCGCGGAATTTCTTCCCAGGTTACGTCGTAAGACTCCCAGACGGCGCGGTTAGCCAGCCGTTCGAGTTCAGTGAGTGTCTCGTCGTCGATTTCGGTCGTCGTTTCGAAATCTACCCGCACCTTCCCGGTGATTGCCGGCCCAAAGTCGTCGTCACCGGCGTCGTCCGGGACCGTCGCGCTGATGTCGAAGCCGCCGTAGCCGAGATCCGACAGCAGCCGGCGACCAGCGCCGTAGAGGACGTGACTGGCTGTGTGGGCACGCATGCAGTACGTTCGAAGCGCCGTGTCGATCTGACCCTCGACTGTCTCGCCCGGGTCGAAGGCCGGCGGTTCGGCCAGTTCGTGGACGATATCGCCGTTTCGATGCTGGACGTCGACGACCTCAACGCCACCGAGAGTTCCCCGATCCGCCGGCTGGCCGCCGCCTTCGGCGTAGAAGTACGTCTCCGTTAGCACGACGGCAGTCGTCTCGATGCGGTC
The DNA here is from genome assembly GCF_030848575.1 of Haloarcula sp. H-GB4. Classification (NCBI taxonomy): domain Archaea; kingdom Methanobacteriati; phylum Methanobacteriota; class Halobacteria; order Halobacteriales; family Haloarculaceae; genus Haloarcula; species Haloarcula sp. H-GB4. The sequence goes on along the minus strand of NZ_JAVDDX010000001.1, from coordinate 830,014 downwards.
GACGGTCGACGTGAAGTTCGTCACAGTGGGCTCGGCTGCGGCTGTTCCCGTCATCGGGCGTGGCTACGTCGGCGTGCACAAAAACGTCTAGGCGAACCCCGGACGGTCGTCTGGGGCCAACCGGCCGACAAGCGCGCAACCCTCGTGTGTATCGAATCAGTAGTGGGTGACTGACGCCGCCTTCACAGTTATCGGTGGCATAATCCACTGTGTGTCACTGTATCCGTTCCCGATATAGTGCTACTAATTAAGTACGGACAGTGACGCTTACAGTTCATGCTTGGGAGTGGGGTCCAATCGATACTGCTCTGGCTGGTGGTGGGCTGGCTGTTCGCAGTTGGGCTGTTTCTGGCGCTTCTGTACGCGTCCGGCAGGCGAGACCGGCGTGAGCAGGCCCGCGCGTAAGTGAGTGCCTGTGCAAGCCGAACGGTGTGACCGGTGCGTCTGACGCTCGGCTGACGGGCAATCAGTGTCGGCGTCGAGTCGTGCGGTTTTCACTTTCACCGTGAATTAGCCGATTATAAGAGTCTCGGTGTTCTGTCTGGCAATATGATGGAGCGATTACGCCGGGTCGTAGGGACTCGACAGCAGTCACATCTGGAGTGTCGACGCTGTGGAACCACCCTCGAAACGGACGGAACGTCCTGTCCGGCCTGTGGCTCCAGTGATATTGTGCGGTACGACCTCTGACCGCGGTCTCGGCCGGCCATTCTGCTTGTTTCCGTCTTCAAAACGCTGACAATCAGATCGTCCGAACCCTCGCTCAACGGCGAGAGAACAGGCCAATAGAGCACTTATTGTTCGACAGCTTCCCACATGTCAGACGAGATTTTCGCCTCAGAATTATCTGGATGTGTCACCGTCAGTCGGTCGCTAGACTCGATAGCGATGAGGTCGACAGTGTTACTTTCCGTGTGATTCCGCGTCGGGTACGTAAACGGCCGTGACCGCGTTGGAAGGTCGCTGATCGACGGGCACTCCGGCGGCGCTACGACATCGTCAGCGAACCCATCCGTGTGAATCTTTGACTGTGGCTTGTCTCGACCACGTCTATCAAACCACTCAAAACATCGCTCCCCAAACGAGATGGTCTCAATGGCTGAGCGCACGCGGTACCTAACTCGGTCCAGAAGTGAGGGTGACGACACGTTGCCGTCGTCCGCCCGCTTCCGGGCACCCCGTGGCTCATCCATGGGTGTGAGACTCATGAACATAGCTAGGGAAGCACGGTACAAAACCGTTGTGTCGGTCCGGTTTAGAGTTCGATTCGTTCGACGATCTGGTTGCCGTCCTCTCGGGTGTTGAGCGCGACGATACGGACGTGTTCCTCCAAGCCGGAGTCCTTGAGTTTAGCCTTCAGAAGGTTATCGACCTGATAGACGCCGGCTGCGTTGTTCATTGCGATTTCGACGAGGACAGGATAGTCGTCGCCCAGGCTCAGCGTCACCGTCTCAATAGCCTGGCTGGAAACGGTGTCGATACCGCGACCGCCACGCTTGTACGGAATGCGTGAACGGCCGCGCTCCATGTCCAGCGCGTCAGCGACGCGGACAACGCCGGCTTCCAGCGTCAGCGGCTTTTCCTCGGTGTGATGGCAGAGAATCGCATGGAGTACCTCACCTTTCACCTGAACCGCCTGACGAATATCGTAGAACTCATCGAGCAAGTCATCGAGAATATCGGCGGCCAGCGGAATCGAGTAATACGGATGGGAATCGCGGTGGACAACGTGCCCGATGTCGTGTAGCGTCGTCGCAAGTGCAATAATGACAGCCTCATCGGCCTCATCGAGGCCGTGGTCGGCTGCACCGTTGAATTCGACGCCGGCCTGCTTGAGGAGGTCATACAGACACAGCGCTCGGTTTCGAACGATGCCAATGTGTTTCGCGCCGTGATCGTTGTACTGCTTGCGCGCGACGGGGTTGATGTTCTGGGCTTCGAGATACGCCTGGATCTCCTCGTCAGCCGTGATGGTGTCGAGAACTGCATTCAGTCGCCTGTCCGGGAACGCATGGTCCGCCTCGGGATCGTAAATACGACCGCTGGTATCGTCGCTATCAACGCTCATACCACAACCCAGACGACCCACCGCGAAAAATCCCCCACCGGCGCGATCAGGTGGCGGCGTCGATAACTTCGTCGTAGTCCGGTTCGACGCCGGGGTCGTCGCTGACCCAGGCGTACGTGACTTCTTGATTTTCGTCGACAACGAAGACAGCTCGCTTTGCTACGTTCGGAACGCCGAGTGCCTCGAAGTCCATCGAAATGTCGTAGGCATCGACGATCTCCCGCCCGGAGTCACTGACGAGGTCGAACTCAAGTCCCAGCTCGTCCCGGAACGCGTTCTGTGAGAACGGTGTGTCGATGCTGACACCGTACAACGTCGCCCCCGCCTCGGTGAGTTCGTCGAGTCGGTCCTGAAACGAGTTCATCTCGTGACTGCAAACGCTGGTGAATGCGCCCGGGAAGAACGCGAGCACAACAGGCCCGTCGGCGAGCGCTTCGGACAGCGTTAGTTCGTCAACGTCGCCGTTTGCGATCGGTGCCGTGAAATCAGGCGCAACGTCTCCAACTGAGACCATATTGCCGAGTTGACCCAGGCGAGTAAAACCCTTTCCGACCTGACCGAGTCCGGGCGCGATCAGAACTGTGCGAACTTCGCCGTGACCTCGTCGATCCACTCCGGCAGTTCGCGGTCCGCAAGTGTCCCGTCAGCGTCACGGGTCGTGACAACATCGGCAATCTCACCCTCGCGCGTGATATCAAGTCGCCACACTCCATCGGCCTCAATATCGACCCGAACAATGTCCTCCCCGACGGGTTTGATCGGTCGAATGGTTACTTCTTCCCCGCTCCTGACTTCCATCGTGTGACTATCGGCCGGCATCTGGTATCTCTGAGCGCCCGACAGCAGTTATATCCCCGGGCGGCGGCATCCATCCGAGACTGTGCCCGGTGCGCGGCAGGTTAACAAACGAATAATGAATTGACAGGACGGTGTAGCCAGTGATGCGGGTGCGAACCCGCAGACGGACACAGCACAAACGTAGGACACAGCCACGCAAACCGTGTCACCCGGGCACCCCAGCTATCAATCTGGTCCCGTGGACATGGTGTAGTCTCTCTGTCGACGTGCCGACCCAGACCAGCGATATGGAACGGCCGGAGACCTGGTGCCTCGTATTGCCCCGTCCGATCCACACCCCACTGCCGGGCCTCGCCGACAGTTCCCGGCGAGGCCGCTTCCACAGGCTGAGCGGGTACGCCTCGTCTGTGCTACATGTCCTGTATCTGACCGGCAGCAGCACAGCGTCAGTCCACTGGCAGTGAATCACCCAGTTGGCCGTCCTGAGCAAAAAGGTTATAATAGCAACCACGTAACCTTCGGATACAATGTTAGGGACATCCGCAGTACTGTTCCCGGGGATGCCCGGGACGACGGAGATGATGGTCATCCTCCTCATCGCCGTCCTGCTGTTCGGCGCGAACAAGATTCCAAAACTAGCGCGGTCGACTGGCGAAGCCATGGGCGAGTTCCAGAAGGGGCGCGAAGAAGTCGAACAAGAACTCGAAGAAATGCGTGACGGCGCTGCAGAAGGGGCCGACGCGTCTACCGTGGACTCGGCCGAATCGACCGAAACGGCGACGGAAACCGAGACGTAATCTCGACCACTTCTCCGTTTTTAGCGGGCGATAGTGATAACGAAAGGATTTTTCACCGCTCAATCGACCACCCGGTAGGGCGTGTGGCCTAGTGGACCAGGGCGAGGGGTTCCTAACCCCTAGAACGCGGGTTCGAATCCCGCCACGCCCGCTTTGTGGTTTCTCGCATCCGCTCGAAACACACTCGCGGCCGTGGCGTAGTTCGCAAACGCTTCGCGTTTGCTCACTCCCGACACGCCCGTGCAGCGACCGAAGGGAGCGAACCGGCATGGCGGGATTCTAATCAGGGAGGTCGCGCGCAGCGAAGCGAGCACGTCCGACCCGGTGAGTTAAACGATGCGAGTAGCGTCCATCGCAGCCGACGTGCATACAGCCCACAGCACCTGAGATGCCAACGTATAAGTTTAGGCTTACCTAACTCCTGCTGAAATGGACCGGGAGCCGTCCGAGCGGGCGGATGTCTGTGTCATCGGGGCCGGGCCGGCAGGGGCACTCATCGCGAGCCAACTCGCCAGCGTCGGACAGAACGTGGTCGTGCTGGAGGCCGGGCCGCGGTTCGACAGGTCGAACCGAGAGCAGCAGATGGAAGAGACGATCCGACCCGGCGACCACGGCTCTGTCTGGGATATGGGCGGCGACCGCGACGCGTTCAGTGCGAGCGGTGAGCGGCACTACCCGCTGAACATCTCACGGGTCAAAGGCGTCGGCGGGTCGACGCTGCACTGGCAGGGGATGGTGATGCGGCTGCACCCCTCGGATTTCGACGGCAGTCACGACACCGACGATCCGGCATGGCCGATCAGCTACGATGACCTGCAGCCGTACTACGCCGACGCCGAGCAGGCGCTGGGTGTCGCTGGTGACGCAGACAACCCCTTTGCACCGCCGCGAGACGGTGCGTATCCGTTGCCCGGGTTCCCGCCGTCGCACAGCGACTCGTTGTTCGCCGAGGCCTGCGAGTCGTTGGGCATCACGATGCACTCCGTGCCTAACGCCCGGAACTCGGAACCGTACGATGGCCGGGGGCCATGCGTCGGCTACGGGACCTGCCAGCCGGTCTGTCCCTCCGGCGCAAAGTACGACGCCAGCGTCCACATCGAAGACGCCGAAGCCGAGGGAGCCAGGGTCATCGACCGGGCGCCGGTCCAGCGCCTCGTTACTGATGCCGACGGACGCATCGAAGCAGTCGTCTACGCGACGCCGGACGGGACTGAACACCGCCAGACGGCCCGCGAGTTCGTCATCGCGGCGGGCGGCGTCGAGACGCCGCGACTCCTTCTCCTGTCGGCTGACGACGATCACCCGGACGGGCTGGCGAACAGTTCGGGACTGGTCGGGCACTATTTCATGGATCACCTGTTCGCTGGGGCAGGCGGCACGCTCGGCCGTGAAACGCGTCAGAACCACGTCGGCTTTCTCACAAGCGAGTGCCACCAGTTCTACGACGACCCCGGGCAGGCAGTCGAGCATGTCGCGGACGGCGAGACGGTCGTTTCGGCGACCGACGAGACGCTGTCACCGCTGAAACTGGAGTTCCTGAACTACGCTGGCCCATCACCGGTCGAACTCGCGCTCTCCGGTGAGGAGTGGGGCGATACGTTGCTGTCGAGCCTCCGCGAAAGTTACGGCAACAGCATTGCGATGGGCGGACTGGTCGGCCAGCCGCCACGGAAGGAGAACCGCGTAACGCTGGACACGTCAACGACGGACGACCACGGCAATCCAGTTCCAGACATTCAGTGGTCGTGGGGTGACCGGATAGAGCGATCGCTGACTCGTGCGAACAAGATTCAACACGCCGTGCTGTCGGAGCTGGGCGCTGACATCTCGTGGACGGTCGGGCCGGCTGACACCGGGCCAGCGTACCACCACATGGGCACGACGCGGATGGGAACGGATTCCGACAAGAGCGTAGTCAACCCACAGTTGCAGACCCACGACGTGGCGAACCTCTCGATTGCGTCCTCGTCGGTGTTCGTCACTGCCGGGTCGATGAACCCGACGTTGACCATCGCCGCGCTCGCACTGAAGTGCGCGGACCACGTCTCCGAGCGGCTTTAGTCCGCAGACTCGGTGAACACTGCTTTGCTCTGGCGAGTGACTTCCCGGAAACCGGGTGCGCCGTGTGCGAGCCACACGGCGACGGCGAGGCCGAACAGTCCGAACTGAAACAGGACGTACGGTTCGAATGAGAGCGAAGCGAACTGCTCAACGAAGGAGGTGTCGTTGGCGTACGGTGGCGGTGGCTGGAGCGGCCAGACGAGAAAGCGCAGCCACTGTAACTGTGTCAGGTCGCCGCCGAGTAGCCCTGCCACCGCTGTCGGGCTCATATCGGTCAGGATGTGTACGAACGCGCCGAGCATGAAAGCCGTCGACAGGTCCGTTCGGCGATATCGGACCGCGAGTCGGTGCAAGACCACTGTGAGAACGAGGAGGGTGAACACGGAATGGGCAAGCGACCGCCCGGACGGCAAGACGCCGAACGTCCAGGCGAAGGGCTTGTCGATCAGGTCCGGGAACTGCGACCCCACCGCCAGCGCGGTCAGCGTGGCCGCCGTCTGGCGACGGGTCGGGTCAAACCGAGTGTACACAACGTAGACGAGGTAAGCGACGGCGAGATGTCCCCACGGCCACATTGTGCACTGATATGCCGGATGGTGATTTGTATCTGCTGATACAGGTATGCGTGAGGAGTAAGCGGTAACTGATATCTCGGCCGTTCAGTACAGGCCGAGAATGGCGCCAGCGTCGAGCAAGAGGAGAATTGACACAACAGACGCGCCCAGCAGGAACGGGCGTGCGTTCCGGGCCGGTTCGCGTACCTTCTGCTGGTCGAAACCGTCGCTGAGCTTCGACGCGCCGACCTCGACGAGGCCAGCCAGAATGAACCACAGGACGATCATCGTGATGACGAGGTGCCCGCGACCGGTTCCCGTCAGCGATTCGGCGGTGTAGCGGGTCGCTGCCAGATGCCCACCCGTCAGGAACAGGAGCGTCGCACTCGCCCGTGACACTGTCTGAAGCTTCCCGGTAATCGACGACAGCGGTCCCGGCGAGGAGTCGCCGTTCATCGCTGTCGGGAGAACAGCGTAGGTCATGAACAACACGGTGCCAGCCCACAGCGCGGCGAATATCAGGTGTACCCCGAAGACAGCCGCGTTTACGACACTCATATGCGGCGGTTGGACGCGACCCCCTTCAACGTCGTGGGTTCGGTACGGCTACTCCGAGGAATCGAAGGCATCGAAGGCGTCCACGTCTGCGGACATGTCGAGTTCTTTGACCGCATCGGTGTCGGCCGAGATGTGCGTTTCGCGGTCGGTGTCGTAGTCCAGTTGGTCGATGAGGTGGACGAACGAGCCGGGATCGGGGATGAGGAAGATGCGGAGCGAGAACGCGACGTCGCTCTCCTTGATGTCGACGAGCGAGTCGAGCACGATAGTCAGTGAGTCCCGGCGAACGTGTGAGAGCGCCTTGTCGGCGATCTCGGTCGCGTCGTCCTGTACGACCGTCGGCGTCCCCATATTGATTGTCGCGTTCAGCGTGTTCGCGATGCCGTCGATGAAACCCGAGGTGAGGATGTTGCACATTTCCTGAAGCGCGGACTCGTGGAGCTGTGTGAACCCATCGTCAACGCTGGAGCCGGTCATCAGCTCCGCGATCTCCGCGGCCGTCTCCGTCTCGAAGGTCATCAGGAAGACACCGTACGGCGGCTCCGTCAGTCGGACACGAGCGCTGTAGATGGTCCCGCCACCCATCTCAGTGGCGATGTCCTCCGGCTGGACAAACGAGAGGCTCTTGATCTCGACGGCGGCGTCGACCCCGGCCAGCGTCGCCAGCGAATCGGCGACCTGTTCGGCTCCGTCCTGAATGAGTCTCGTAATGAGCGTGAGCTTCCGAATATCGATGAGAAGCGGCATTGCACAGTATCAGTACCTGTGATGTGTTACCGTTTTCGGTAGATACAGGGTCGGCAACTCGACGATGACCCACCGTAACGCTCATTACCACTGACTGACAGGGATTCGGTGGGGAGCGTGCTATTCCGTGTCTTACCCGTCATCGACGGGTTTCGCACGGGAAGCCGCCAGCGAATTTCTATGGGTCTGGCTGGGGAGCCACGGCCACGCCCGATGTGAGCACGCTTAAGCCGCCCCGTCCGTTTTGCACAGCCATGGAACCACGGGACCTCTCCGCTCACACTGTCTATCGGGCAGGTCGCGGTATCGAGGAGGTCGCCCGGGAACTCGGTCTCGACCCGGACGACATGGTGAAGCTGGCGTCAAACGAGAACATGTTCGGACCGAGCCCGGACGCTGTCGAGGCGATTCGCGGGTCCGCCGAGCGGATGCACTCCTATCCGAAGGCCTCCCACGCCGATCTTGTGGACGAGCTGGCGGATATGTGGGACGCCACGCCCGAACAGGTGTGGCTGAGCAACGGCGGCGACGGCGCGCTGGACTGCCTCGCCCGAGCCATGCTCGACCCCAGCCAGGACGTGCTTGTCCCGTCGCCGGGCTTCGCGTACTACGGGATGAGCGCCCGCTATCACCACGGCGAGGTCAATGAATACACGCTCTCGAAAACCGATGATTTCGCCCAGACCGCCGACACCGTCCTGAAAGATTACGACGGCGAGCGAATCGTCTACCTCACCAGCCCGCACAACCCGACTGGGGCGGAGTTCACGACCGACGCGGTCCGGACTATCGCCGAGGAAACCGACGAGCAGACCCTCGTCGTCGTCGACGAAGCCTACGGTGAGTTCACCGAAATGCCGAGCAAGCGGCCGTTGCTGGACGACCGCGACGACGTTGCGCTCCTGCGGACGTTCTCGAAGGCGTACGGGCTCGCGGGGATTCGACTCGGCTACGCGGTCGTTCCCGAGGACTGGGCCGACGCCTATGCCCGCATCAACACGCCGTTCTCGGCCAGCGAACTCGCCTGCCGTGCCGGGCTGGCGGCGCTCGACGATGACGAGCACGTCGAGCGGTCCGTCGACACCGCTGCGTGGGCCCGGGAGTACCTCGCCAAGGAACTCAACGCGCCGACCTGGGACAGCGCGGGGAACTTCATCCTCGCGGAGGTCGGCGACGCGTCGGCCATCGCGGATGCCGCCCAGGAGCGTGGTGTCATCATCCGCGACTGTTCCTCGTTCGGCCTCCCTGAATGCATCCGTATCACCTGCGGAACGCGCGAGGACACGGAACGAGCCGTCTCGGTACTGAACGAGGTCATTGAGGTGGTCGAGGCGTGAGAGTCGCCGTTACCGGAACGCCCGGGACGGGCAAGACAACGGCAGTGGAACACCTCGATACAGGTCTCGACACGCTCCACCTCAACGACGTGATCAAAGACGACGGGTTCTCAACGGGCATCGACGAGGACCGTGGAAGCCTCGTCGCCGATCTTGAGGGGCTGTCCGAGTGGCTGGACGGCCGTGACGACGTGCTGTTCGAGTCCCACCTCGCGCACCACTTCGATGCCGACCGGGTGATTGTGCTGCGAGCCCACCCTGAAACCATCGTTGAGCGGCTCCGGGAGCGCGGCGACGACGATTCGAAGGCCTACGAGAACGCGGAGTCGGAAGCACTCGATGTCATCCTCGGCGAAGCCGTCGAGGAGCACGGCATGGACTCCGTCTATGAAATAGAGACAACGGACCGGGACCCCGACGAGGTGGCACAGGAGATTCAGGCCGTCGTGGCCGGCGAGCGCGAGCCGAGTGCGGGGACCGTCTCCTACATCGACTGGCTATGACGCTCGATCAGTTCCGCCCGCTGGCTGACCGTGCGCTCGGCCCGTTCGTCAGCGCTGCCAAGATTGTTGGACTCTCCCCGAACGGTGTCAGCGTCATCGCGTTCCTGCTGGCCCTCGGTGCGGGCGGGGTGTACGCTGTCGCGGCGCAGGAACCCCTGCTGTATCTCGGCGGTGCCGTCCTCGTCTTTCTGAACGGCTGGCTCGACCTCGTGGACGGCGCGCTCGCGCGGGAACTCAACGTCGCGTCATCGGGCGGTGACCTGCTGGACCACGTGCTGGACCGCTACGCCGACATCGGCATCATCGTCGGCCTCGCCGCCGGTGTGAGCCAGTGGGAACTGGGCATCGCCGCCGTCACCGGCGTCCTGATGACCTCTTATCTCGGGACGCAGGCACAGGCGGTCGGCCTCGACCGCGTGTACGGCGGCCTGCTCGGTCGCGCCGACCGGCTTGCACTCGTCGGCGTTGTCACGGGCGTTGCGGCGTTCGTTCCGACCGCACTGGCCGGATTGACGCTGGTCGGCTGGCTACTGGTCGTGTTCGCCGTCGTCGGCCACGTTACCGCCGTCCAGCGGTTTTATCACGCGATGGCCGCGCTGGAGTAGCCAGCGCACCATTTATACCGCGCCCCGTCTAAGCCGTCGGTATGGTTCAGTGCGAGATGTGCGGAACGGAGGTTTCGTCTCCGAACCGCGTCAAAATCGAGGGAGCCGAACTCGACGTCTGTGACGAGTGTACCGACTTCGGCACGGAGGTCAAAACGGAGGAGACGTCGTCTACGTCGACGAAGTACTCGACGTCGTCCTCCTCATCATCGTCGTCGAGTTCGTCCTCCTCGTCGAGTTCCACGGGTGGCGGGTCCGGTGGCCGCCGTCGGGATATGTTCGACGAGATGGACGAGGTCGCACAGGATTACGACGACCGGATCCGTAAAGGTCGAGAGTCCCAGGGCCTCAGTCAGGAGGAACTCGCAAAGCAACTCAACGAGAAGGCGAGCCTGATCCGGAAGCTCGAACAGGGCAACTCGCTGCCCAGCGATGACGTCCAGAAGAAACTCGAAAGCGCGCTAGAGATCTCCCTGAGCGCCGGCGGCAGCGCCGACGAGACGGAGTGGTCCGGCGGGAGCAGCGACGGCGAGTACACGCTCGGCGATGTTGTGAAGCGAAAGGATTAGCTTACAACCGGAGGTCTCCTTCCTCAACGTCGAGTTCGTCCGCGAGTGACTCGACGTTCGACGAAATCCGTTCGATCTCGTCCTGGAGTTGTTGATACTGTTCGCTGTCTTGGAGTTCCCGGTCGGTTTTCTCGACACGGAGGACGTTGCGCTTGAGCTTTTTCGACGTGAGCGTCCGGAGTCGGTCGTTGTACTCCCGAATACTGTACAGCCGATCGACGACCTCCCGCAGGTCGTCGCGGGTGACAGGCTTAACAAGGTAGTCGTCGACGCGCATCTCGATGATGTCGAAGTCGGGGTCAATAGCAGTCACCATCGCGACACGGCATCGAAGGCCTGTCTCTTCGATCTGCGCAAGCACTTCGTTACCGGAGACGACCGGCATCCGGCGGTCAAGCAGTACGACGTCGATGTCGGGCGACAGCAGTTCTAACCCCTCTTCGCCGCTGTAGGCCGTCTGCACGTGATACTGGTCAGCTAGGTAATCGGTGTACAGGTCGGCTAGGTGTTGTTCGTCCTCGACTATCAGAACGGTCGGTGTGTCGTCATCCCCTGCTGTCACGGCTTGTCTCGTTTCTTGTCTCGGCTGAACCGTAATAACTGTCATCCCCGAGCGGTGGTTTGGGGAGAAACGAAGGTACAGTGATAGGGACGCCAAACGGGGGCTTCGCAACCTATTTCCCCACAGCAACCGGTGCGTTTCGTATGTTCGTCCTTGTCAATTTGAAGGCGTACCCGTGTGACCCAGTCGAGGTAGCAACCGCCGCTGCTGACGTCAGCGACGATTCCGGCGTTCGTGTCGCCGTCGCGCCACAGGCCGCACAGATCGGCGCTGTTGCGGAGACCGGCGTCGAGACGTGGGCCCAGCACATTAGCGCCGTCGAGCACGGCAGTCACACCGGCAGTACCCTCGCCGAGGCCGCTGCGGACGCCGGTGCCGTCGGGACGCTGCTGAACCACTCCGAGAACCGGCTCAAGCTCGCGGACATCGACGGGGCGCTCGACGCCGCCGACCGAGCCGACCTCGAAACCATCGTCTGTGCGAACAACCCCGCACAGATCGGCGCGGCCGCCGCGCTCGACCCTGACGGCGTGGCCGTCGAGCCGCCGGAACTCATCGGGACTGGCACGCCCGTCAGCAAGGCTGACCCGGACATCGTGACCGGCGCGGTCGACGCCGCTGCCCGTGTCAACGGCGATGTGGACGTGCTCTGTGGGGCCGGCATCTCGACCGGCGCGGACCTCGTCTCGGCGAGCGACCTCGGCGCGAGCGGTGTCCTGCTGGCAAGCGGCGTTGCGAAGGCTGATGACCCGCGCGCAGCACTCGAAGGCCTCGTCGAACCGCTCCTGTAAAATCGACGGCGTCGCAGTACTACCTTTTCAGTCGCTGTCCCCGTCGAGAAACGCCGACTCAAGCTGGGACACAACTGACTCGACCTCGTCTTCGTCGAGTCGGCGGTCGCTCTCTTCCCGAACCAGCGCCGCCAGTCGCGTGTCGTACTGTCCACGGCCGACGTGTTCGACCAGCCCGCGGAGCCGGAGCTCCCTATTTCGTGCATAGGCCGCCGTCCGGTCGCCGGAGCCGCCGGCCGAGAAATGTGCGTTCAGCGGCGTCCCGGGACCCTGCTCACGGTAGTACGCGAGCATTCTGCAGGTCTTTCGATCCAACTCCTCGATGTCGGCTCGCAGGTCGCCGTAGACAGCGGGGCCGTCAGCATCGGACGACGTCTCGTCTTCGGTGGCTTCAGTTGCCTCGTCCGACTGCTCAGCTTCAACGGCCTCGGCGATGGCCGCTCTCAGATCCTCGTCATCAGTCTCAGCAGTGTCTGTCTCAGCCTGACCGTTGACTGGCACGGCCGCCGCACCGTTGTTTGTGGCGCCCCCGTTCGCCGCTACGTCGGCGTTCGCGTCGTGGCCGTTCGACGCTGGTTTGGCGTCAGCGTTGCTGGCATCTGGCTCCGATTCAGCGTCAGCGCTGCTCCCATTCGCGTCTGTACCGCCATTGGCGCTGCCGCCGTTCATTGCAGCCCCGTCCTCGGCAAAGGCGCTGAACGCGTCGCCGAACCCACCGCCAGACGTGGCGTCAGCGGTCTCGTCCGGCTCCGCGGGCTGCTCGTCGCGGGAACCGTCGGCGTCCGTCTCACTGTCGGCGTCTGCGTCGCCGTCCGACGCCGGCTGGTCGGCGAACCGTTCGCGCTGGCGGCGCATCTTCTCCTGTTCCGTCCGGCCGGGGTTGTAGTCCTCGGCCTGATCCAGCATCGCTTCGGTGAACTGCTCGGCCATCCGCGAGAGGTCCCGGGCGTCCTGCAGTTCCGCCTCCAGTTCGGCGATGCGGGAATTCTTTTTATCCAGTTCCTCACGGAGTTCCTTGATCCGGTTCTCCGTCTCCTGCTGGTCCTCGCTGATTGTCTCCAGTTCGGAAACGAGGTCGTCGCTGACGGACTTGAGTTCCGGGCGCTCGAAGTCGTCGAGGCCCGGCGTCGCGCCGGCATCGAACGTCTGCTTGCGGTGGAACTGGACACGGCTGACCTGCTCGGCCCAGTCGTTCATCATGAACGCCTCGCCGTCGTCTAGGTCCTCGACGGCGTCAGCGTACTTGTTGTCGAGGATGCGCCCGACGACTTTCGTGTCGTTGTTCCAGGTCAGGCGATGCCAGACCAGCCAGTCACACTGGGTGATGTAGTCTTTCTTCACGTCGGCCGGGCGCTGACTGATGCCGACGATGCCCAGCCCGTGTTTCCGGCCGCGTTTCCCGATTTTGATGAGCATCTTCCCGACCTCGCCCATCGACCCCTTCTCCGGCATCCACTCGTGGCATTCCTCGACGAGCATCAGGAAGGGCTGTTTCTGTTTTTTCGCCTTCGCGAACAGTTGCTTGGCGACCTCGGTCAGTAGTGTCTCTGCTTCCTCCTCATCAAGGAACGACGAGATGTCGAGAATGATGGGGACGTTCTGTTCCAGCGCCAGCGAAGCGATCTTGCCGGCGTGGTCGTCCGTGACCTGAATGTCACACTCCTCGTCACCGCCGACGTGGAGTATCTCATACTCCTCTTTGAGACCGTAGTACTCACCGTCAATATCGACGATAAGTAGGCCAAATCCGTTGTCCAGCAGTTTCTCGGCGATGACACTCGCCGTATTCGACTTCCCGGACCCGCTCTTGCCGGTGATGAATCCCCGGCCAGTCAGCAGTTCCACCACCGGGAGATTGACAGTCTCTCCCGGTTCCCCGGTCCCACCCGGCCCCGCGCTCGTCGTCGCGACAGTTATCTGTTCGGTCTCTGCCATGCGTTTCTGTCAAGACGGAGACGCGCAGGCCCCATAACTCTCCGTCAGACGACCGTCAACTGCAGTACAGGTCTGGGCCGGGGGCGAAACCGTTCGGAATGACGCGGCGATTTCGCCCGGTCGGCTTCGAGATTCCGTGTCCTATCGGTGAGATTCTCTCACCGAATCCGTTATGACCGTGTTTCGGGTGTCCGACTGGGGCCCCACTCGTCGTGGTGGACCAGTTCCGATCTATCGATACGACTACGCCAGCCTTCCTGTTGCAGTACCGGTTCGGAAGGGAAGCCGTCCTCTGGGTAGCCGACACAGAGATATGCCACGGGTTGAATGTGGTGTGGAATGTTCAACACATCACGGAGTTCGTGGGGATACAGGAACGAGACCCAGCCGACACCGATACCCTCGGCACGGGCAGCGAGCCAGAGGTTTTGCACGGCAAGGCACGTCGAATAAACGTCCATTCGCTGCATCGTGTTCCGGCCGAGAACGTGTGGCGCATCGCGGGTGGGGTCACAGGTAACACAGATATTCACCGGCGCATCGGTTATCCCCTCAAGTTTCAACTGGCCGAACTCTGATTTGCGCGGCTCTTTGTATCCTTCTCGTGCGGCCGCTATCGCCCGCTCGGCAATCGCTGCGACCGCTGATTTCGTCTGTTCGTCTTCTATCACGACGAAATCCCACGGTTGCGAGAACCCAACGCTGGGCGCGTTGTGAGCGGCGTCTAGAATCCGTCCGAGCACTTCCTCGGGAACTGGGTCGCCGACAAATCGTCTGATGTCTCGTCGCGAATAGATGGTCTTGTAAACTGCTTCGCGGTCTTGGGGACCGATCTCAGCCATATGTTCCATGACAGACGACAGTTGTATACCGGTTATGCTGGCCAGCGGATGTTCCGGATACAGCGATGTCCGAATGCAAGGCAGATCATGATCAGTGCCGGTCAGTTCAGGTCGGGGTAACGGCTATTGCAATGGGACTCCTTGGCATAGTTATTCAGCTGGGCTGTCCATGGACAGATACGAGACGTTCGTCGAGGACGGAACCGTGTACGTCGGGAGTGACGACGGTCCCCTGAAGGTGGCGCCGCTTGACGATATCGTCACGGCCGCAGGTGGCCCGGCGTGGACGATTTCCTACACCGAGGCGGAGAAAGAGCGCTACGCCGGGATGGACACCAGCGACGAAGGGTTGGTGGTCGACGTAGTCGACATGTTGCACGCAATGACCCACAGTCGGCGGTTCGTCGACACGCTGGCCGCACATCCGACAGATGTCCCGGCTGATGACACTATTTCGCCGCGAGCCGGCCTGTTCGTCGGGAAACTACTGGAGAATCTGGAACACGGTGTCGCCTGAGAACGCCTAGAAATCTGCGAGCGTGGTCTGACCGGGCGGGAGCGAGATGTGCGTCTCACCGGCGTCTGTTCCCTCGTCCACCGTGTCCTCGACAGCCTCGCTACCCGCCTCATTCTCGGCGAACGTTCCGAGTCCGACTTGCCCCCCGTCGTCCAGCTCGTCGGCTACCGCCGGGACGTTGCTGGTGCGGGGATTATCGGACGGTTCCTCGGAACCATCGCCACCGCCGAACCCGTCCAGGTTGGCCTGTTCGCCGGCAGAGAAGTCCAGATTCGAAACGCGAACACCGACCTTCCGAACGGGATCGCCAGCGAACTCGCCGAGCAGGTCCAGCGCGATGCGTCTGACCAGTTCGGGTTCCTCGACTGGACCGGGAAGCGACCGGGCGCGCGTGTTCACATCGAACGGCGGCGTCACGACCTTGATGCCGATAGTCTGGTAACGCGCGCCTTTTCGCTCGGCGCGGTCAGCGACAGCATCGGCGAGGGTGCGAACCTGTCGACACTTGGCCTCCATGTCGGCCGTCGCATCAGTGAACGCGGACTCCCGCGAGAGACTCTTGGGGTCGCCTTTCGGCGTTACCGACCGCTCGTCCTCGCCGCGGGCGTAGCGGCGTATCTCGCGGCCGCGCTCACCGAAGCGTTCGGCCAGCAGTTCCGGGTCGGCGGCCGCGAGGTCCCCTGCAGTTTCGATATCGAGTGTAGCGAGTTCTCTGGCGGTGACCGGCCCGACGCCGTGCACGTCCTCGACAGGGAGGTCATCAAAGAACTCTCGGACGGCTCCCGGTTCGACGATGACCAGCCCGTCCGGCTTGTCGCGGTCGCTGGCCACCTTCGCAGCGCTCATCGTCGGGGCAACGCCGACACTTGCGACCACGCCCACCGCTGACTCGATTGTATCTTTCAGGTCCTGCGCCCACGATTCGACAGTCTCCCATGAGACCCGCTCGGTCACATCCAGATACGCTTCGTCGATGCTCACCTCGCGGACGACATCCGCTTCCGTGTGGAGGATTTCCCGGACATCCGCGGCGACGGACTCGTAGAAGTCCATGTCGACCGGGCGGTAGAAGCCGGCGTCTTCGACATCGAGGTCCGGAGCCGCAACAGCGTCGACCTTCCGTGGCAGGCGTTCCAGGGCCTCTGAGATGGCCATCGCTGATTCAACACCGTACTCTCGGGCCTCGTAGCTCGCTGTCGCAACGGCCCCATGGGTCGCGCCGTTCTCGTAACCCATCCCCACGACGAGTGGCTCATCTCTGAGTGCTGGCTCCCGCCGCTGTTCACAGGCGGCGTAGAAACAGTCCATGTCGACGTGCGCGACTATCTGCTCGGATCCGCTGGTCCCAGGGAGCCGCGCAACGTCCATACCCGACGCTATGTGTACTGGCAGAAAACCCCACCGGCCCTCGCCAAGCGCATCAGGTCAAGGGTGGTCGGGTGTGTCGACATAACCCCGGAAAACGGGAGCAGGGAAAGTGGTGGGGTGGGGGTGGGGTGTCAGATGCTCCGTACGCCGTTGGTTGCATAGCGATACGTGGCCGGTGGAGTGGCCATTGCTCCACCGGCGAGTTGTCGTCCGCCGATGCCAATCCCGGATGGTACGACGGTCGTTCCCGCCGGGAGCGTGGATAGCTCCATGTTAACAAAAGTCATGGTAGCACTTCAATGTTGGCTGAAGTTATATTTATCTCACACTTTGAGTGCTCCCGCTCGAAACGTTTTCAGTCCTCTCCCCACGACTGCGACGTAATGACTGAACTGACGGACTCGCTGCCGGACAGACCGCTCTCTACGAGCGAAATCTCAGCCCTTGAAGCCCAGTACGACGACTACGGGTTTGCGCCGGTCGGGTTCTTCCCCGATCTCGACGTGGTGGCCGCGTTCGTCGTTATCATCAACGGGGACCGCGGCTACAGCCTCGGTTATGACCGCGACGGTGACGGCTGGGTAGTCGTCGAGTCCTTCGAGGACGGTGAGGACTTCGCGGGCGTCACTGACCGGCTACAAGAATGGATTGGTGACGACTGGGAAGAGTTCGAGCAGGCTGCCGTCGAGCCAGAGTGAGGGTGTCGACGGCTATGGAGCCGGACAGAGGACGAACGCGGCGAGCTTCAAACGCCTGCTAACGCCTCGGCTGGTCGTTTTTGTTGCCGCAGAATGCGATGGCTGGGGTTTGTACTCGACTGCAAATCCTCGCTGTCGCTCGGATTTCCGTAGGTCAAATCCGTCACTCCACAGTTCCGACTCACCAATAGTTCGTTGAAAAAGTGCGGCGACCGGGATTTGAACCCGGGCCATGAGCTTGGAAGGCTCAGGTCCTACCACTAGACCACCGCCGCTCATTGCTCCGCGTCTTCGCGGCGTGCCTCGCGATTCCGTTGGAATCGCTCGCCACCGCCGCACGCTCACTTCGTTCGCGCGCGGCGTCGTTCGCAAATCCGTTGGATTTGCTCACCACCGCCGCTCACTCGTGCGGACACAGACTCGGTGGACTGTGTTTCGCCCGAGTGCGAACGTATACGTCCATAGATGGAAGGCAATTAAGTGCGTTTCCCTTCTAGCTCGACAACCCCGTAACAGTTGCCGCTTGAGAGTTCCATCGAGACGAGTCGAAGGTCGCTGTCAGCGACATCACGCTCGAACTCGGCTGGCGCGTAGATGTGATAGAACCGCGGGACCGTCTCGCCACCGGGGAGCGTCCAGTCGACGGTCGTGTCAAAGCCCTCGTCCGCGTCGGGGTCGGCGTCGAAGCGGTCGTGAGCCGTGCTCCACACACTGACGAGCGCCCGAGCACCCGGCGCGAGGACGCGGGCCAGTTCGTCCAGACTGGCGCGGCGGGCGGCCTGCGACGGCAGGTGATGCAGCGTCGCGACGTACACCGCGCGATCGACAGACCCGGCTGTAAGCGGGAGGCGGGTCGCGTCGCCCTGCAGTAGCGCGACGCTGTCGCCGACGCGGTCGGTCGCCGCCCGCAGGAGTGCGCGGCTGGCGTCGAGGCCGACGACGTGGTCAGCGACCCCTGCGAGCAGTTCCGCGTGGCGGCCGTTGCCACAGCCGATATCGAGCGCCATCCCAACACTATCGGATTCGTCGACGAACGATTCGACTTCCGGCCAAGCATACTCACGGGTCTTCGAGAAGTGGTCACCGATGTCCTCGTACGTCCGGCGGACGGCGGCCCGCGAACGGGCCGGTTCGTCACTGTCGGCGCTCGAATCGGAGGCTGGCATCGGTCGACTGCGTCACTCCGTGCCGTACTTTTCGGGGTAGGCCTCGGCGAGTAGCTCGTCCTCGTCGGCCAGCCGCTCCCGAACCGGATCGATAACGTCCGAGATCGCGCTTGCGGCGGACGGCTTCAGGTCGGCGGGGTGGAGTTCGCCGCTGACGAAGTCCGCTTCGACCTCGTCGTAACTCTCGTAGGTCAGGTCGCCGCCGTACTCCTCCGGGCGCTCGACGACGAACGAGTCGCCGCGAACGTCCAGAATCGGGAAGACAAGGTGATTGAGGTACTCCAGCACGCCGTTCTCCTCGACCTCACCGGCCGGGCAGTACGCCTGGTTGATCTTCTCGTCAACCTCGCCAGGGCTGTCGGTAAGGTTGACCTTCGACGCCTCGTCGGAAGCGCTCATCTTGCCGCCGGAAAGGCCCGACAGCAGCGGTGCAAACAGACAGATCGGCGACTCGCCGCCGTGGTCCGGTAGAACCTCGCGGGAGAGCATGTAGATACCGCGCTGGTCGACGCCACCGTAGGCGATGTCGGCGTCCAGTGCCTTCACGTCAAGCGTCTGCATCAGCGGGTAGATGAGCCCGCCGAGGTTCGGACTCTCGGACTCACGAACGACCTCGCTGGCCGCGCGCTGCGTGCGAGAGATGGTCGTCTCGGCGGCCATCCGGTACATCTCCAGCGTGTACTCCTCGTCAAGCTGGAAGTCGGTCCCGCGGACGAAGGTCACGTCTTCGGGGTCCGCGCCGGCCGCTTCAATCATGCCCTCGATGGCCGTCTCGTAGTAGGCCGAGCGGGCATCCAGCAGGTCGAAGGGTGATTTGTTATCATCGAGGTGGGCGTGCAGGTCCGCGATGAGGACCGTCACGTCGACGCCGGCCCGCAGGAAGTCCGCGAGCTTTCGCATCGTCGTGAAGTGGCCGATGTGCATCTCGCCGGTCGGCGCGTAGCCGATGTACGCCGACGGGTCGCTCTCCTCGAACAGCGTCCGCAGTTCGTCCTCGGTGACGACCTCTGTGGTGTGTCGTGTCACCAGATCGAGTCGCTCGGCGGTATCCATACCGATGTGTGGCCGGTCCGGCGATTAAAACGTTCCTGTCCGGTGTGACGGGCTGGCGAGGTGGGCCGTACTGTTTTATGACAGCAGGGCACATTCGGGGGTAGATGTCCCTCCTGTTCGACCACGTCATCGGGTCCTTCGCCCTCGACGGCGCATCGCTGTGTGTCCCCGACGACGACGCCCTTGACGACCGCGGCGATGTCGTCCCCGCGCGGCCCGTTGCCGAGTTTGCGAGCCATCACGACGAACTCGCCCACCCCGAGGAAGACTGGGTCTGTATCCCGTTGCACGAACCGGACTCAGCGCGGGTCACCGACGAGTTCGTCGCCTTCACCGACCACTCCCTGCACGGACAGATCTTCGTCTTCGAGCGCGACGGCGAGCGGGACTTCATCGACGCGGACGCCTTCGGAGCCACGGGTCTGGCCGACCGGATTCGCTTCTGGCACTCCGACTACGTCCCGGAAACGTACCCACCCTCCTACGACTCTCCCATAGACGACAGCGAACCGCCCCGAAATCCGATCCCGTTGGCGGAACTGCTCGACGGTTTGCGTTCCCACGTTGAGCGCGAACGCGAAGCGACTCGCCAGCAGAACCGCGAACAGGCCGACCGGCGCTCACCTGCCGAGGTGTACGAGGCCGGTGGCGACGCAGTCCCCGAACTCCACACGCGAGGCCGAGACGACGGAACGTACCGATTCCACGTCGACCCGCCCGCCGATGTCGCCGCCAGACAGGGCGGTGACTGGGCGTTTGTCTTGGAGTCGGTGTTCGGCATCCACGAAGGAAACGAGGTGCTGATTCATGATGTGGACGGGGCCCGAGAGAACGGCCCGTTCCCGGTCCCGGCGACAGTCGATCGCATCCGCGGCCGGTCGGTCTGGCTTGCGGTGAACTGGGCCGAGGTCGACGGTGCGACGGCGCTCGAAAGCGCACTCACTGACGGTGACGCCACCTATGGGCTCACAGCAGTGCTCAATCCCGTTCCGTTCGACCGTGAACGGGAGGCGATCGAGTCGCTGGCCGACCACCGTTTCCGGGACGTGCTCGCCGGCAACCAGCCGATAACGTTCTCGAACGGGGCAGCCGCCCGAAGCGACCAGTTCGACGCGGAACTGAATCAGGAGCAACAGCTGGCCGTCGAGCACGCGCTGCTGGCCGACGACCTGTTCTGTATTCACGGCCCGCCTGGGACCGGGAAAACGCGGACACTGGTCGAAATCGTCCGACGGGCCGCACAGGCCGGCGAGGACGTGCTTGTGTGCGCGGACTCGAATCAGGCGGTCGACAACCTCGTGGCGGGGTCGTCGACGAGCGACGCGGCGGACCCGCAGTCACTGCACGCCTACGGCCAGCACGGCGACGACGACTACACGCTCGACCGCGTGAACGCGAGCCAGTCGGCAAACGACGTTGTGCATCGCGCCTACGGCGACGTTCCCGGGCGGGCCGACGTTGTCGCGGTGACGAACAACAGCGCCGCCACGCTCGCCCGTGAGTTCGACCTGGTGGTGCTGGACGAAGCGACACAGTCCACCTGCGCAGCGTCGTGTATCCCGCTGGTCCGGGCCGACCGCGCCGTGCTGGCCGGGGACCACCGACAGCTCCCGCCCTACAGCGCCAGCGACGAACCGCCAGAATCGAGCTACGGCCACTCGCTGTTTGAGCATCTCTACGCCGACGGCGGCGTCTACGACGGTGTTGGCCTCCAGCTACAGACCCAGTACCGGATGCACCGGGACATCGCGTACTTCCCGAACCGGCGGTTCTACGACCGGACGCTGCGGAACGGGCGGGCCGTCGACCTGATTCCCGACCGACCAGCGATAGAGGGGTACAACGTCGGCGGCCGGGTCGAGACGGTCGGTCACTCCAAAGCGAATCCGACAGAGGCCAGACTGGTCGCGCATCTCGTTCAGGACTTGCTGGCAGACGTGTCCTCCGAGGAAATCGGCGTTATCACACCGTACAGCGCGCAGGTGTCACGTATCCGCGAGACGCTCACAGAGCGGACCGACGCTGGAGACGGGGTAACTGTCGACACCATTGACTCGTTTCAGGGCGGCGAACGGACGGCCATCGTTCTCTCGCTCGTCCGGAGCAACGCCGAGGGGACCGTCGGGTTCCTTGGGCGACCGGTCGACGGCCCTCGACGATTGAACGTCGCGCTCACGCGAGCGAAGCGCTACTGCGCCGTTGTCGCCGACTGGCACACGCTCCGCTACGACGCCGACGGGAAGTGCACTGACCTCTACAGCGACTTCTACCAGTTCGTCTCGAACACCGACCGCCTGAGCGACGTGGACCCCGAGTTCATTCCGGTGTAGCTGGCCAGCTATCGTCCGACTGCGATGGGTCCAAATACGTCCGACCCAACTGTCCCACATGTACACGGGGAAGACGGAGAAGGCCTGCTGTCTGTGCGGGAATCCCGACACTGAGACCCGTCTCGACCTGCCACCGCGGGCGGTTCCGTTGCTCAAGCACGCCGACCCCATCGCCTGGCAGGACATCGTTGGCGAGGTGTCCATCTATTTCTGTGGCTCCGACTGGGAGACGGTTCGGGACCTCGTGTTAGAGACCGGGATGAGCCCGCTGTCCCGGTGTAACGCTGCTCGCGCCTCCTTCGATCTCCGAGAGGACTTCGAGGCGCTGCTGAACGACATCCGAGACGAGCCGGATCACACGGAAATCGAGGCGGAGATGCGCGCCGAGGCTGAGGAAGCGCTGGCGAATCGCGACGACCCCTACGTCGAAGAGCGGGACCTCGTCGAGGCCCGCGTCATCGAATGGGTGTTCGAAGACACTGCAGACGAGTAACCCGACGAGGGCAGCGGTATGGCTCCGTATCCAAACTGTTTTGACCACCCGTAGCCGTGTGTCAACCGATGACTGTACGCGTAGGTGTGCTCGGTGCGACTGGCGCAGTCGGGCAGCGACTTATCCAACTGCTTGACCCCCACCCCGAGTTCGAAATCGCAGCACTGACCGCCAGCGACGCGAGCGTTGGCGAGACATACAAGGACGCCGCCAAGTGGCGCGTCGACTCCCCGATTCCCGAGGACGTAGCCGGGTCAGAGGTCCGCGCCACCGACCCGGATTCGGTGCCCGACGACGTCGATCTCATCTTCTCCTCGCTCCCGTCGAGCGTCGGCGCGGAGGTCGAACCGGAGTTCTGCGAGGCCGGCTACACAGTCTCTTCGAACTCCTCAAACGGCCGAATGGACGAGGACGTCCCCCTCATCATCCCCGAGGTCAACGCTGACCACGTCGACCTCCTCGAAGTCCAGCGCGACGAGCGTGGCTGGGACGGCGCACTCCTGAAGAACCCGAACTGCTCGACGATTACGATGGTGCCGCCGCTTGCCGGCCTCGACCGCGAGTTCGACCTGACCGACGTGCGTGTCTCGACCCTGCAGGCCGTCTCCGGCGCGGGCTACTCCGGCGTCACGTCGATGGAGATCATCGACAACGCAATCCCACACATTGGCGGCGAAGAGCAGAAGATGGAGAGCGAATCACGCAAGCTACTGGGCTCGTTCGACGGCGCGGAAGTCCAGCTCAACGAGATGGACGTGGCCGCCTCCTGTAACCGCATCCCGACGCTCGACGGCCACCTAGAGAACGTCTGGGCCGACACAGCCGAGGACATCTCCACGGCCGACGCTGAGGCCGCGATGGAGTCCGTGACCGGTATCGACCTGCCGTCCTCGCCGGAGAAGCTCATCACGGTGTTCGAGGAGCCGGACCGCCCACAGCCCCGCCTCGACCGCAACATCGAGGACGGCATGGGCGTCGCAGTCGGTGGGTTCCGCGAAACGACCGACGGCGTCCAGTTCAACTGTCTCGCGCACAACACGATGCGTGGTGCTGCCGGTGCGAGCGTGCTGAACGGCGAACTGCTGAACAAACGCGGCTATCTGTAACGGTCGGCCTCGCTGAGTGCGGTTTTTAGAAATTGACCGAGGTCAAGTCGCTAGGCAGACATTTTTCACGACCAGTATCGACTGCGTACACATGGTCTCCCGCGATACGAAGCTTCAGATTGGACTGGTGAGCGTGGTTATAATCGTTTCAGTGCTCCGCCCATTCGTATTTCCGCTCGGACGGCTCGGGTCCATCGCGTTTTTCGCAGGCACGAACTTTGTCATATTGGGTGGCGCACATCTGTACCTAGCTCTTGTGGATGATAGTGAGACGATTCCAGTTGCGGCCCGCTGGCGGTACATCGGAGTTGCAGCGATGGTAGCTGTGGCTTCCTTCCTGCGAGCAGTTGCCGGACGGACTAGCGTCGGGAGCATCACGCTCAATCAACTACTCGGCGGCGTGCTCGCTGTGACAGTTGTATCCTATCTGCTGTACGAAGCCCGCGCTGGCTATCTCGCCAGCCAACAGTGACTATAGGTCGATTTGGTTCCTGAGCCCGTCCCACTCACCGGTTCGCTCGGCCTGCCGAACGTTTTCCGCCACGATATCGGCCAGTCGCTCGTAGTAGCTCGGCGTGTGGCCGGCGTTGTGTGGCGTGATGAGGACGTTCTCGAAGTCCCACAGCGGATGATCGCCGGGCAGCGGTTCGGGGTCGGTCACGTCCAGTGCCGCGCCGTCGATATGGTTGCGCTGGAGCGCACTGACCAGCGCGTTGGTATCGACAACTGGGCCACGGGCGACGTTGGTAAGTACCGCCTCGGGATGCATCGTCCGGAACACCTCCGCGTCGATAAGGTGGCTTGTTGCGTCGGTGAGCGGGCAGGCGAGCCCGACGTACTTCGTGTCGGTGACCGCCTCGTGAATCTCGTCGAAGCCGTACACCTCGTCGGTCGGGCCGCCTTTTTGTGGTGAGTAGCGGACGCCAACGGTCTCCACGTCGAATCCCTGCACACGGTCGACGATGGCCTCGCCGATTTCGCCGAGACCGACAACGCAGACACGGCTACCGGCGAAATCGTTGGTGTGGAACGACTGCCAGACGTGGTCGCGCTGGTGGCGACGGGCGGTGAAGAAGCCCCGGGCGAAGGCGAGCCACGAGCCGACGACGTTCTCGGCGACGTTCGGGCCGTGGACACCGGAAGCTGTCGTGAGCGCGATATCGCGGTCCGCCAGTTCCGAGAGTGGGAGGTGGTCGTATCCAGCGTATGTCCCTGCAAACAGCTGCAGCGAGTCGGCAGTGTCGACCAGCTCCGGCGAGATGTCGTTCCCAGTCAGGACTGTCGCACCCGCAATCAAGTCCCGCTCGGCCTCTGGCGTCTCTGCGACGGCGATATCCCATTCCGGCAGTCGTTCCCGGAGCGCTGTTACATACTGGTCGACTGGCATTCCGTGAACGTCATAGCGCGTCACAACGATGTCAGCCATTGAACCCCTCCTGTGGCGTGCGGATCCATACCGTCTGCTCCACGCGGGCCCCTCAAAACGGTGCCGGCAGTCTGTTGACCGTCTGCCAGAGATAGTATCGATATTGCTATAGTTAGAGAACGAGGGAACTACCAGCCTGAATTAGTAAAATTTGTAGTAATAGTACGCCGATATCTTAGCATATTTGTAGGATGGCCAGCGTACAGCGTTCAAGGAATGGGGAAATCGACGAGCGTTGTGGTGATCGATGACGACGAAGACTTTAGACAGCTCTACAAGCTCTGGCTCCCGGAGGCATATGAGGTTATAGAGGCCGGAGACGGCCATACAGGGTTACAACGGATCGACGACACGATCGATGCGGTACTGCTGGACCGCCAGATGCCGGAACTGAGCGGCGAAACGGTCGCCGAAAGGCTCCGGCAGCGGTCAGTTACCCCCGCAGTTGTCATGATCAGTAGCGTCAAGCCGGACGTGGATATTCTGGATATCCCCGTGGATTCGTATCTCAGAAAGCCCGCTGACCGGGATACCCTGTTGTCAGTACTTTCGACGGTCCGTACCCGATGTGAATACGAGGCGCAACGCCGAGAAATCCTGGGACTTGCCGACCGGCGGGCAACAGTTGCCGACGCTGTACGGGCCACAGCGCTCGCGGAAAGCGATTCGTACCAGCGGGCCGTCGAACGGCTGGAACAGCACGACGTGTCACTCACCGACGCAGTGTCCGAGCCGTAGCGCACGGTGTGTTCCAGTTTAGTCAGGTGAGAGCGTCAAACCCCAGTTTCGATGCAAGACAATAGGTTTTAGCGGGCGCGGGACACCGTAGCGGGTATGGAACACGTAGACGTCGCCATTGTGGGTGGTGGCCCGGCTGGGTCGTCGGCGGCCGAGGCTGCAGCCGACCACGGGGCCGACGCCGTCCTCCTCGAAAAGGGGGTCCCCAGAGCCGACCGCGAGGGGACGGGGCCGGACTCGACGGACGCCGCCGGACTACTCGATTACTGGTTCGACATCATGGGCATCCCCCGGTCCGAGTTCCCTGAAGACGTGGTGTTGAGCGAACTCGACGGGGCGAAGTTCTACGGCCCCTCGACGGAGATGACGCTTACCGAGACTGGTATCAGTTCCAGTGCTGACGGCTTCGGCATCACCTTCCACCGAGCGCGGTTCGACGACTGGCTCCGCGAACGGGCGACAGACGCAGGCGCGGACTACCGCATCGGCGTCAGCGTCACCGGCGTCGAGACAGACCTCCGGAGTTCGCCACGCCACACCGTCCGACTGGCCAACGGCGAGGACATCGCCGCCGAGTACGTGATTCTCGCCGACGGCCCACAGCGGACTATCACCGGCGGCACGCTCGACCAGTTCCTTCCGGCCGGACAGACGATGGCCGACATCATGCCGTCGAACAAGGTCAACCACATCGCCTATCAGGAGCACCGCCGGATGCCCGAGGAGCTGTTCACACCGGAGTTCATCGAGTTCTGGTGGGGTATCATGCCTGGTCACACGGCGTACCCGTGGATTTTCCCGAACGACGCGCCGGTCGCCCGCATCGGTCTGACGATGCCTATCGGGCTGGACATCGACGCCTACGACCGCAGCGAGTGGGACCTGCTCAGAGCGGGCGACGACAGTATTCCACAGGGCCGGCAGTACATCGAGCGACTGCTCGAACGGGAGTTCCAAGCGTACGACCTCGACGACTTCCCGCTCGTCGAAGACCGTGGGAAATCGAAGGGGACGGAGACGTACCCTATCTCCTCAACTCGGCCGATAGAGTCCCCGGTGGGTGCCGGCATCGCCGTGGCTGGCGGAGCAATGGGGACCACCTCGGCGTTCCACGAGGGTGGCGACCATGTCGCCGTTCGCACCGGGAAAATCGCCGGTCGCCTCGCCGCAAACGACCGCCTCGAACGGTACAACGACGCCTGGCACGACGCTATCGGCGACGAAATCCTCCGGAACGTCACCTTCGCGGACATGGTTCGGGACTGGCGACCCGGCGACTGGGATCGGGCCTTTACCACCGCCAACGACCTGATGGACGCCCGCGGGATCAAGGCCGACGCGGCGCTCCGTGGCGGCTACAACGGAATCAAGATGGTCCTCAGTTACAAGTGGGGGAAGTTCTCCTCCCGCAACGGTAAGTACGTCCAGTTGCGTGAGGACGACTACGCCGTCTGAACGTCACCCTTAGGTGTGCGACCGGCTAACTACGGGTGCGTGCCTTTAATCCCCGGCTGAGACCCGTCACCGGGACGATGACGACCCGGAGAACCCGGGCACGCGACATGACCGCGGTTCACACCGCATTTGGTCGTCATTCGACGATCTGCCAGACGGTTGCACCGTCTGGGCGTTCGGTGATTACGCCGTAATCACCCGCGCTCGCGGCTGACGCCGCTCGCGCATCTGGTCGTTATTCAACGACCCGCCCGGCACGAGGGTTTGCCGGCTGACATGGCACACCGCCGAGGATGATGCCGGACGTTAGTGTTCCGGGCGTACATTTTGAGTACGCTAATGAAAATATTGATAACGAATATCGGTTGCTTCAGCTACGGTATACCGTTGGGATCAGTTCTTCGGTAGTAACCGCTCTTCCTGACGAATTTTTGGAAGCAATCTATCCTGACCAGCCTGGAATGGAGTCTGCCGGGAGTGTTGGCATCAGTCAGCTTTAGATGACTGTGCCGGGTGCAGAGCGCATATCCACCATACCGAAAACGTGGAATCACAGAGATAGAAGGAAATTACAGGTGTATGATAGAATAAATGCTATCAGTAGGTATCGCCCTATCTTGTTACAACGGGCGAAGAGTTATTCCGAGTTACAACCGGCGACCCGACAGACCAGCAAAGTATTATGATGGTCGGAAGTATGACACGTATCTCATATGAGTGGCGCCCTGAGTAGAAGGATTGACTCAGCAGTCAGTATCGCTGGTGCCGAGACATTTTCAGGGTAAGTATTAGTTTGCTGTAACTTGTATAAGCAATATGGAGCATCCAAGCGTCCTCGTATTCGTCGAGTTCCCCGATCCTGAGTTCCCCGAACCAGGGTTCCTTGACCGTCTTGCATACCCGGATGCAGAGCTTGTTGGGTTTTACCATCTTGATGAAAACGAGTCTGTCCAAGAAGTAAAGAACGAATACGAGGAAGACTTCACCACGGAGTTGCGAGAGCAGGCCGAACAATTCGAGCAACGGGGGATACGGACGGAGTACAAACTTGTTTTCAACCATGATCGGGTCGAAGCACGGCAAAAAATCGCCAATAGGGTTGATGCGGTTCTCACTCCGGGTGGAGCAAATACACTTGGCAAAGTATTGATGGCCGCCCGTCACACACACAATGCGGAAGAGAAAGTGGCCAATCTTCTCAATATCATTGACGGTGATGACCTGCTTTCAATTGACCTCATACACATAGCGGATCCGGATGACCCAGAAGGAGAAGTTGAGGGTGAAAGAATCTTAAACGAGATGAGTTCACACCTTACAAGTGAAGGCATTCCGGCCCTTCATATCAATCGAGAGGTGCGAACAGGAAGAGATGTGGCATTTGAGCTGAATCAAGCCGCGGGCAACTATGACCTCGTTGTACTGGGTGAAACCGAGCAGGATGTTGGTGACGAAGTCTTTGGCCCAGTAGGCGATTATATTGTTGACAAACAGGACGTTCCCGTATTGACTATTCGGTGACGACAACCAGCTAAACGCCTTTTCCCGCTATTTAATGACAGTCTCACGCCGGTTCAACCATCTACTGCTCGGATCGATCAATAGCTCTATTAATCCTCTCTCAATCGTGTGAGTCGCGATCTGAACAGATTGACAGAGTGTCTGGCTGGGCCAACCCGGATTCGGTATTTTCAATTCCCTAGACACAAAAATAGGAGAATATTGATGCATAGTGCCCCTCGAAAGCGACATCAAGAACTCGATGTCGACGTCCCCACACTTCTGGGTGACGACCACGAAGCGTTCGAGACGTTTCTCTCGGGTGAGGGAACCGGGCCGGTTGCCATCGTGGGCGAGCCCTTCTCCGGGCGCGGGTCAGTTATAGACCATGCTGTGCAGGAACTGGATGCAAGCCGTATCAGCCTTGGCCCGGGTGATGGAGTCGATCAGATACGGTCAAGGGTCAATGGGACGCCAGTCGTGATAGAGAACTGCCAGCATCTTTACGAGCGTCGTATCGGGGGCTTCGAGGAATTGTCTGCGTTTCTCGACGATATGGCGAGCATCGATGTGAGAGTGGTGACCGGCTGGAACCGGTATGCGTGGGCGTATCTCACAGCAGTACAGGACCTTGATCGAGAGTTTCCTGTCGTCGCTGAGATCCAGTCCGCTTCCACAGAACGGATCGCGGAACTCGTGCTAAGCCGCTACGACGAGATGCCGGCGTTCGTCGCAGACGACCCCGAGCGGGGCGGTTTAGTCGTCACGACACATCGTGATTTCGGCTGGCGGGACTGGTCGGTATCGGTGCCGGTCCCTGTGCTGGATCCAGTTGCAATCAAGGACCTATTCTCGGATGGAAACCTCGATCCCAAGGACGTAACTTTCGGTCGGCTCGCTGCGGTCTCGAACGGGAACCTTGGTGTCGCTACAGCGATTTGGGAGACCCGCGATGAGTCAGAGGTGCGCCCGAGCGACATCGCGGTCTCCGCATCCGAGCGGGACTTGGACCGCGAGGAGGCGTTCTGTCTGCGGATCGTACTCTCGAAAGAGCGGGTCAACCGGGAACCGCTCACGGGAATTGTTGATGGACTTGACCGGGTCCTTGGGACCCTCTCGCGCGACGGCCTCATCTCGCTTGAGGACGATATCGTGGAACTGAAGCCAGCAGCGATGCCGGCCGCCGTCGCGATGACTGAACGGGAGCGGATACTGTGACCCCGCTTCAGGTGCTGGTAGACCTCGGGATAGACCGAGAGACGCTCGTAGGAATTGTGGGAGTACTTGTGGCCGCGTACGTGGCCAGCCGGGTGGTTGGGTATGCGCTCATCGCGGTCGCCGAGCGTCGGCCTCGCCGACGGATCAGTATCAAGATGTTAGTTCCGATTGTGCGGTTTCTGATCTACGGAACCGCGGCCTTTCTGATTCTGGGACCGTTGCTTAGACTGTCCGCCACACAGTTGCTCGCAGTGTCGGGACTGCTTGGGGCGGCCCTGGGGTTCGGCTTGAAGGACCTCTTCGCGGGGATGATCGGCGGGCTAGTGCTCATTACCGAGCGTCCGTACCAGGTCGGCGACAAGGTTACCATCGACGGCGACTACGGCGAAGTGACCGATATCGGGCTCCGGGCGACGACACTGATAACGCCTGACGACAGCGCCATCAGAGTCCCAAACGCCACGCTATTCACCGCAAACGTCTCAAACGCCAACGACGGACAGCCAGAGATGATGGTCGTCGTCGAGCTGGCGGTCACCACCGGAGCCGATCTCGATCGGGCGAGTGCTATCGTCGAGGAGGCAATGGTGACCTCGAAGTACGTTTTCGTCGACGACGACCACCCGTTCGCGGTCTTGGTTGAGGATGAATCCTACTATCGGACAATCCGCGGCAAGGCGTATGTAGCCGACCTGCGCGACGAGTTCGCATTCGCCTCAGATGTGACTGAGCGCTCGATGGCCGCTTTCGCCAGGGAAGGTATCACGATACCAAAGGCACCCGTTCACATCTCCAAGCACCGCTGACCCTGCTGTCGCCTCTTGGCACCACGAATCAGTTCACAAACTTTTCACCCGTGCGCTTGGTATAATCTAACAGTACGTCTTAATTATCACAGCTATGGGACTACTGCCCTCTCTCCTGACTCGCAGTCGTTCTGGGAAACTCGGACTCATCGAAGTCGTTGCGATGGGTGTTGGCGGAATGGTTTCGGGCGGGATCTACGCTGTCCTCGGCGTCGCAATGCAGCAAGCCGGTAATGCAGTCCCACTGTCGTATCTCATTGCGGGCATCATCACCCTCCTCACTGCCTATTCCTATCTCAAACTCACGCTGCACTTCGGCGAGCACGGCGGCGTCTTTTCATTCGTCGAGCACATTGTTGACAATCCAACTATCGCCGCGTACGTCGGGTGGATTCTCATCGTCGGATACGTGGGTGTGATGGCGATGTACGCGTTCGCCTTCGGTGCGTACACGCTCACTGCCGCGCGAGCCATCGCGGGGAACGAACTCCCGCAACTCCTGCGTCCGGTAATCTCAATCATAATTGTCGCTGCGTTCGTCGGCCTTAATATCCGAGGCGTCCAGGAAACTGGGCTCTTCGAAGATATCGCAGTGTACATCAAAATCGCCATCTTGCTGTCGCTCGCAACTCTCGGAGTGGTTTTTTATGATGGGAGTGTGGTGGCAATTGACTTCTTCAGCAAAGGCGTCGTCAGCCCCATCGCCGGATTCGCCATCATCTTTGTCTCCTACGAGGGTTTCCAACTCTTGGTCTATGACTACGAGGAGATCGAAAACGTGGAACAGGTATTGCCAATCGGGATGTACGTTGCCATCGCTATTGCGATGCTGATCTACGTCTCGGTGTCATTCATGGCAACGCTCAATCTCACGCCAGCGGAGCTTCTCGCTCATCAGGAGGTCGCGCTCGCCGAGGCCGTCTCCAACATCCCAGTACTCGGGGGTGCCGGATTCATTCTCGTCATCCTTTCGGCAATGAAAAGCACCTCGTCAGGCATCAACGCGACATTGTTCGGTACATCTCGGCTTGTCGATAAGATTGCGACAGAAGGTGCACTCCCACGCGTTTTTTCGTTCCGGAACCGAGACGGAATCCCCGTCTACTCGCTGCTGATTATCGGTAGTCTGACGGCAGCACTCGCAGCTCTTGGGACACTCAAGCAGATCACTGAATTTGGATCAGTGGCGTTTCTGATCTCTTTTGCGGTCACGAATTATACGAACATCGTACTCGCTGACGAGACGGATTCGAACCGCTTCATCCCAGTACTCGGACTGGTCGGCACAGGGGTCGCACTTCCGGTTGTGCTCTATCACTTATATCGAACGGACGTGGCGATCCTACTCTGGATCGGAGGGATCTTCGCGGTAGTCTTCCTCGTAGAGTACTTCTATATCGAGCGGAGTTCGTTTACGCCCGAGATAGACAGTGGGGAAGCAGAATGGTCGAAGCGGTGACATCCCAAAATGACCTCGCTGGGACTCGTCCACCGGGTCGCTAGTGCCGCCAGTGACGAACACTACAATGCTTGCGACATTCTCGATACAGAGTAACTACGATGTGTCCTGTACTTCTTCTGTAGACAATACCGTTCGCTTTTAGCGACGGTACTAGTAGATTTTCACCCGGTAGTGTCCTGAGCGTATATTTCCAGAGTCCCATTGACTCCAATTAAAATAATACTGACACTATCCACATTAGCTCCAGTATGTCCCTGAGGCAGGTTCTTCCGTAACTGCACCCTGTTAGCCGGAACTTCGTGATAATTGATGGCGGCGCTTCCAAGACTGGGGCTGTCGAATAGGCCCATATCTGTCATTTCTACAGTCTCAATAATCTCGTTGCGGACGCACTATTTCTCAAGGTTTACTCGTTTGCGCAGGATTGCGGTGTATTTTCCCACAGCCAATCCCAGCATGACAATAATATTTGCAGTAACATTTATATATTGACTGGTTGACAGCATATTTGTAGATTAGATAATGTTAAGCAACGATCAATATAGTCTGACCTCCAAGCGGCGTAGCTTCTTGAAAATGGTCGGTACAGCTGGCCTGGCCGGTCTCGCTGGCTGTGGTGGAGACAGCGGTGGCGACGGCGGCGACGGTGGTGGCGGCGAGAGCGGTGGTAGTGATGGAAGTGGCGGCAGTACAAGTTGGACAATTGGAACGTCGGGACCGGAGACAGCGACTCACGCGTCAGGGGTAGCGATGGCACAGCTGATCTCCGAAAAGTCAAGCGACATCAGCATGAGCGCCCAGACCACCGGCGGGACTGCGGCAAACCCTCGGTTGATCGCGCAGGGAGACATCGATGTCGCCCAGAGTACTGACTGGGCGGTCGCACGCTCAAACAGCGGGGGAGACCCCTACGGAAAACCAGTCGGGAAAACGATGACCCAGGTGTTACCGTTCATGACTCTAGAGTATTACCTCGTCAGGCGGACTGACGACGCGCTGGCAGGCATTGAAACAGTGTCGGACATTCCACAGGACGGGTCGGTTTCGATGGCGTTCGGCCAGCGCGGCGGGACGAACTTCTTTGCGGGACTTGACGGATTCCGACTGTCCGGGATCGACAATGTCGAGGACAAGTACGACCTCCAGTCAATGAGCTGGGGAGATCAGGGGGCCCAGTTCGCGGACGGCCGCCTCGATATGATGATAGTCTATGGGGTCAGTCGCGAGGTGCTGACCGGATGGGCGCAGGAGGCCGGTGCACAGGCCGACGTCGCGGTCGTCAACTGGGAGTTCGACGAGTCAGACCTGGCAAACTCCGACCTGCCCTACACATATATTGAGACACCGGCCAGCCTCTGGGATGGGCAAGATATTCGAATGGACTCCATTCCGGCAGTCGGTGTCGGCTACGAGACGATCTTCCCGGCCGACGTATCTGAGGAACTGGGCTATGAGTTCGTACAGACGGTCATGGAGGACATCGACGCGGTCCGTGAGGCGAGTTCAGTGCTCTCGCGGGCTGGCCCGGACTTCGCACAGGAATTTTTGCTCCCCTCGTCGAATGCACCCGTCCATCCCGGAGCGGAGAAGTACTACAAGGAACAGGGTCTGTGGAAGGACAGACTAACCACACTTGAGGAATATGAGGGGTAACACGAGCTGCCCGTATCTTCTCCGGCCACCCCATCAGTACCAGCCATGACGGAAGAAAACACACCCGGGAGCTGGGTCGATCCGTCCCGGGTACGCATGGTCAAGTACGGGTTCCTGATCGCTCTGGGAATCGCCTCGACAGCCTATCACCTCTGGTTCACCCAGCTGTTCCCGTTCGAACAGGACCAGCACAAAATTGCCCACCTCGGCTTCATGCTCGTGGGGGCGGCCGTCCTCGCATTTGAACCCGAACCCAAGACACGCCGGGAGCGGTTCGGCAACTACGCGACGCTACTTGAGGCCGCCCTCTCTGCTGTCGTCGCTGTCTACCTCTTTACCGCCTTCAACCGCATCGTCTATGAGCAACTCGGAATATACACCGACCTCGACTTATTCATGGGGCTGTTGCTCATCCTGCTGTTGTTGGATGTCTGCCGGCGGGTTTACGGTCCAATGCTGTCGCTGGTCGGCGTCGTTGGCCTTGCGTATGCACTGTATGGGCCGTACTTCCCTGGTATTTTGAACCACAACGGGGTTCAGGCCGAACGGCTCGTACAGGGCCTAACGGTTGAGTTCGGTAGTGGCGTTTTCGGCGTCATTGTCGAGGTTTCAGGGACGTTCATCATTATTTTCATGATCCTTGCGGGGCTGCTGGAAGCGTACGGCGCGCTGGAGTATTTTGTGCAGGTCGGAACGCTGATCGGCAAGCGAGTCCGCTCCGGGCTAGCACAGATGACAACCGTCGCAAGCATGGGCATGGGGTCGGTCAACGGCAGCGCGGCCGCCAATGCGGCGACGACGGGCGCGTTTACCATCCCGTTGCTCAAGCGTCACGGGCTCGACAGAGATACCGCAGCGGCCTACGAAGCGGTGGCTTCCAGCGGCGGCCAGATTATGCCACCAATCATGGGTGCAGCGGCATTCATAATGGCCGAAATCACTGGAACGAGCTACCTGAAGATTATTGTCGTCGGGTTTCTGCCTGCACTCCTCTTCTACGGAACGGTCGCAATTGGTGTCCACCTGACGACGATCAAGGAAGGGCTCACGAGCGAGATTAGCGAGGACGAACTGACTGACGTCGAGACGGTCGACAAGGAGCGGAAAAACGCACTAGATGGGATCTTCGGTCGGACGACAACCGCTGTTTCGTTCGGGCAGATATCGGTTCGCAACCTGATCGTTGAAGGACTCGCGCTGTGGGTCCCGCTGGTCGTTCTCCTGTACGCACTGGTCATCCTTCTGTACGACCCGTTGTACGCAGGCTTCCTTTCAATCATGTCGGCGTTCCCAGCCGCGTTCATTCAGGGAATCTTTTTCCGCGATGGGTACGGGAGCCGCGACTTTTTCGTGGACACTATGGACGGCCTGGGCCGCGGAATGGAAAACGCAGCCCCGATTGCGGTATCGCTTGGCGTGATGAACATCTTTGTCGGTGTGTTGAACCTCACCGGATTCACACAGGTGTTCGCCTCCAGCCTCGTTGAACTCTCGGGCGGCGTACTCGCGCTATTGCTCATGTTCGCGATGGTCGCCGCGCTTCTCTT
Source organism: Haloarcula sp. H-GB4 (assembly GCF_030848575.1). Lineage (NCBI taxonomy): Archaea > Methanobacteriati > Methanobacteriota > Halobacteria > Halobacteriales > Haloarculaceae > Haloarcula > Haloarcula sp. H-GB4. The sequence continues at coordinate 794,751 of NZ_JAVDDX010000001.1, read as the reverse complement.
TGGTCTCGGGATGCCGACCGTCGCAGCCTACATCACGGCCGTGCTGCTGATCGCACCAGCACTGACTGAGGCTGGTATCGACCTACTCGCGGCGCATTTCTTCGTGTTCTACTTCGCGATTCTCTCGGCGCTGACGCCACCGGTTGCCATCGCCTGCCTCGTCACGGCCAGGGTCGCAGGCGGGAATTTCTGGCGAACCGCCGGAAAGTCGCTCGTGCTCGGGGCGCCGCTGTTTGTTCTCCCGTACGTCTTCGTCGTCAACGATAGTCTGTTGTTCTGGTCGGTGCCGGCGACACCGATTACGTTCGTCGTCGTGGGCACCGGTCTCGTCGCCACCGTGACAGCTATTGTCAACTATTTTTCAGGCCAACTCAGGCTGCCGAATCGCGCCGGGCTACTGGTGGCTGCGGGAGCAGCGATGTTCGCTCCACTGGCGCCGATGACCGTTGCCGTGCAGACCCTCGCAACACTCACCATCGTCGCATTGCTGTACATAGCGGTGAAATACGACTCCGGGTCCGAAACCGGACAGCCCGAACAGGTCTCAGTCGATGACTGAGCGGCCCGCAGTAAATCAGGTCGCGCGTCAGCACGATCCATCGCCCGACGAGGAGACGTTTCAGATTTTCACATCTTCAGGGGCCACTCGATCTGTCCGTCGCGTCGACTCAATTCGTATTTGAGCCAGCGGGTGAGCAGTTCGACGAAGGCCTGTTCGTCCTGTCTGAACTGGCCCGACCGTGGGTCACGAGCAACGAAACAGACCGTCCCGAACAGTTCACCGTCGACTTCGATCTTCGCACCGAGGTAACAGCCGATACCGTACTGCTGGTATGCGGGATCGTCGTCTAGACCCTGTTGCTCGGCGCTGTAGATCGAGAGCGGACCGTCGGATTCGATGGTTCGTCGGCAGTAGGTCTCAGAGAGCGATGTTATGTCGCCGGGGGCGGTAAGAGACGGGTCGCCGCTAATAGCGATTATTTCATGTGTTCCCGTTTCGGGGTCGATTGCGACGAGATGGCCCTGGTCGACATCAAGATACTCAACACCGAGTTCCAGTACGTCGACTAACCGCTGTTCGAACCGGCGATTCGAGTCGTTCGTGACCGCATAGAGTTTCTTCCGGTAGCGTTCGGCCCTCGCCTGCTGTCGCTCCCGTTCGATCTGTTCCGTGATATCTTTGATCACTTTCGCAAAGCCGCGGGCGTCGCCGTTCTCCTGGAGCGCCGTGACAGTCACATCGGCCCAGAACGTGCTCCCGTCCTTCCGAACCCGGAGCCCGCGGTCGGTGGCCTTACCGCACTCACCGGCTTCTTGCAGCAGTTGCTCGGGGATGCCATCGGCTATCTGTTTCTCGGTGTGAAACGCCGAGAAATGCTCGTCGAGGATATCAGACTCCTCGTACTGCGTGAGCTGTTTCGCACCCGCGTTCCACGACTGGATGAGACCGTCGGGGTCAAGCAGGAATATCGCGTAATTCTCAACCGCATCGACGAGCAGCCGGAACCGCTCGCGCTCGTGGCGCAGTTGTTTGTCGAGTTCTTCGCGGTCAGTCCGGTCACGGACCACGCAGACGGCGCCGTTATCTTTGATACTCGCGACGGTGTGTTCGCCGATGAACTGTGTTCCGTCGGCGCGTTCGAGCAGTGTCTCACCCGTCCACGTTCCGGCCTCGCTGACGGCTGGAAGGATTTCACCATCGACCGTTTTGAGGCTCTCTTCCGAGTGGATTTTCTGCCAGTGTTCGCCCAGAAGCTCCTCGCGCTCGTAGCCGAACGTGGCCGCATAGGCGTCGTTCAAATAGGTGAATCGTCCCTCGTGATCCAGCGTACTGATGCCATCCCAGGCCGCGTTCATTGCGCGGTGGCCACGCGTGACTTGCAGTTCGTCTCTGCGGGCCTCGACGGCGTTTTGCACCCTATTCGCTAGCACCGTGTACTGGGACGTTCCCGGTTCCTTCTGGATATAGTCCGTGACACCTACAGAGATTGCTTCGGCCGCGATTTCTTCGCTGCCTTTCCCAGTGTAGAGGATGAACGGAAGTTTCGGTGCGTCCTCGCGAATCCGTTCAAGGAACTCAAGCCCATTCATTCCGGGCATATCGTAGTCGCTGATAATACAGTCATACGTGTCCTGCGGGCGGTCCGTGATGATATCGTCGGCCCGGACCGCGGTGTCGACGGTGCATGAATCCATGGTCCGTTCAAGATATGCCGCAGTTAGATCGGCAAAGTCCGGTTCGTCATCGACATGTAAGACGCGCACTGAACCAACCATCTGTTTAGATATTGTGCAAAAACGGTAATAAGACGTTTGTCATTTCAAACTAACAGCATCAAGGTGTCGCCTGCTACTGGGTAAAAATACGGGTGATGGATAGAATTCTATTCCGGGGGTAAAGAGCATACCAGGGTCGAAAATCGCCTGTTACTGGTCCCAATAGAATATAACTATCACCTTCCCCTGTGTGTACAGGCCGGGAAACCAATCACATGATTTACAAACGTCAGACAGTGTGGGCCTGCTATGGAAGGGACCGTTCAGAAGCCGCTACTACTGAGGACGCCCGCGGCGGACGAGAGTTCACCACTGAATTTGACGGTGACGTACAGGCCAGTAAACAGCGTGGCGTTGTACGCGCCGTGGATAAGTGACGGGACGACGATGTTGTCCGTGTACTCGTAGGTCGTGCCGAGGATAAGCGACGGAATGAGTAGGGCACTCACCGCGACCAACTTCCCCGTGACTGACCCGCCGCTGAGGGCGGGGTAATGAATGCTGGCGAAGATGACACTCGCAATAGTGACGCCCGAAACCGGGCCGAAATAGTCCCGGATGCGGCCCTGAACGACACCGCGGAACAGCAGTTCCTCGCCCGGGCCAATGAGGAGGAACGAGGCGGGAATCAACAGGAGGAGGACATCGGGGTTCTCCATTCCGGTCTCTGCTGCCTGATTGGTTGCCGGTTCTATCCCGAACATCGAGACGAGCGCCGTGATGATGACAGCCACCACTACGAGCCCACCCATTGCGCTGGCGTAGCCCAGCACGACGATACCGACCTCACGGAGACTCGGCACAGAAATGCCGATACTGAATGCGCCGGTGTCTGGCGCATACGAGAACACCTCGCGGAGTTTCGCTCTGATCACCGGCCTGAGTTTGATGTACGTGTACGCGATGGCCGGGCAGCCGATTCCCTGAACCGTTATCAGCCCAAGAACCAGCGTCTGTACTTCGGTAATCTGTACTCCTGCGCCGAGTGACAGCGAAAAAGCGATGGTGAGGAGCAGGACCGAGCCGAACCCGAGTCCTATCACGCCCAGCGAAAGGGCCGAGAAAAGCGTAAACCCGTACTGGAAGGCCTGCAAAATCGGACGGTCGCGGGTCGCCGTTGCCATACATTGCCTTGGTCGTGGTGATGTGTAAACAATTCGTTTGGTGTTGGTGTCATGACTGCCGGCAAAGACGCCTCAGTCTATCCGTTCCCCGGCCGTCACCGCGGTTTCGAGCCAGTTTGACTCCGGCGGGAGTGGACACGAGAAGGTGTCGCTGTAGGCACAGAACGGCGAGTACGCGAGGTTGAAATCCAGCGTAATCTTGTCGCCGTCACTCAGATCGCGGTCGGGTTCCAGCTCCATGTATCGGCCGCCGTCGTAGCTCTGTTGCCCGGTCGTCTTGTCTCGGAACGGAACAAAGAGCGTCCGTGACTCATCGGCAGCCTGCCGGAACGCATGGAGTTCGCGGGACTCGTCGTCGAGGTCGAACGAGAGCGTTGCGACGTGGAGATAGCGCACTGTTCGGTCGTCGCTCGTCTCCAGATCGACCGACTCCGGTGTCTCGTGAACAGTAACAGTCGCTTCGACCCGATAGTCGGAGTCAGGCTCGAAGTAGCTGAGTCCGTCGAAATCGTCGCGTTCTTCCGGGGGAATCGGTGATTGGCGGTGTTCCGCGAAGAAGCGGTCTTTCTCGTCCCGGTTGGCCTGCAACTGTGTCTCCCAGTCCTCGGTGTCTTCGTCCATACGGAGACGGTGGTGGCCACGCAGTTTCAGTCCGGCGACTCGGCGACAGACGCGCGATATCGTAGCGTGAGGGAGTGAATACCTTATTATACGCCTAGTCCAACTGGATAAATACACAGGGGTGTGTATGGAAGCGACGTTCTACGGTATTCTGGGGGTGGACCCAGATGCCACCGAAGAGACGATAGTCCGCGCCTACCGGGAGCAGACAAAAGCGCATCACCCGGACGTGAGTGACGACCCTGCCGCCGGAGAACGGTTCAAGCGCCTCACGCAGGCGAAGAACGTGCTCACGGACGAGGCCGAGCGAGCGCGATACGACCGACTCGGTCACGACGCATACGTCAACAGGCACGTCGACAGCGGCGCGGACGGAGGCACAGCCACGGGCGGTGTCAGTGACATCGCACAGCAGTACGTCGACCAGCGGGCCAACGCAGAGACGACGGGCGAGGCAACGGCGAACGCGACACAGCGGCCCACCCAGACCCGCGGGGGAAGCACGGGCTACGGGACTGCCGCGGAGTACTACAAGCCCGGCAAGCGGGTTCGGCCGACACAGTCGTCGGGAGTCGAGACACTGCTCGATTCACTGCGACGTGTTGGCCCGTGGCTGTTCGTCCATCTGGCACTGCTGGTCTGTACTATCGTTGCCGCCGTACTGCTCGCAGTCGGTGGCCTCACTGGGGACCTTTCACCGGTCGTTGCAGGTGTCATGGCTGTCTCGATGGTGACGATTTCGCTGGTCGTCTCTGCGACTCACGTCCTCACACACGTGTCGGGCTGACTGACGAGGGCGGTTTCGAGCGATAGCAGTTTCGAACAGCCAGCGAACACATGACTGCCAGAACGGCTACAGCCTCACGCTAGCGGCCGGAACCAGACAGCGGTCACGAGGACGGCCAACAGGAGATACGACCCCCGAATCAGCAGCATCGTCGCGGTTTCGGGGTCGCCTCGCTGGGCGATGGCCGCGACCGCCCCGAAAACGAGCGCGGCCGCCGCAGCACTCGGTGGGATGCCAGGCAATGCCACGGACAGCCCCACGATTCCGAGCAGACCCGCTCCGAACAGGCCGAGCGCGAGTTGCCGGGCGCGTTGGTGACCCAATACGACGGCGACAGTCCGTTTCTGTATCGACCGGTCGTAGTCGTAGTCCTGCTCGTCGTCGATGATTTTGATGCCGGTCAGCAACAGGAGGAACACGGCCGCGAGACCGACGGCACGTGGCGTCAGCGTCGTCACCTGCGCGTAGTAGCCGCCCAGTAGCGCCAGCGCGATACCCGACGGATATCCCATCGTCGCGCCGACGGGGTTCATATCCAGTTGCGGCGCGTGGGTGTAGCCGATAATCCACGTCGGAAGCGTCAGCAGTGCCGCGCCGGGACCGACCAGCAGCCAGATGGCTGCCGTACAGAGCGCGAAGCCGACGCCAGCACCGACCAGAGCCATGCGACAGCCCGAGCCAGTGAGGGGATGGTCGTCGTCCTCGCCACGGACGTGGAAATCAACGTAGCCGTCCTTGACATGGGCCGTGTAGACGGCGAAAAACATCGCGCCCGCGTGGAGCGCTGCCACCGGTGGCCAGAAGCCCCCGGAAAGCAACCCACCGAACAGCGATGTCGCGAGCGGCGGCAGCATGAACACCGGGTGCACCTGCGAGGCCAGGGCACTCACGGTCGCGAACGGACCGGTATCGTGTCGGGCGACTGCCATACGAACTCAAGGCACGGCTGTGGGAAAAATCCCCAGCCGCGTTGTTTCGGTACTACCGCCAGTTCGACCGGTCCAGCACGAACCCCGATATGTGCGAGGCTAGTTCTCTGGCAGCCTGTTCGGTATCTGCATGGAGTTCGCCGGACACTGGGCCAGCCTCGCCGCCGACGCCCTCCGTCTCCGAGATCGGGTCCGTCGTCGTCGGATACGGTCGGCGGGACCGGACACGGTCCCGGAGCGCCTGAACGGTGGCGTCAGAGAGTTCGTAGGACAGATGCTGGAGGTCGTACCGGACGATGAACCCCCGCGTCGCGTCCCGGACAGCGAGAACTGGGTGTCCCCGGTCCCGACAGCGCTCCCAGATCTCGCGCTGTTGTTCCCGCGTGGCGTACACCGGCACGTTCGACGGTGCGAGGTGTTCCATTGTCCCTCTGTACGGACTGGAAGTGTATTATCCTTCGGCAGTGCCCTGCAAGCAGAAATACCGCGCAGGAAACGTTTAGGAGGGAGGGACGTGTCCACAGGATTGCTATGGCAGATATCGAAGTCGAGAGTACATGCGAGGAAGGGTACACAGTAGAAAGTGTCATCAACGGCGAATGGGAGCTTATCGTCGACGCGCTGAGCGAGAACGGCCCGTCGCCGAACGAGATCCTGGCCGCCGACTACGCCTCCTGTTACATCCCGGCACTGCGCGTCGCCGCCGACAAGTACGGCCACGAGGATATCGGCAGCGTCGATGTCGAGGTCGCCGCAGGTCTCGATGAGGACGACGACCTAGAGTACATCGATTTCCACGTCGAGGTCGAGGAATCGCTTGCGGACGAAGAGCAGGACATCGTCGAACTCGCCGAAGACATCTGCCACGTCCACTCGGCGTTGCAGGACGAGCTACACGCGGATATCACTATCGAATCCGGCGTTTGAGGGACAGGAATAGGCGGCCATTTTTCGCTGGTCGTAGTCCCGTAGTCGTCACTCCGGGAACAGCAGGATCACTGAGGACGTGTTGTGATAGCCAGTGTAATCTTCATCGGCCGAGCAAACTTCACCGTAAGTTTCGAAGCCAGCGAAGGGCGCGTCAATAGCGCTGTGGATCGTGTCGACGGCGTCATCGAAGTCGTCACCGAGAATCATTGCACGGCAGGCGCAGTCGTAGACGAACCCGCCCGCGACGCTTCCGCCGCGGAGTTCATTGACAGCGTTGTTGGCGGCGTTCCGGACCGCATACACCTGGTCGGATTTATTGCTATGTGTCACCACCACTTCCGTTCCTTCGGAGACGGCGACGGCGAAATCCAGCGGTCCTTCGGTGTCGGTCGTGTGGCCCGGCCACCGGATGTTGTATCCCGTCGTCGAGATGAGTTTGCTCTCGATGAAGGTCTTGATTCGGGAGGCGAGTCCGTCCGTGTCAGATTCCGGTTCCGACTCGATACCAAGCTCGTAACGGCCGAGCAACATGACGAGGTCTTCCGACCCCGCCTCCAGTTCGTCGACGTCGATATCGTATGTCTCCATCGCGTCCTCTCGAATCGCGTCCCGCCAAGCCTCGAAGGCCGGTCTGCCGTCGAGTTCGTACACGGTGCTTCCCTCCGCTCGGGTTACCGTCATCGCCTCGGAGATCGGCTCGTGGCCGTGGTTGACTGTCACCGGAAGCGGATCCTCTGAGGCAATGAGCACGAGGACGACGGCATCCGTCTCGATGCGGTCGTTCCGGAAGACGTGGGTCTGCTGTAACTGGAGGTCGTCACCTGCAGACCCGCCGACCACCGGCGTCTCCTCGTCGTCGAGGTACTGCTCCGTGAGTCGCGTAACCTTGTTTCCGATTCCAGCCATGCCGTCGTGGAGGTTGATGATCGTCCGATGCGGGTACCCGTCGACAGCAGGGTCCCCGCTCGCAGGGAGGTCGTGAACCGCTTCGAACAGACAGCGCTCAGGATCAGCGCTGAGCTCAGTCGAAAGGCTGGAGAAGAACTGCATCGAGTCCGACGACACAACGCCGACTGTAACAGTTCCGTTCCCCGAACCGGTTTCAGTGAACTCTCCGGAAGACGAACAGCCCACAATTTCGGTATCTGAACCGACAACACTTCGAGCACCCCACAGCACCGCCTCGTAATCGTATGTCGGGGAGCAGAAAATCTGACAGAAGTCCGGTTCGCTTGCCGAGATATCGGCCATGGCTTCCCGTATGGCGTCCATAGCTGCTGCATCTCCCGAGTCCCCCGTCGCCTGCCCTGTCCCAAACTCAGTACTCATTGAGATACAAGTATATCGTGAGCTAACTTAACATATTGGAACCGTTTTGGAGACAATAAAACGTAGCGGTCGCGGCAGCCGGTGGCGTGACAGTCAGCCCAGAAATGGTACGTTTTACTGTAGAACACCACACGGAGCGGGAAACGCTCATACCGCCGGCCCGCAAACACCAGTTTATGAGCGATTCAAACTGGACCGACCGCATCGCCGGTGAACGGATGGCGGTCGACCAGCGGTTCAACGAACAGGTCAAAGCGTCGTCGTTCTCGAGTCAGCAGTGGGGGCTGGTGATGACTGCTGTCGAGTTCGAGATCGAGAACCCGGGTGACCCAGATGCCGCTCGAATCGTCGCCAATACGTCGAAGCTCTCTAGCGTCATGCCCGAGATGGAACGGGTCGCCAACCAGGGACCAATGGGCGGCCCCGGTGGTGACCGGTCCGGGGGCTCAGGCGGCGGCCTCCTCTCAGGTGTCAAGGACGCGCTTGGACTTGGTGGGTCCGATGGCGGGAACAAACAACAGGAGGAAGAGGCAGCACGCCTCGCACAGGCGTACGCTGAGCAACTACAGGAGAAGTTGGAGTCGAACGGGCGCTGGAAGTCTGTCTGTGAACAGGCCCAGGGTTAGTCGCCGCTGTGGAACAGTGTTAGCTCCTCAGCCTCGTAGATGTTGATGAGTTCCGTCACGATTTCATCGTACGACTCGTCCTCGACGCGGAGGTCGTCAAGGCGCTCGACTGTCTCGGCGTCCAGCTCCACGGATGGCATAGCCGAACCTTTCACTGGAACACACTTAATTCCCGTCCTCGATCAAAAACGAACGCGAACAGTAGTAACAAATCAGAACCGAAAACTGTTAATGGTCGTTCTCGGTAGAAATACGACACATGCGACCACTTGGTGACTCACCGCTCGTACGGAACGATAAGACGCTGGTGCTAGCACACGACCACGGGTTGGAACACGGTCCCAAGCAGTTCAGCGGCGTCGAGGAACGCCTCGACCCGCGTGAGGTGTTCGAGATGGCGACCCACGACGCCGTGACGGCGCTGGCTGTCGGGAAAGGCCTCGCCGAAACGTACTACCCGAGCTACGAGGACGACGTGAACCTGCTGGCGAAGCTCAACGGCGGCTCAGACCTCTGGATGGGCGATCCGTACTCGCCCCAGAACTGGTCGGTCGACTACGCCGCCGAACTCGGTGCTGACGCCATCGGCTACACCGTCTACCCAGGCGTCAACCGCGAAACCGATATGTTCGAGGACTTCCGCCCGGTGCAGGAGAACGCCCGCGACCACGACCTGCCAGTTGCGATGTGGTCGTACCCGCGCGGACAGGCCATCAAGGAGCACCGGAGCCCCTCGACCATCGCCTACGCAGCCCGAATCGGGCTCGAACTCGGCGCTGACTTCACGAAGGTCAAGTACCCGCGCGACAAGGAAGCGATGGCCCACGCCGTCCGCTCCGCGGCCGATAACCGCGTCCTGCTCTCCGGTGGATCGAAGACCTCGGACCGCGACTTCCTCGAACTCGTCGAAGACTGCATGGACGTGGGCGTCGCCGGCCTCGCGGTCGGCCGCAACGTCTGGCAGCGCGATGATCCCTACGACATTCTGGACAAGCTCGAAGGCGTCATCTTCGAGGACGCGACAACCGACGACGTCCTGTAGGCCATGGACGAGGAGACGCGCCGAGCCGTCGCCGCAGCGGACGAGGCGTTGCCCGCCAGCGACGCGCTTCCCGACGCTATCGATACTGGGCGGGTCGTGTTCGGCTTCGACGGCTACCTCGACCGCGTCCGGGAAGTCGTCGCTGACCGCATCGACCCCGAGAGCCACGAGCGCCTCGCCACGCTGGAGAGTTTCGGCGACCGTATCGACCGCTCCGTTGCCGCCGACAGCTCGCTCTCCTTCGAGTGGCTCCAGCAGGGTAGTCGGACCGGCGGCCACACCAGCCACCTCGCACGGGCCTTCGGCGGCTGGTCGTTCGACCCCGTGATGGTCGGGATGTACGGCGACCCGGTCCACGACGCCTTCGAGACGGAGTTCGGCAACTACGAACTCCACTCGCTGGGCGAACCCGGTGTCACCGACGCCGTCGAGTTTGACGACGGGAAGCTCATGCTCACGGAAATCGGCGACACAATGGCGCTCGACTGGGCCGAACTCGACGCGGCCTTCGGCCACGATCGACTGGCCGAGACGCTCGACGGCGCGAGCCTGTTCGGGGCTGGCTACTGGTCCGAGACGCCAGACTTGCCGACCGTCTTCGACGGCCTTCGTACCCTGTGGGCTGATATCGACGACCCGCCTGAGACGGTGCTGGTCGACCCCGGAGACGTGCGAAAGCTCGACGCCGACCGCCTACGCGCCGGTCGGAAGGCTATCGGCCGGCTGGACGAGGTGACGGATGTAGTGGTCACCGCGAACCGCGCCGAGACGGGCGTTCTCGCGGACGCTTACGCCGGCGACGCCGAGCGGTCGTTCGGCGAGGATGCCGAGGCGGTGTTCGCGGCGCTGGAACCGACCTGGTTCGTCGGTCACGGCGTCGAGCGTTCGGTCGTCATCACTGCGGACGGCACCGACAGCGTGGCTGTCCCCGCGGTCTCGGACCCGGAACTGACGACCAGTTCCGGCGACCACTTCAACGCCGGACTGGGGCTGGCCCGCATCGCCGACCTCCCGCCCACCGCTGCCGTCGTCGTCGGCAACGCCGTCGCCGGCTACTTCGTTCGGACCGCGGACCAGCCGTCGCTGGCCGACGTACGGGCGTTCGTTGACGACTACCTCGAAAAGTTCTGAGTTGCTGTCTCCGCTTTCTACGACTCTTTTTGCCCGCTACAGCCGCCGCACCGTCACGCCATCACGGAGCGAGTCGATGTTATCTAGGTCCGGAACGGCCGTGCCGGCCCGCTGGACGACCTGCGATGAGACGGCCACGCCGGTCCGGAGCGCCGTCTCGTCGTCCGCGCCGGCTTCCCAGGCGCTCAGGACGCCCGAAAGAAGCGCGTCACCGGCCCCGACGGTGTCGACAACATCGATGTCGAGCGCCTCCGCGTACAGTCGGACTGTGTCGCCGACAAGGACCGCGCCGTCCGCGCCGAGGGAGGCCAGTACGCGGTCGAAGCCACGGTCTCGGAACGTGTCGGCCGCGTCCGCACAGCCCGCAACCGTTGAGACATCGGCCCCGGTGGCATCACCGAGTTCGGCGCGATTCGGCTTACAAAGCCCGTACTGAGCGTCGAGTTCCCGGAGGATATCGCCGCCGGTGTCGACGATGGTCTCCCAGTCGCCGCCGGCCGCGATGCGGTCGATAGCGTCGGGGGACAACCCCGGCGGCAGGCTCCCACCGACGAGCACGCGGTCAGGGGACTGCGCTCGCACCTGTTCGAGCAGCGAGCCGACGACCGACTCGCCGACAGTCGGGCCGGCCTGATTCAGCTTGTACTCCTCCGCGGCTGCGATAGCGGTGGTGTTGAGCCGCGTCGTCCCGTCCACGTCGACGAAGGCTGTCCCGACGCCGTCGTCCTGCAGCGTCTCTCTGATGAACGAGCCGGTGAATCCACCCAGCAGTCCCGTCGCGACACAGGGCCGGTCCATCGCGGTGAGGAACTGCGCGGCGTTGATGCCTTTCCCGCCGGCGTCGAACTGCGCTTTGTTGGCCCGCATGACACGCTCGGGAGCCATCTGTTCATCAAACTGGATCGTCTGGTCGACCGCGGGATTGTAGGTGACGGTGACAATCATGTGCTGACCTCCTCGACAGCCACGTCGGCATCCGCGAGTGCCGCAGCGAGTGCCCCTGGCGGGCTTGCATCGGTGACCAGCAGATCGACCTGATCCAGATCGGCAAAGCTGACGAAACTCCGGTCACCGAACTTCGACGCATCAGCGACCAGCACAACCCGACGGGCACGCTCGACCATCAGTTCCTTGATAGCCGCCTCGTCCTCGTTCGGGGTCGACAGCCCGGCGGCGCTGTCGAGCGCATTCGTCCCCAGAAACAGCAGGTCGAAGTTCATCCGTCCGACGGCGCGCTCGGCCGTCGGGCCGACAAGCGCGCGGGTTCGCGGTCGGAGGCTTCCACCGGTGAGTTTGGTGTCGACATCCCGCTCGGCCAGTTCGGTGGCGAGGTCCGGCATGTTCGTCGCCGCGACGTAGTCGGTGTCCGGGATCGCACGCGAGACCTCCATCGTGGTCGACCCGGCATCGAAACAGACCACCTGTCCCTCACGGACTTCCTGAGCGGCTCGCTCTGCAATCGCCTGCTTCTCGGCATAGTGGTCGACCTCACGCTGGCCGTAGGGGCGCTCGGTCCCGACGGAGGACGCCGGCACCGCACCGCCGTGGGACCGCTCGATCCGACCTTGCGATTCCAGATCCCGGAGGTCACGGCGTATCGTCGCCTTCGAGAACTCCAGTTCCGCGGCCAGCTCCGACACTGAACAACCGTCTCGCTCTGTCACCAACTGGACGATAGTGCGCTTTCGCTCGGCCGGGAGCATTCTTTCGGCTGTGATTGTTTCGCTTCGGTTTTACCTCTTTCTATCGGGCCGTGCTTGTTTCTGCCCAGATAGAACGCGAGAAAACTGCTTACAGTTCGTCGATAACCGCGGCGGTCACATCCTCAGTGGATGCGTCGCCACCCAAATCCGGCGTTCGAGGCCCAGAGTCGAGCACGGTCTCGACAGCCGTTCGAACTGCATCGCCCTGTTCGTCGTATCCGAGGTGGTCGAGCAACATCGCCGCGGAGAGAATCATCGCCGAAGGGTTGGCGACACCTTCGCCAGCGATGTCCGGGGCAGAGCCGTGGACCGGCTCGAACAGCGCGTTCTCCTCGCCGATATTGGCCGACGGCAGCAGGCCGAGGCCGCCGACGAGGCCCGCAGCAAGGTCTGATAGCATATCGCCGGCGAGGTTCGGACAGATAACGACGCCGTAGTCCTGTGGGTTCATGACCAGATGCATGGCAAGCGCGTCCATCAGCGCCGTGTCGTACGCGGCGTCGCGGTCCTCGCCGACTGCTGAGGCCGCATCGAGGAACAGCCCGTCAGTAGTGCGCATGACGTTGGCTTTGTGGGCAATCGTCACGTCATCGTAGCCGTTCTGCTTCGCGTAGCTGAATCCGTATTCGGCGATCTTCTGGGAGGCATCCTCAGTGATGACCCGCGTACAGGTGGTGACGCCCTCGGAGATCTCGCTCTCGATCCCCTTGTAGACGCCCTCGGTGTTCTCCCGGATGAACACGATGTCCGTGTCGGGCTGGACGGCGTCGAGCCCTGGATACGAGCGGGCCGGGCGGACGTTAGCGAAGGAGCCGACGACCTGCCGGAGGGGCAGGATGACATCGGCCGCTGTCTCGCCTGCCGCGCCGAACAGCGTCGCATTGGCGTCGGCAGCCAGTTCGCGCGTCTCCTCCGGGAGAGCGTCGCCGGTTTCTTCCTTCACCGCGTCGCCGGCCTCACCCTCAACGAAGTCGAAGTCGACGGCGTCGATTGCCTCCAGCACTTCGACCGCGGCGGGTGTGACCTCCTGTCCGATTCCATCGCCGGGAATAACGGCTATCTCGTGTGTCATAGCGGGAGGCACGTAGCCGGCTGGTGAAAATGGTTCGGTTCGCTGGCTCCCGTATGCCGCTTGAGGAGGGTAGCAGCGTCCGGCAAGCGGTCGTTGCTGGAGCCGACCCGAGTTCCGGGTAGCGCCATGTTCGTGGAGGGCGTCAGCGGTGGACCGTCCCGACCCGGCGAACCGGGCGATGGCTCGGGGCCGGGACAAGGATGGCAGGGCGGTGGCACGGCTCCCCAGCGAGCGCATCGAACTGGTGGAGGGCCGAAGCGACGAGAACAGCGCGTCGCCGAGGACCGTGCGCACCCGAGTATTGTGGTGATTAATATGTATTTATTACCACAAAACTATTCATACTACAAAAACAAAATTTACTATCTATACTATTGGTCCACCGAGTGTCACTGTCGCGGGAGTGATGACACAAAATGTCGGCCACGCCAGCGACAGCCCGTTTCAGAGCTTATGCCGAAACGCGTGGAGGACGTTCTCGCCAGTCTCGGTCAGTTCGACCTGTTTCGTCCGACCGACATCGCTGACCGCGATATAGCCGTCCTCAACCAGTGGGTCGACGATATTTGCGTTCAACAGCGCGAACTTCGCCTTCTCGTTTGCCGGGTCAGCGTCGTCGATGAACGAAAGGCCAGCGTCCTCGGCGAACCCGATGAGGTCCGACTTTTTCGCAGTGTAGGTGTCCGTGTTTGTCCGCTTGAGATAGTCCAGCACTGCAACTTGGTCACGAGAAATGGCCTCAATAGGATACGACGGGAGGACCTCTGCGCGCTCCATCCCGCGGGTGAGTGGCTCCGCAGAGACCGATGGGACGTGTTCCTCGGGATGGACATAGTATGCCGTTGCCGCCGTCGCCATACACGCGATTGCGCTCCCGATAGCCGCCACCTTCGGCCCGCTCGAGACATTGACGCGCACGATATCCTCGGGATGGTCGGCGGTCAGCGTCGTGACCTCGGCCAGCACGTCGTAGAGGTCGTGTAAATCCGCTCGGTGTAGTTCGACGCTGACGCCGTTGGCGTCCAGTTCCTCGACGAGTGCCTGCTGATACGGCGTTAACCGTGACGGCTCCGTCGTCGCCGTGAGGAGGTACACGTCGTCGGCGTTGTGCTGGTGAATCGGCTCGGCGATCCGGTCACGCTCGTGCCCCAGCGGCGCGATGTGTATCTCCCGAATCTGGTCCATGCGAGAATGGGGCGCCCTGCACAGCTATTGGTCTTGCCATCTCTGGGACGGAAAATCCGTTCGCACCAACCGAGGTCGGAAAGCGACCTCGCGTCAATCGTCCGCTTCTGCGAACCGAACGCTCGCGCAGAGAACACGCAAAGCGGTTCTCGTAGTTAATCGTCCGCTTCGAGATCCGACCGCGTCTGATCGAGATAGGGCAACTCCGAGGCCGTCTCCTCGATAGCGTTCTGGTTGGCCTTCATCAGCGCCGTCGTGTCCCAGTTGCCCTCGACGAGGGCCTCGCGCTGGGCGCGGTCGACGCTGACGTTGATTTCGTTGTCGCCGTAAGTGACTGTCTCCGCCCGCACGTCGACTTCAATCTCGCCGTCGGGGTTGTCATCAACCCACTGCTGGAGCGCGTTGATCGTCTCGTGGTCGGCAGTGACCGTCGGGATGCCAAGCGCCAAACAGTTCCCGGCGAAAATCTCGGCGAAGGCTTCGCCGATGATGGCGTCGATGCCCCAGCGCATCAGGGCCTGGGGCGCGTGTTCGCGGGAAGAGCCACAGCCGAAGTTGTTGTTAACGACCAGCACGTTCGAGTCTTGGAACTGCTCCTCGTTGAACTGATGGTCCTTCTCGTTGTCCTCGTCGTCGAACCGCAGGTCGAAGAAGGCGAACTCGCCCAGACCGTCGAAGGTGACGACCTTCATGAACCGCGCGGGGATTATCTGGTCCGTGTCAATGTCGTTCCCGCGGATCGGGATACCAGACCCCTCAACGTAGTCGACTTCGGGGATGTCATCAGTCGCATCGCTCATGCGACTGCCACCTCCTCCAGGTCGCGTACGTCAGAGACTTCGCCGGTGATGGCTGCGGCGGCCACCATCCGAGGGTTCATCAGGACGGTCCGGCCGTCCTTGCTGCCCTGTCGGCCGACGAAGTTCCGGTTCGAGGAGGAGGCACAGGCCTCGTCGCCTTCCAGTTGGTCCTCGTTCATGCCCAGACACATCGAACAGCCGGCGTTACGCCATTCGAAGCCGGCCTCCTCGAAGATGCCCTTCAGGCCCTCCTCCTCGGCAGCGCGCTGGACGCGCTGGCTGCCGGGGACGACGAACGCCCGCACGTCGTCAGCGACCTGCCGGCCCTTGACAATGCGGGCCGCGCGGCGGAGGTCAGGCAGCCGAGCGTTGGTGCAGGAACCAAGGAAGGCAACATCGATATCGTACCCTTCCATCGTCTCGCCGGGCTCAACGCGCATGTGCTTCTGGGCACGGCGGGCGGTGTCGACCTTGTCGTCGGCGAGGTCCTCGGGTTCCGGAATTGGGTCGTCGATACCGATTCCCTGGCCGGGCGTGGTCCCCCACGTGACGACGGGGTCCAGTTCGCCCGCGTCGATTTCGACCACGTCGTCGTACTCGGCGTCCTCGTCGGAGCGGATGGACTCCCAGTACGGCGTGAGTTCCTCGAACTTCTCAGGGTGTTCCTGGAAGTAGTCCGTCTCTTCAAGCCACTCATAGGTGGTCTCATCAGGGTTGACATAGCCCGCGCGAGCGCCGCCCTCGATGGACATGTTGCAGATGGACATCCGGCCTTCCATGTCGAGATTCTCGATTGTCTCGCCGGCGTACTCGTAGACGTAGCCGACGCCGCCCTCGGTCCCAAGCCGGCGGATGATTTCGAGGATGATGTCCTTGGCTTCGACGCCCTCGTCGAGTTCGCCGGTGACCTCGATCTTGCGGACCTTCTGTTTCTCCATCGCGATGGTCTGGGTCGCCAGCACGTCCCGAATCTGGCTCGTCCCGATACCGAACGCGAGCGCGCCGAACGCGCCGTGGGTCGAGGTGTGGCTATCGCCACAGACGATGGTCTTGCCGGGCTGGGTGATGCCCTGCTCCGGACCGATGACGTGGACGATCCCCTGATCGCCCGTCGTCGGGTCAGAGAACTGGATACCGGCGTCCCGGACGTTCTCTTCGAGTTCGGCCATCATCGTCTCGGCCGCGTCATCGCTGTATGGCCGATCCTGGTTCGCGGTCGGCACGATGTGGTCGACCGTCGCGTGGGTCAGATCCGGGCGCGCGACCTCGAGGCCGCGCTCCTTGAGCATCCCGAACGCCTGCGGACTGGTGACCTCGTGGATAAGGTGCAGTCCGACGAACAGCTGGTCCTGGCCGTTCGGCAGGGTCGTGACTTTGTGCTGGTTCCATACCTTGTCGTACAGCGTTCCCTGACTCATCCGAATGTCCCCCGTACATGAGCATGAGGTCGATAGTCACAGCCCGCGCAGCGCAGCGAGCAGGAATGTCTATCGGTACTCATGTTGTCTCGTCCCGTCCTTCCGTTCCGCGCTCGTATGCGCGAGTGACACCCTCGTCGGGTGCTTCGTGGTCGATGTCTTCCATCTTCTCGTCAGTCTCCTCCCCCTCCTCTGCGTCGCGTTCGCCGCCATCAGCGGCCACAACTGGGCCGCGGCGGAACACCGCGCCGAAGGTTCCGTTCGTTTCGGGGTGCGTGTGCTGGATGCGCCCCATCGTTGTGCGTGAGTCGTTCTGTTCGCCGTCCGTCGAATCTGTGCGTTCGTTAGTCATCTGCTGGAGCTTCTGTCTTCTCTGCGTCGGCGTCCTCGCCCCACGCGAACAGTTCACGCAGGTTCTCGCCGACGGCTTCGATCTGGTGGTTCTGTTCGGCGTCGCGATACTGCTTGTAGGCGGGCCGGTTGGCCTGGTTTTCGTTGATCCACTCGCGAGCGAACTCGCCGTTCTGGACCTCTTCGAGGATTTTCTCCATGCCCTCGCGATCGATGACCTCCTCACCGCGGGTCAGGCCGCCGTACTCGGCCGTGTCGGAGACGGAGTTCCACATGCCCATGTGGCCACCCTCGTACATCAGGTCGACAATGAGCTTGAGTTCGTTCAGGCACTCGAAGTAGGCCATCTCCGGCGCGTAGCCGGCGTCGACCAGCGTCTCGAAGCCGGCTTTGACCATCTCGGTGACGCCGCCACAGAGGACGGCCTGCTCGCCGAAGAGGTCCGTCTCGACCTCTTCCTGGAAGGAGGTCTCGATGACGCCGGCGCGGGTGCAGCCGATGCCCTTCGCGTAGGCCAGCGACTCCTGCTTGGCGTTGCCGGTCGCGTCCTGATACACCGCGATGAGGCCGGGTGTCCCCTCGCCGCGCTCGTAAGTCCGGCGCACGAGGTGGCCGGGCGACTTCGGCGCGACCATCGTCACGTCGACATCTTCCGGCGGCTCGATCTGGCCGTAATGGATGTTGAAGCCGTGGGCGAACTGGAGCGTGTCGCCGGCGTCCAGTTCGTCCTCGATAGCCTCGTAAACGGCCGGCTGAATCGTGTCGGGGACGAGCATCACGACGCGGTCTGCCTCGCCGGCGGCCACGTCTGGCGTCTCGACACGGAGACCCGCGTCCTCGGCGTCGGCCCACGACGAAGAGTCCTCGCGGAGGCCGACGATTACGTCGACGCCGGACTCGTGAAGATTCAGTGCGTGGGCATGGCCCTGCGACCCGTAGCCCAGCACGGCTACGGTCTCGTCATCGATGGTCGATACGTCAGCGTCCTCGTCGTAGTAGACTGTTGTGGTAAGTCCGTCAGACATCTTTCTCTAGTGTTTTCGGGCCGCGTTCCAGTGCGGCGGCCCCGGTTCGCACAATTTCCTGCACATCGAACTGCTTGAACGCCTCGATGGCGGCGTCGATCTTCTGCTTGCTGCCCGTAATCTCGACAGTAACCGAATCGGTAGACGCATCCACGGCCTGCCCGTTGTACATATCGGCGACCGCGTTGACGTCGTCGGGCTTCTCGCCGCTGACTTTCACCAGCGCGAGCTCCCGACGGACGGCCTCGCCTTCGAGTTCCCTGACCGAGACGACGGGCACGAGCTTCCGAAGTTGCTTTTTCGCCTGATCGATCCCCGGTTCCGGCTCCTCGATGAGGATCGTCATCCGGGCTGTGTCGTCGTCGACTGTCGGCCCGACGGTCAGACTTTCGATGTTGAACTGCCGTCGGCTGAACAGCGCCGACACCTCCGACAACACGCCCGGTCGGTGTTTGACCAGCGCGGACAGCACCGCCTGTCGCGGTTCGTGTGTCACTTCGGCCTCGGGGTCGACGCGGATTCCCTGCGTGTTGCGTCGGCCCTTTGGGCGCATCCGTTCGTCCGGCGCGGGGCCTGGCATTCCTCCAGTCATTGTTAGATCATGTCCAGATGGTCTTCGTTGAGCGCGAACTGACCGTTGTCACCGCCGCTGGGGACCATCGGGAAGACGTTCTCCCCGGGGTCGATGTGGGCGTCGATGACGCTGGGGCCGTCGTACTCGCGTGCTTCCTGTATCGTCTCCTCGACGTTGTCGTAGGATTCGAGCGTGAACCCGCGTGCGCCGAAGGCCTCGGCGAGCTTGTCGAACTGCGGGATCCACGGGTACTCGGAGGCCATCCGGCGACCCTCGTAGAAGCCGTCCTGCCACTGGCGGACCATCCCGACCGCCTCGTTGTTCAGGACGACGTAGGTGATGTCCAGTTGCTCACGGACCGCGACTGACAGCCCCTGGACGGTCATCAGGAACGAGCCGTCGCCGTCGAAGCAGACGACTTCCTGGTCCGGCGCGGCGAGTTTCGCGCCGATGGCGGCGGGCACGCCGTACCCCATCGTCCCGAGGCCGTGGGACGACACCCACGTCCGGGGCTCGGTGTACTCCCAGAACTGGGAGGCCCACATCTGGTGCTGGCCAACGCCGGTACAGACGATGGTGTCGTCCGGCGTCATCTCCGAGAACTTCTCGACGACGTACTGCGGCTTCAGCGGCTCGTCGTCGGGCGTGTCGTAGTCCATCGGATACTCGTCTTTCCAGGTCTGGCACTGGTCGCGCCACTCGTCGGCGTCCGGCGAACGCGGCATCGCGTCGAACAGCTGCCGGAGCACTTCCCGAGCGTCCCCGATGAGCGGGTAGTCAGCGTAGACGTTCTTGCTGATTTCGGCCGGGTCGATGTCGACGTGGATGACCTCCGCGTCAGGGGCAAATGAGTCGACGCCGCCGGTCAGGCGGTCGTCGAAGCGCGTCCCGATAGCCAGCATGCAGTCGGTGTTGCTAATCGCCATGTTGGCGTAGCCGGTGCCGTGCATCCCGGCCCACTCAAGCGAGAGTTCGTGGTCCTCGGGGAAGCTCCCGATGCCGGGCATCGTCGTGATGACCGGAATCTCGTACTCCTTTGCGAACTCACGGAGCGCACTCGATGCGTCTGCCTTGATGACGCCGCCACCCGAGAGGATGACTGGGCGCTCGGCTTCGGCCAGCGCGTCCGCGGCTTCCTGGACGTTTTCGTCGTCTGCTTCCTCGGGCACGTCGTAGGTCTCCGGCGTCTCGGGGGAGCCGGGTTCGACCTCGGTGTCGCCCTGGGTCACGTCCTTCGGCAGGTCGACCAGCGTCGGTCCCTGCCGGCCGGCGTCAGCGAGCGCGAACGCTTCGCTGACGTTGTCGCCAACAGTGTCTGAGTCAGCGGCAAAGTAGCTTTCCTTCGTGATCGGCTGGGTGATGCCGACCGTGTCCGTCTCCTGGAACGCGTCGTTGCCGACGAACTCCGTCGGGACCTGGCCGGTCAGCGCGATGACCGGGTCCGAGTCCATGTTAGCGTCGGCGATGCCGGTCACGAGGTTCGTCGCGCCGGGGCCGGACGTGGCGAAACAGACGCCGGGGTCGCCGGTGACGACGCCGTACGCGTCCGCCGCGTGTGAGGCCCCCTGTTCGTGGGCCATCGTGACGTGGTTGATGTCGGAGTCGTACAGCGCGTCGTAGACGGGCATGATCGCGCCGCCCTGAACGCCGAAGACGTAGTCGGTCCCGGCGTTTTCAAGCGCGCGGATGACCGACTGCGCGCCCGTTGTGACCGGTTCCTGTTCGGTTTCTGGCTCCGTTTCTTCTTCCTTGGGGACGGATGCGCGTTCGCTCATCGTGTCATCCCTCCATCTGTTCGTGTTCGGGGTCGATACCGCGGTGATGTGTGTGCTGCGTGCATGACTGATGACTCTGTGGTGGTATGACGAATCGATTCGGCCGGGGGTGAAAAGGTAAAGAGAGGGGCTATAGTGCCCCTACAATACGCACGCCGAGAATAGCGGTCACGGTGCTGGCGGGGGTTCGAACCTGACGCCCAGCAGCCGCGGTCATCACATCCGGATGCAGTTCGTCCCGAATAATAAACGTTCTGTGATAGTTGTTGGCGGACAGCTACTCGAAACCGGGTACTCACCGGTGGCTGCTCACTCGTAGTGACGGCCGGAAGCGAGGTCATTGGCCTACGCCCGGACCTCCTCGCTTTCCTCGGTCACGCCGATTTCCTCGGCGAACCGTTCAAGCACCGACATGGTGACCTGCTCCTCCGCGCCGTACTCCTTGACGCGGCGAGTCACTTCGCGGACCTCCGCCTCGCTCGGGTTGTATCCGGCGTCGACGAGCCGTTCCCGAACCGAGTGGGCCCCGGTGTGCTTGCCGAGCACGAGCTCGCGCGTGGCCCCGACCATCTCGGGAGTCATGACGCCCGGCTCGAACGTGTCGGAGTTCTCGATGACACCGGCGGCGTGGATGCCGCTCTCGTGGGAGAAGGCGTTGCGCCCGACGACAGGCTTGTTCGCCGGTACCCCGATGTCGGACTTCTCCTCGACGATCCGCGATAGCTCCGTGATGCGGGTGGTGTCGATTCCGGTGTCGACGTCGTAGAGCGACTCCAACGCCATCACGACCTCTTCGTAGGCCGCGTTGCCAGCGCGTTCGCCGATGCCGTTGACCGACACCTGCGCCTGGCTGGCCCCGGCCTCGAAGCCGGAGATGGCGTTGGCCGACGCCAGCCCGAAGTCATCGTGCGTGTGCACGTCGATGTAGGCGTCGGTGCAGTCGTCGACGATCTCGATGAGGTCGTAGAACCGCCGCGGCGTGGCGACCCCACACGTGTCCGGAATGTTGATCCAGTCCGCCCCCGCCGCGGACGTGGCCTCGATGACTTCGACGAGGAAGTCCTCGTCAGTCCGAGTCGCATCCATCGGCGAGAACATGCATTCGACGCCCGCATCTTTGATCATCTCGACACAGTCGACAGCGGTGTCGAGCGCCTCCTGACGGGTCGCGTGCATGGAATCTTGCAACTGTACGTCCGACGTCGAGACGAAGGTGTGGACCATGTCCACACCGGAATCCAAGGCCGCCTCGATGTCTTTCTCGACCACACGCGCCAGTCCGCAGGTCGTCACTCGCGTGGACTCGGCGATGTCGCGCACTGCTTCGAACTCCGCGTCAGAGTTGACGGGGAACCCGGCCTCGATGACGTGGGTGCCCATCTCGTCGAGCAGCGCGGCTATCTCGCGTTTGTCCTCGTAGTTGAACGACGTACGTGGTGACTGCTCACCATCGCGCAGCGTGGTGTCGAAAATCCGTGCGTCTGTAATCTCAGACGTGGAATCCAGTGTGCCCTGGAAGAACTCGATCCGCCGGAGATTCCGACGTGCCCTCGTTGTTGGACATAAGCACCCGTAACTGGATGCTTCCACTATTTATACTTGTTCATAAGACGGTGGCACGTGCACATGGCACACGACACTGGCCCGGTATCGCAGCCAGCGTGACTGCCGCGCGTCAGACGGCTTGGGGAGGATTTTTGCTCCATCCGCGCGTGTGTGTGTCTATGAGTGATTTCGAGGGGCTTGACCTGCAGGCCGTCGAGGACCAGATGGATGAGGACCGTGACGGGGCCGGCAGCAACCGCGTCGTGCTCGGCGTCCTCGACGGATCGGAGTCGCCCGAACAGTGGATCGATACCATCGAGAACGGGTCGGTACTGGTTCTCAACGTCGAGGGCGACCTGAACGAACTCGCCGCCGGGTTCGCCCGACCGGTCCGGGAGGCCGGCGGCGAACTGATGCACTTCCGTGGGTTCCTGATTGTGACGCCGCCGGGTGTCAGCATCGACTCTGAGCGGCTGGGTTGAGTGGCAGAACAGGCTGTCTCAACCGAGCGGTCCTGCATGAGTGATGGGCTTCTATGGGATAGCCAGCGAGACCGCGGGTGTAGCGATTGTGGTCGACGTTATAACAGCTGGCACGACCGCTTACGGCGAGAGCAGTCGCTGCAACAGTCCGTGCCACACACGAACACCATGGTTCCACGCTTGCCAGTAGGTGTCGAAGAACTGGGACCGGGGCAAACCACTGTCAGTGTGGCGCGGTCGAGTCGTGATTTGGGTGTGGCATTCCGGGCAGCGGTAGTGTATGCTACCACGCCGTTCGACCGTGACCCAGTCACCGTCGTACCTGCTCCGGTGCCCACAGTCCGGACAGAACAGCGTCACCTTCGCGGGGACATCGCGTTCAGTCCGGGAGTCAGTCGGGGACATCCTCAAGCAGAATGTGGCTCTCGACACGAAAAGAACCTGCCTATGAGGGGCCTATACGGCTACTAGCACAGGGGGAAGTCATTATATGCACGTCCAGCGAGTGTATCCCCCGATACCGTTGGCCAGCCACACTGACATCGGTAACCGGCTACGCAGACACCAGCGTCAGGTAGTGGCCGTCCCGGTCCCTGATTCGGACGCCCTCGTCAACTGACGTGACTGCGAGCGCGTCGTCAGCGACCTCCCTGGCCGTCGATTTTGGGTCTTCGGCGACGACGCCGAAGTCGACGTGGGCGCCGCCGCGGGCGTCAGCGATGCCGAGCCGCGGTGACCACAGTTCCAGATCGAGGTCGCCGGTCGACAGCCTGACCCGGCCTTCGTCGCGGCCGTCGTCGACCAGTTCGAACCCCAGCGTGGTGTAGAACTCCACTGCCGCGGACAGGTCCTCGACTTCGAGGACGAGTTCGAACAGGCCCGTGACGCCAGTGCCGTCGACCGCCCGCTCGCCAAGTTCGACGCAGTTGCCCTGCGGATCGTAGAAGTACAGCGAGCGCGCGTCCCCGAAGGAGTGTTCGACCAGATCGAAGCGCTCGTCCAGCCGGTCGTACCAGTCGTCGTACTCCCGCTCGGGAATCGTGAGCGCGTAATGTGTGTGGAGCCCGCCGCGTGGAACTGTTCCCGGCGCGCGGAGCCTGAGTTCGGTGTCGCCAGCCGCGAGCACGGCCTCGTCTGGCGTCTCTGAAACGACGTCGAGTTCCAGAAAGGCCTCGTAAAACGCCGTCGCACGGTCGGGATACTTCACCTCTAGCGTGAGCCACGCGGGCGATGAGAGCATATCGGCGCTTCGACCGCCACCGACAAAGCCGCTGTGGAGGCTGTTTCACAGGCAAAACAATCCCAGCTCGCGTGTTTCCCGTTCTCAACCATTTATTCGCGTCAGGCTCGTACAGAGGCGTATGCCAACCAACACTCAGGACGAAACCGCAGGCTGGATGGAGACGAACCGCTGGGAGCGCGGCGTGAGCTACATACCCTATCCCGACGAGATGATGGTCCGGGCGAGTCACGTTCTCAAGACGGATGCCGGCGTGTTCGTCGCCGACCCGATAGACATCGACGGTATCGACGACCTGTTCGCGGAGTTCGGCGAGGTGGCCGGCGTTGTCATCCTGTTAGACCGGCACAAACGCGATAGCGCCGCCGTTGCAAACCGCCACGACGTGCCTGTGTATATCCCTGACTGGATGTCGGGTGTCGAAGAAGATATCGACGCACCGGTCGAACGTATGCGCCGACAGCTGCCGGACACAGACTACGGTGTCCACAAGATTATCGACAACACGTTCTGGCAAGAGGCCGCACTGTATGGCGACGAGGACGACACGCTAGTCGTCCCCGAGGCGGTCGGGGCGGCGGACTACTTCCTCGCCGGCGATGAGCGTCTTGGGGTCCACCCGATGTTGCGCCTGTTCCCGCCGAAGAAGCTCACGCGGCTTGACCCCGAGCGAGTCTTGGTCGGGCACGGCGAGGGCGTGATGGAAGACGCCGCTGAGGCCATCGCCTACGCGCTTCGCGGGTCCCGCGGCCGGACGCCGGGGCTGTACGCGAAGAACCTCAAGTCGCTCGTGCTCGGCTGAGGTGGGTCAAACGACGCCGTTTTACCCGGGCCGTGCGAAAGCATAGCGTGGTCTACGTCACACGCGGACTCGTCGAGACGCTGTTACGGCTCGCCAGCGAGGCCGAACCTGACGACGTGACAATTTCGCTGGCCGTCACGCCTGCTGGAGAGCTTCCTGACGCAGACCTGCCGGACGAAACGCCGGTGTTTACTGACTTTTATCTCCCTTCAGCGGGGGCCTCGGTGAAGGCAGTGTTCGGCGTCGATCTGGGAACGCCGGCCGGCCAGACGCAGGGCCGGTTCGTCTCACATCCTGACGGATACATGGGTGTTAGCAAGACTGATGACCTGCACGAAGTGGTCTTCGTCGGCATCCCGCCGTGGGATATCGATGCCTTCGAGGCCTTCGACAGATCCGGGCAAGCGCAGGAGGTCACTGTTCTCGACATTGAGCCGCCCGAGAAGTATCCGCAGTAGCGTCCCAACTACTCCAGGTAGCCCAGGTCCCGCAACTGGTCGGTGATATCCTGGAACTGCGCTTCAGTCAGTTCTCCTTCCCGCTGGTGTTCAACGACGATACTCCGGAGCAGGAACCGAACGAGGTCGGACGTACTGGAGAAACTCGTCCCTTCGATGGTCTCTTCGACGCGCTCCGCAAGGTCCTTCGGAATCGATACCGTGGTGTAATCAGCCATATCGGCACGGAGGTCTGCCTGCGGGATATGCGTTGTGTCCCAGTTCAGCGCGGGTCCGTGGCCTCAGTGTCGAACTGGCCCATCGTGGCGTGATTGGTCGGCGAGAACATCTTCGGTGCGCGGCGGGATCGAGACTGGTCGTCCGCGTCGTCGAAGGGCAGCGTAGTTGTCGGGTACGAGTCCTCGTTTCGGGGGGTCGTGATTCGTGTTGTCATCCTGGGGGTCGTGTCGGCCGGCGTCTGTGTTTTGTGGGCAGTGCAGTGTGGAGGTCGCGTGCGGGGCGTACATCGGATACAAGCATCAAGTACCACCACCTTTCGACCCATCCATAATAAATGTTCATGATGAAGGCGCGGAAATTACTGACATTTGGTAACAAGTGCCTTGACAAAAGCAATCATAGCTTGGAACGGTGGCCAAAATGAAACTGCTACCACGACTCTCGGGTCTGTTCGGCACCGATGACAGCGACTCGACTGGAATGCGGTATGAGTGTACGCTCTGTGGGACTCAGACAGAGGACGCCAAAGCAGCCTGTCCGTCCTGTGGCGGCCAGATGGAACAGCTCTGAAGCGACCGGATCAGACGACGAACTGGATCTCGTACTCGGTCAGGTTCTCGTAGCCGTCGGCAGTGACGACGGCGATGTCCTCGATTCTGACCCCGCCGACATCGGGGTCATAGAGGCCTGGTTCGATAGTGACGATGTGCCCCGGTTCGAGTTCACCGCCGTTCGGTGCCAGCCGTGGAAGCTCGTGGACGTCCAGCCCGACGCCGTGGCCTGTGCTGTGGATGAACCCCGTCTCCGTTCGGTCGTCGTCACGCAGCGTCGGTTCGCCGGCGTCCTCGTACACATCACAGACGGCGTCGTGTACGTCCGCGCCAGTCGCGCCGGGTTCCAGGGCGTCGAACGCGGCTTCCATCGCGCGTTCTGTCAGGTCGTACCACTCGCGCACCGTCTCGCTGGGCTCGCCTTTCACGAACGTTCGCGTCATGTCGGCGTGGTACTTCGTCGCCTTATCCTGGGGGAAAATGTCGATGATAATCGGCTCGTGGGCGACGAGTGGCCCGCTCCCGCGGTCGTGGGGGTCCGCGGCGTCCGCGCCACAGGCGACGATAGTCTCGTCCAGCGAGCAGCCGTGCCGGAGCAGCGTCACCTCGATTTCTTCTTTCACTCGCTCGCTTGTCAGCGTCTCGCCGTCGACTTCGAGCGTATCGTCGGCAGCAATCGTCGACGCTTCGAGCAGTGACTCAGCAGCTTCCATCGACGCCTCGTTGGCCCGCTGGGCCGTCCGGATATGGTCGACTTCCGGTTCGGTCTTGGTCGCTCGGATCTCCGTGACGATGCCGTCGGTGTCGGCCGACACGTCCACGCCGCGTGCACGCAGGCCGTCTGCCGTCCGTAGCGGGAACCGCGGCGGGACGGCCACACTGTCGACATCATAGGCCGCAAGGAAGTCCGCGAGGACGTGCGAGACCGCCTCGTCCGGGCCGTACTCCTCGACTTTGTTCTGGTGATCGAAGTCGACGTAGCGTTCGACGGTCTCGGCCCGTGACTCACGCTTTGCGCGGCCGAATTCTAGACTCCGTGGGAAGAGGAGATGTGTGTCACCGTCGTATAGCGTGATGAACGGGTCAGGCGCGTCGAAACCCGAGAGATAGTACTGATCTGACACCTCGGAATCTGCGTCAAGGAGGTAGCCGTCGACGCCGGCGTCATCGAGATATGCGTCCAGTGCTGAGAGATCAGGCTCCATACGTGTCAGTCTGTTCCCCATCCCCATATACGTCTCCCACTGAGCCGCTCGATGGCCCGGTATATGACCACGAATGCCATACCGATGCAGTTTGGCCGCTCATTTATTGACGTTCCAGCCCCTCAATACTAGTAATGAGTGACTTGTCCGGTGAAGACGTGACTGTCGTCGGTGGCGGCATCGGTGGGCTCTCCGCTGCGTGCTACCTGGCGGACGCAGATGCGAACGTTTCCTTACTGGAGAAAAACGAGCAACTTGGGGGCCGTGCGTCCCGGCTGGAGGTGGATGGGTTCCGGTTCGACATGGGTCCGTCGTGGTACCTGATGCCCGACGTGTTCGAGCGGTTCTTCGCGTACTTCGGGAAGGAGCCCCGCGACTACTACGACCTCCAGCGGCTCGACCCGCACTACCGCATCTTCTTCAAGGACGGCGACCAGATCGACGTGACCGGCGACAACGACGAGATGGCCCAGAAATTTGAGGAGTACGAACCCGGCGCGGGCGAGGCGTTCGAAGAATATCTGTCGACCAGCGAACGCCACTACGAGACGGCCATGAACAAGTTCGTCTACGAGGACCGCTCGGAGCTGCGCGACTGGGTCGACCTTGACGTCATGACTGCCGCGCCGGTTGGCCTCCAGCTCATCGGCACGATGCAGAGCCACGTTGAAGATTACTTCGAGCACCCGAAGCTCCAGCAAATCATGCAGTACACGCTGGTGTTTCTCGGTGGCTCGCCCCGGACGACGCCAGCCCTGTATAATATGATGAGCCACGTCGATTTCAACCTCGGCGTCTACTACCCTGACGGTGGCGTCGGCGCGGTCGTCGACGGCCTCGTCGAACTCGGCGAAGAACTCGGCGTCACCTACGAGACCGATGCCGAGGTCGAGGAGATTTCCCGGCGGAAGGATGGATTCCTCGTCGAGACAGTCCACGGCGACACGACCCACCCCGACGAAGTGGTGGTCAACGCCGACTACGGCCACGCCGAACGGGAACTCCTCCCTGACCACGAACGCCAGTACGACGACGAGTACTGGGATGACAAGACGTACGCACCGTCTGCCTTCCTCATGTACATGGGCGTCGAGGGCGACGTGGAACCGCTGGAGCATCACACCCTTGTCCTGCCGACGGACTGGGACCCGCACTTCGACGATATCTTTGACGAGCCCGCGTGGCCCGACGACCCGGCGTACTACCTCTGTGTACCCTCGAAGACTGACGACACCGTCGCCCCCGACGGGCATTCGAATCTGTTCGTTCTGGTCCCTATCGCGCCGGGCCTGCACGATGGGGACGAGATCCGCGAGGAGTACCGCGAGAAGGTTCTGGGAGATATCGCCGACAACACCGGGGTGGACCTGCGCGACCGCATCGTCTACGAGAAGCAATTCGCCGTCTCCGACTTCGGCGAGCGGTACAACGCCACGGAGGGCACGGCCCTCGGTCTGGCACACACGCTCCGCCAGACAGCCCTGTTGCGGCCCAACAACCGCTCGTCGGCCGTCGACGGGCTCTACTTCACGGGGTCGTTCACGACGCCCGGCATCGGCGTGCCGATGTGTCTCATCAGCGGCGAACACACCGCGGAGGCACTCATTGAGGATATCGCCTGAGTAATGCCCGAACTCCCGACCGACCGCATTACCGCCGTCATTCCGCCGGAGGAGACGCTTGTAGGCTACCTGTTACGGCTCTCCCGCCCGCGATTCTGGCTCTACCTCGGCGGCCCGGTCATCGTCGGCGTTAGCTACGCGGCCGACGGCCCGGGAGAACTGTTCTCGCCGCTGGCTATCGCGCTGTTTCTGTACTTCACCATCCCTGGGAACGTGTTCCTCTACGGCGTCAACGACATTTTCGACGCCGACATCGACGAGCACAATCCCAAGAAAGACGAGGGCCGGGAGGTCAGCTACCGCGGGGACAGCGCTATCACAGCCATCGTCGTCGCCAGCGGCGTGCTCGCGTTACTGTTCACCCTCGGACTGCCAACGCTCGGCGTCGTGGCCCTGCTCGCCTGGGTTGCGCTCTCAGTGGAGTACTCGGCACCGCCACTCCGGTTCAAGACGACGCCGTTTCTGGACTCCATTTCGAACGGGCTGTACATCCTGCCCGGCGTCATCGGCTACGCCGCTATCGAAGGAGTGGCCCCGCCAGCGACAGCGGTCGCCGGCGCGTGGCTCTGGGCGATGGGGATGCATACCTTCTCGGCGATTCCCGATATCGAACCCGACCGCGAGGCAGGCATCCAGACCACGGCGACGTTCTTGGGCGAGTCAAACACCTACTATTACTGCGTGATGTGCTGGCTCACGGCCGCGTTCGTGTTCACCTACACGCACTGGGTGTTCGGCCTGATACTGCTCGTCTATCCCGGCCTCGTCTTCGGGATTCTCGGCATCGGCGTCGACATCGACGAGGCGTACTGGTGGTATCCCGCGATTAACACCGTCGTCGGAATGGTTTTCACACTCATCGCGCTGTGGGTGATGCTGTATGGGTAGCGGCGAAGACCGAACGCTGGCGGGCTGGACACTCCCGGAAACAAAGACCGACGCGACCGCGCAGTTCGATCAGTTCGTCACCGAGAACCGGTTTACCATCGCTGTCGTCTTTCCGCTCGTCGGCGCGGTGACCTTGCTCGCGAGTGCCGAGGGGCTCCTGCCGGACCCGCTCGCGTTCAATCCCTACTTCGTCCTGTTCGGGACGTTCGTGATGCGGCTTCCGCTGGCCGCCGGCGTCTTCCCGCTCGTAGACCGCCGGGCCGGGCTGGCGCTGGTCGCGCTGACACTCTACTCGTACGGCATCGAACTCGTCGGCGTCCAGACCGGCTGGCCCTACGGCGAGTTCATCTACGGTGTCGACCTCGGCCCGATGCTGCTTGGCGAGGTACCGTTCGGGCTCCCGGTGTTTTTCTTCCCGCTGGTCCTGAACGCCTACCTGCTCGTCCTGCTGTTGCTCGGCAACAGGGCAGCGTCAACCGCGGTTCGGCTGCTGGCGACGCTGGCGACGGTCATGCTCGTCGATCTCGTGCTTGATCCGGGTGCTGTGGCCATCGGCTTCTGGATCTACGAGATGCCGCAGTTCTACGGCGTCCCGTGGCAGAACTACGCCGGTTGGCTCCTCTCGGGATCAGTCGCCGTCCTCCTGTTCGACTTCGGGTTCGACCGTGCAGGGCTCCGCCAGCGACTCCGGGACTGCCCGTTCATGCTCGATGACCTGGTGAGCTTCGTCTTGCTGTGGGGCGGTATCAACCTCTTTTACGCGAACTGGATGCCTGTCGGCCTGGCCGCGTTGCTGGGGGGTGGCCTTCTCTGGACGGATCGCTTCGACTTCGACCTCTCGGAAACCCGGCTCGGCCGTGCTGTCTGGCGGTGACCTCGTGGCTTGCTGTTGCCCGCCTGTCACGACCACCGAGACAGGCCAAGCGTTTAAGCAACCGCGTAGGTAGGTGCACGTATGGACCGAATCCCGTTTGGAATCCGCCAGCTCGACTCCATCATCAACGGTGGAGCACCCGCCGGGAGCGTCGTCCTGCTCTCCGGCGAGGCCGGCGCTGGCTCCCGGGAGTTCATGCATACGAGCGCACTCATCAACGGGCTCGAACAGGTGGACACGGAACTGCACGACCTCTACTACGGCGACCGCTCGGCCGACGCTGTCGCCCCGGACGAGATCCACTACATTTCGTTTACCACAAGCGAATCGCAACTGGTCAGCGAGATGCGGCTGGCGATGGACGATGATGTGGTCGACAAGGGGAGCCGGGCGGTCGAGTTCCACGACCTCTCGGAGCGATATTTCCACATCAGTCCAGTGCCACGGGAATGGTACGCCAGCGAAACCGCATCGATCACCGACCTCCGGGCACGGCACGAGCGGGAGGACCTGCTCGGGACGCTCGGCATGGTGCTGAACGAGGTGGCGGCGAACAACCTCGTCATCATCGACTCGCTATCGGATCTTGTCAGCGCCATGGGTGAGGAAATCGAGTGGTCGGACATCAGTTCACTTGTTCAGGGGCTTCAGAAGGCGGCCCATCAGTGGGGCTGTCTGCTCCTCTTGCACATCAATCCCGAGACGCTGTCGACTGTACGACACGGGCAGCTCGTTGACGCCTCCCACGGCACGATGGAGTTCGCGTGGGAATCCGGCGGCTCCACTCGCGCCCGAACCCTTGTTGTCCAGCAGTTCCGCGGCGTCCTCTCACAGATCGAGGACGAGGACATCGTTCAGTTCGAAACTGAACTGGGCGATGCCGGCTTCGACATCAGCGACGTGCGCAAGATTCGATAACGATAGTCGGCGGGACAACTTGCAGAATCTGTCGACAGAGAACAATGAGAACGGTGCTGAGTGGTCGCTTCCACTCTCGGTATCTGAAATCGGCGGTAAACCCTTATCAGTCTTGTTCGTCAAAGGTGTCGTAATGTCCTCCGAGTCGACTGATGACGGGGGAGTGTACGTCGAGCTATCTGCAGATCTAGATGAGTGGCTGACCGAGCAGGCCGAGACACTCGGTGTGCCCCGCGACGCCGTCATGGAGCAACTGCTGGCCGCATACATGACAACAGCCGATTCGGACGGCGAAATGGGCGACCACATTCAGCCGTCGTCGGACGAACTGGATGCCGTCGTCGCCGCAACCGTGGACGAAAAGTTGAACGGCTCAGTCGAAGCGGCGACCAAGAGCGCCGTGAGTTCCCATGTCCCCGATATCGTCGACACGGTGGAACGCCAGCTTGCCGATCGGTTCGACGCGCTTGAATCGGACTTCCAGACGAAAATCGACGACGTTCGCGAGCGCGTCGTGCAGGTCAAACGGGAGGCTGACGCGAAAGCGCCGGCCGACCACAGCCACGAGGAGTTCGACCGCATCGATGCACTCTCACAGGAGATTGACGCAATGGAGACGGAACTCGCCGGGCTTCGAGGTGACCTGACCGACTCGCTCGAAACGGAGGACGAGCGAGTCGTCGACATCGACGCGCGTCTCGACGATGTCGAAGACAAACTCACCCGCGTCGCCTGGGTCGTCAGCGACCTCCGCGACAATCAGGGCGGCCGGGACCAGAATCAGAAAGCGGTCGACCGGCTGAAACGCGCTGCGGCACAGGAGAACATCTCGACGGCGCGGTGTTCGAACTGTGACGAGCAGGTCGAGATTGGGCTCCTGACCGAACCCCAGTGTCCACACTGCAACACGACGGTGTCGGACGTGCGGCCCGAGGGCGGCATTATCCGCTCGAAGGCGCGGCTGGTGGCCGCAGCACAGCTTGAACCGGGCGAGACCCATGAGTGACGACGAACGAGACCCCTTCGAAGAACTCGATTCCGGCGACGACCGCGAAGGCGACCCGTTCGAGCGCCTCGATGGGGGGCCTGATGACGCGGACGGCTCGACAGACGCACGCCAGCCACCCGACGATGGCTGGACCGACATCGAACCGAGTGACACACCGGCCAACGATGTGTCCGAGACGGGCCCCGATGCGACCGATGATGATGACCTGCTCTCGGCCGTCGACACGGAAGAGTTCCGTTCGGATTCGGCGGCCGACTCAGACAGTCCACGCTCTGGATCGCCGCCCGACCCGGACGACCCTTTCTCGGGGATGGACGAGCGGGGCGAGGACCCTTTCGGGAGCGGCGAGAGCGCGTTCGAGCGGGTCGATGTCGACCACATCGACGCGGACAAGGTGTGGGCGGAAATCGCTGCAGACGATGACAGCGAGACCACCACAGAGAGCCGCTACGCGGAGGTGTCGAAACACCGCTACTGCGAGCAGTGTGAACACTTCTCCGCGCCGCCGAATGCACACTGTACGAACGAGGGGACCGAAATCATGGAGTTCCTCGACATGGAGACGGTCCGGCTGCTGGACTGTCCGATCGTCGCCGAGCAACACGAAATCGAGGACGAGCAGTAACGGCTTTTTGTTTTGGTGTCCGACGAGCGTGTATGCAGTTCTGCGACGACTGTGGTTCGATGATGCACGCTGATGGTGACGAGATGGTCTGTCAGTCCTGTGGCGCGCGGGTCGCGAAAGATCAGGACCGCGCGGCAGCGTTCGTCAGCACGGACGAACAGAGCGACGACGAACTGATAGAGACCGAAGAAGGCTCGAACTTCGAGGGGAAGCCGACGGCCGACGACGTGACCTGTGAGGAATGCGGACACGGCAAAGCGTGGTACACGATCAAACAGACCGGGTCAGCCGATGAACCGCCGACGCGGTTCTTCAAGTGCCAGGACTGTGGCCACCGGTGGCGAGAGTACAACTAGAGTAGCGAATCCAGAATCCGGAGTTCTTCATCCTCAGATATTTTGTCGGAGTCCATACACGCGTGGACGACCTTGTGGACGAGCTCCGGGTCCTGAAACGGCTGTGGCGAGCCGCCGCCGTCGGTGACGGTTTCGACCTGGCCTTCGAGCTCGGCCAGCTGTGTGGAGAGGTCTTCGACAGTCGACTGGAACGTCGTCAGCGTGGTGTTCACCTCGCCGGCCGCGGACTCCACCTCCGCGACCAAAGAGTCGCTCCGGCCGGACGCGGCAGCTGATTCTGACATTTGCCCGTCGGCATCTTCCGGAGTGTCTGTTGACTCCGATGGTTCGCTTTCGGATGCCGGCGTTTCGGTCTCATTGGAGGGGGTCAGCGACCCCGTCCCCTGGTCGCTGAACACAGCGTTTGCGAACGTCTTGCGGTTCGACCAGTCAAACCCGTCAATGCCGTTGACGCGGTTGCTTACAGTCGAAGCCGTGACACCGAGCTTCTCAGCGAGGTCCCGCTGGGACGCGGTGGGGTGTTGCTGAATCGACCGGAGCGTCTCGCGTTCTGTCGACGAGAGATCCTCGGGGGCCGGGTACGACTGTGACTCCGCCGACGGTTCACCCGGTGACTCGTCAGGCGCGTCCGTCTCGTCGGTCTCAGCTGGGTCGCCGTGTTCTTCGAGGACCCGCTCGACCAGTTCCGCTGTCGCGCTCGGTACTTCGGCCGCAAGCTCTGCGATGGACGCCTCAGGGTTCTCGGCCGCTACGTCGAGTATTTGCTTGTGTCGCATCGACTTGGGGGCCGTTCGGCCGTTCGTTGATTTGCTCATTGATATCACCACGTAGGGAAGGGACCGCCACCCAATCCCCCAACCTGATATACAGTTGACTGAAACCAACGGAATTGTCAAAAGCTTTTGGTTAGCCACAAACATTAATTAAGATGTTATTTAATCTGACATCACCTGCCTTCGCAGCGTCACAGACTTCCCCAGTCAAGGAGACAGGTCTATTCTGGGCCAAACTGGAAACGGTCAGTCAAAACTGAACCCAAGCGTTCTGAAAGCATTTACCCAGGGCAGGGTAACGCAGATCCATGTACCGCCGTCGTGTTCTGGCACTCTGCGGACTGGCTATCACCGGTGCGGGATGTCAGGGTGAGACTGCTGACACCGAAACGATGACACCCGTTCCGTCACCGGCCGTCAGTGAAACCGACACCGGACCGCCGCCCGCGGTGACGATTACCGACGCTGCGGTGATGCCCGGGGTTGTGGTTCCCGGCACCGACTCGATCACTGTTCAGTCAGCTGACGGCCAGTTCCTCGTGCTGACAGCGGCTATCCGGGGCTCGGAAGTCGACCGTGCCGCGTTCTCGCTCAGATTCGATGGGGCGACGTACAGCCCCGAGACGTTCAGGAACGGCCTGTATCGTGACGGAGAGTGGGGCCGACAGTTCACCGAGACCGGTGGGCCACTGGTCTTTGCCCTCTCGGAAACCGGCTCAGTCAGCGACGCCCAACTGTCCTGGCCCGGCGGGAAGTGGACGCCACCGGAGGCTGTTCGAGACAGACTCAACGCCCCGTTGCCGTCATTCGATGTTACCCTTGACGGGCCGGAGCGCGTCACTGAGCCCGCCAAGCCAACACTTGAGATAACGGTCACAAACACGGGCGACACCGCTGGCCGGTACGTCATTGCACTCAACCGAACCGGGCCGCGCGTCGCCTACGCGCCCGTCGGTCGGTTTGATGGGGAACTGAAGCCGGGAGAGACAGCGGTCATCACACGCGACGGTAAAACACCGTACGTTGACGATACAGAGCCACGTGAAGTCATCTACCGACTACGAGCCGCGGAAGATCACAACGACGCAACACACCGAATCAAGCCGGTCGACGAGGAAACCGCAACCGAGTCGTAGCGCTCTATCGCGTTCGAAAACCAACGTTGCCTCGCAGAAAATCACCGGACAGCCATCTACTGGCGCAGAAGCGCCGCCTCAAACCCCTTCGAGGTTGGACCGGTACTCGTTAATCTCGTCGTCGGCGTCTTCGATGGCGCCAGCCGCGTCTTCTGCGTCACCGCTACTGAGGTCGTTGAGTGCCGACTGGATGCGGGCGAGTCGACCGTGGTCCGGGCCGTGTTCGTCAGTCGCGAGACTGTCGAGCTGGTCAGCGAGTTCGGCAAGGCGTTCGCTCGCCGCGTCACTGTCAGTGTCTTCGGCCGCCGATTCGAGCAGTTCACTCGCGGACGCGAGTTCGTCGCGTGTCATACGTGGCAATTTACAGATAGGGACTAAAACGGTTCGGCTTCCCGATGTGGGTTCATTTAAACAAACAGCGGGTATCCAACAGGCCGGCATAACAGTCCTGTGTCCGACCATCGCGATAGCAATGGCTGCGATTGGCAGGACGGCAACGTTTACCCTGCACCCGCTTGCAGACGTACCATGGCAAACTTCCTCTTCTGTTCGCTGGACGCAGCACTCATCGGCGACATTGCCTGGCAGGTCACCGAGGAGGGACACGACGTTCGCTATTACATCGAGGCCGACAGCGATCAGGAGATCGCCGATGGGTTCGTCCCGAAAACCGACGACTGGCGGGGGGACCTCGACTGGGCTGATGTCGTGATTTTCGACGATATCTGGGTGGGCAGCGATATCGGTACCGGCGAGATTGCACAGGAACTCCGGGCCGAAGGCCACGCCGTCGTTGGCGGGACACCCAACACGGACACGCTCGAAGAAGACCGCGGCTACGCGATGGAGATCCTCGAAGACCACGGTGTCAACACTATCGAGCATCACGTCTTCGAGGACTTCGACGCCGGTATCCAACACGTACAGGAGAACCCCGCACCGTACGTGATCAAACCCCTGGGGGAAGTCCAGAACGTCAAACGACTGCTCTACGTCGGGAACGAGGACGACGGGAGCGATATCGTCGACGTACTTCGAGCGTACAAGAAGGCCTGGGGCCATCGGATGAAGGGCTTCCAGTTGCAGCGGAAGGTCGAGGGCGTCGAAATCGCCGTCTGCGGGTTCTTCAACGGCGAATCATTCGTCGAACCGATCAACTTCAACTTCGAGCACAAGAAGCTATTCCCGGGCAACATCGGTCCCTCGACCGGTGAGATGGGAACCTCAATGTTCTGGGCCGGCCGGAACGAACTGTTTGAGGAGACACTCGGCAAGGTGGAAGGCTGGCTCGCCGACGAGGGGTACGTCGGCAGCATCGACATCAACTGCATCGTCAACGACAGCGGTATCTACCCGCTTGAGTTCACGCCGCGTTTTGGCTATCCAACGATAACGCTTCAGGAGGAGTCGTTCGAATCAGAGACGGGCCAGTTCTTCCTCGACCTGGCAAACGGGCGCGACCCGGAGTTGGCGGTCCATCGCGGGTATCAGGTCGCGGTTCGGGTCGTCCTCCCGCCGTTCCCGTTTGACGACGAGGACACATACGATGAGAACTCCCGCAACGCGGCGGTCGTCTTCGAGTCAGACAGCCGCGAGGGCGTCCACATCGAGGACGCAAAGCGGGTCGATTGGCAGTGGCGGGTCGCCGGCGAGAGCGGGATGCCGCTGGTCGTCACGGGCAAAGGCGAGACGATGCAGGCGGCGCGAGAGCAGGCTTACGACCGCATCGACGACATCCTCATCCCGAACCGCTATTACCGCGACGACATCGGTGAGCGCTGGATCGACGGTGACGGGGACAGACTGCAGGCGTGGGGCTATCTCGGCCCGGCTCTGTAAGGACAGATTGCGTGCATTGTCTTGCACTGTGCTCTTTGGCACGCGCCGAACGGGGACCTTTATGTATGTAACACGTACTCATGGATGACGAATGGACGCACAAACTGAACGGTCGCCGCTACACGTCTCGCACACCGACCACGATGACGGCTGGACGGTTGCCGTCGACCTCAACTCACTTCAGGTTAGCGACGACTACGTGACAGTCGATGTAATTGGAACGGAAGCCGTCGTTGCCGTCGACGCCCCGCACCTCCAGACGGAGTTCGACATCGATCTGCCGGCCGCTGACGCAGTCCAGACACTCAGGAACGGCGTGCTCACGCTATCACAGCGGAGCTAACGCTGTCGCGGACTGCCTGTCCAGCCCTTGTTCCGTCGTTGTGATGATTCCATGACACGACGCAACTCCACAAGGGATTTCAGCGTGATGCTGGAAGCGTTCAGTGATGACCACCCATCCTGACCGAGACTCGAGCGACCTGCCGACCATTCGGGGCTCGGTGCCGCCGCTTCGTGCGTGGCTTCGAACGTTTCTCATCGGCCTCTGTATGGGCAGTGCCGACGGCGTCCCTGGCGTCTCTGGCGGGACAATCGCGCTTATCGCCGGGGTCTATGAGCGACTCATCGCCGCAATTACCGCCTTCACGCCGGGACGGATACTTCGGTTTTTACGCGCACTCGCTCCCGTAGACGGCGGTGTCGATATCCGTGGCGCGTTTTCGGAACTTCTCGAAATAGATATCTGGTTCCTCCTCGCGCTGGTCGCTGGCGTCGCCACCGCCGTTGTCATCGTAACGCGCATCGTTCACATCGCCAGCCAGGAAACGCCGGCACTCCTCTTCGGATTCTTCTTCGGGCTCATTGCCGCCTCAGCGATAGTGCTACTGCGAAGTCTCACAGTCGACTCCCCGTTCCAGATAGGGGCCGGCGTCGTCGGCTTTCTCCTCGCGTTCTACGTGTCCGGGGTGTCGACAGCCGCCACAGATGGTGGCGGCCTCGCACTGGTCTTCGTCGCCGGCATGATCGGCGTCAGCGCGATGATTCTGCCCGGCATCTCGGGGTCGCTGTTGCTCATCATCCTCGGCCAGTATACCCGCATGTCGACGGCCCTCAGCGAGTTCGTCGACGCACTCATCGCGCTCGTTACTGGCGGCCCAACCGAAGACGTGACTACGACCGCTGTGCCGGTCGTGACGTTCATTCTCGGCGGGCTCGTCGGCTTGTTCACCATTGCGCGCGTTGTCCGTCGGGCGCTTGCCTACAACCGCCGGGCCACGCTCGCGTTTCTCGTCGCGCTTGTCGTCGGCGCGCTGCGTGCCCCCGTCGTGGAAGTTCAGGAGAAGGTGGGTTTTTCAACGGATGTTCTCATCGCGTTCGTCGCCGCTGGTGCTGTCGGCGCGGTCTTCCTGCTCGTGCTCGACTGGTACGCCGTCGACCTCGACCTCGATAAAGTCTGACCTCCGTCAGAAGCCCCAGGCGCGGCGGTACTGCGGCGGCCCCTCGATTTCATCTGTCGCGTCGAGTTCCTTCGCAGCAGTCATCGCGAAGTACGGGTCCCGGAGGTGTTCACGGCCGACGATAGCCATATCGGCCCGGTCGTTGGCGATGACGGCCTCCGCCTGTTCGGGCGTCGTGATGCCGCCGACAGCGCCGACGGCGATATCCGACTCGGTTTCCTGTCGAATCTGCTCTGCGTACTGAAGCTGGTAGTTCGGGCCGGCGTAATCGGGGCGGGATTCGGGGTGGATACCGCCGCCGCTCACGTCGATGAAGTCCGCACCGATGTCAGCGAGTCGGTCCGACAGGCGCACGGAGTCCTCAACAGTCCATGCGTCGCGGTCGGGGAGCCAGTCAGTCGCCGAAATACGGACGAACACCGGCTTGTCGTCAGGCCAGACATCGCGGACAGCGGCGGTAACCTCTCGTGTCAGTCGCGTGCGGCTCTCGAAGTCACCGCCGTAGTCGTCCTCGCGGTGGTTCGTTACTGGTGAGAGGAACTGATGCAGGAGGTAGCCATGGGCGGTGTGAACCTCCGCGACCTCGAAGCCGGCGTCGAGTGCACGCTCGGCGGCGGCACGGAACGAATCGATGACAGCCTCGATACCGTCCTGGTCGAGTGCTGTCGTCGGTGGGGCCTCTTCGTCCTCGTACGGCCACGGGTCGTCGCTCGGGCCGACGACCTCCCAACCGCCGTCGTCGGACTGGAGCGGGTCGTGCCCATCCCACGGTCGTTCGATGGATGCTTTCCGGCCAGCGTGGGCCAGCTGAATGCCCGGTACGCTGCCCTGTTCGCTGATCAACTCCGTAATCGGTTCGAGTGCCGCTGCGTGCTCCTCGCTCCAGATACCCAGGTCTTCCGGAGAGATGCGACCGCGAGCTTCGACGGCAGTCGCTTCAGTCATGACCAGACCTGCACCGCCGACGGCACGAGAGCCGAGGTGTGTCCGATGCCAGTCGGTGGCGAGGCCGTCGCGGGCCCCACAGGAGTACTGGCACATTGGAGAGACCATGACGCGATTCGGGACTGTCGTCTCGCGAAGTTCCAGTGGTGAGAACAGTGCAGTCATCGATGAGGGTTCGCTGGCGAGACGGATAACCGCACTGGCGGCTGCAAGAGTCGTCGTTAGTTCCGGTGGCTCATACTGAACGGCCCCGCCGCAAGGCAGCCTATTCAGTCAGCGAGGCACCAGTGTTACTGGGCGCGACGACGCGAACTGTTCCGTCGACATCAGCCCTATCGAGTGCCAGCACGCCCGCTTCGCGGGCCTCCGATTCGTAATCCGCTGTCGTCAGTCCCCAGACGGTTGGCCCCCAAGAACTCTGGCCGGCCCCTGAAATAACTGGGGCGCTTGCCAGTGAATCGACGAGCGCACCGGCGGGCGGGCGGTAGACCCCGCCCTGTTCGTCAGCGTACCACGCACCATTGAGTCGGCCCAGCCGCGCCGCGGCCTGCCCGAAGTCGTCGTGGTCTCTGGTCGCAATCGCAGGGAGGACCCGGCGAGTCAGTAACGTCGAAATCTCGTCGGCAATGCCGGGGTCGGCACGCTCGACGGCCTGCCGCATGCTCTGGTCTTCCGCACTCCCACTCTGGCCGGGATCGGTGTCTGGAACGACGATGACAAAACGCCAGTGTGCAGGCACGTCGTGATGGGCCAGCACCGGCGGCACGTCCCAATCTCCCTCCGCCGGTGGCTCTGCTGTGAACCGCTCCGTCGGGTGACCACCATCGACGATGAACCCGCCTGACTCGAACGCGGCTACGCCGACGCCGCTCCGGCCACCCCGTCCCAGTTGCGGCGCGTACGTCCGTGCGTCAGCGGTCCGGTGGTAGGCCCGAACGACGGCAATGAGCGTCGCCAGCGAGAGCTGTGTGCCGCTCCCGAGGCCGACGTGTCGCGGGAACCGCTCCTTGACGGAGACAGCAGCACCGGGAACGTCAAGCACGTCGACGACGCGCCGGACGTACGGCTCAGTCGCCGGGTCGTCGCACTGCACCGTGTCGGCCCGTGTCGCCTCGACGGTCAGCCGCGGCTCATCGAGGGCAAGCCCGACGCCCCCATAAAGGCGCTCGTGGGCAAGCGAGAGGTTCTGAAACCCGAAGTGGAGTCGCGCGGCGGTCGTGACCGTCGGCATATCGCAGCGGAGGTCCCCGACGGAAAAGAACCTGCTGTCACCGGTGGGTTTCGCCGTACTTCTATGTGGGACGTTAGCGCGAGTACAAGTTATTTAAGGTTGCCCATGGCCACGGTGAAATATGAGCAATCAGGAGCGGCAAGAACGTCCGGAAAAAGACCCGGACCTGCGGAGTACCGAGGTAACGGAGGGGTACGAGAAAGCCCCCCACCGTGCGATGTTCCGCGCGATGGGCTACGACGATGAGGACCTCTCCTCGCCGATGATCGGCGTCG
Source organism: Haloarcula sp. H-GB4 (assembly GCF_030848575.1). Lineage (NCBI taxonomy): Archaea > Methanobacteriati > Methanobacteriota > Halobacteria > Halobacteriales > Haloarculaceae > Haloarcula > Haloarcula sp. H-GB4. Next base: position 753,599 of record NZ_JAVDDX010000001.1, on the reverse strand, counting down.
CGAACCCCGCCGCCGATATCACGCCGTGCAACGTCCATCTCGACGATGTGGCCGACGCCGCCTACGACGGCATCGACGACACCGAGGGGATGCCAATCGAGTTCGGGACCATCACCATCTCAGACGCCATCTCAATGGGGACCGAGGGAATGAAGGCGTCGCTCATCTCCCGTGAGATAATCGCCGACTCGGTCGAACTCGTCACTTTCGGCGAGCGCATGGACGGTATCGTCACCATCGGCGGTTGTGACAAGAACATGCCCGGGATGATGATGGCCGCCATCCGGACGGACCTGCCGAGCGTCTTCCTCTATGGCGGGTCGATCATGCCCGGTGAGCACGACGGCCGGGAAGTCACTATCCAGAACGTCTTCGAGGGCGTCGGCGCAGTCGCCGACGGCGAGATGAGCGAAGGCGAACTCGACGAGATGGAACGTCATGCCTGCCCCGGTGCGGGCTCCTGTGGTGGGATGTTCACCGCCAACACGATGGCATCTATCTCCGAAGCGCTCGGCTTCGCGCCGCTTGGGTCGGCTTCTCCACCGGCCGAACACGAGTCACGCTACGAGGAAGCCCGCCGAGCCGGCGAACTCGCCGTCGAGGTGGTGCAGGAACGTCGTAGCCCCTCGGATTTCCTCACCCGCGAGTCTTTCGAGAACGCCATCGCTCTGCAGGTCGCGGTCGGCGGTTCGACCAACGCCGTCCTTCACCTGCTTGCGCTCGCGGCGGAGGCCGGCATCGACCTCAATATCGAGACGTTCAACGAAATCAGCGCCCGGACGCCCAAGATCGCCGACCTCCAGCCTGGCGGCGAGCGGGTCATGAACGACCTCCACGAGGTCGGCGGTGTCCCGGTCGTGTTGCGGGCCCTGAACGACGCCGGCCTGCTCCACGGTGATGCACTCACGGTCACGGGCAACACAATCGCGGAGGAACTCGAACAGATCGACCCGCCAACGGTCGAGGACCTCGATGTGGACTATCTCAATACTGTTGCGGACCCGATCCACGAACGCGGTGCGATCCGCATCCTCTCGGGTAACCTCGCGCCCGACGGCGCGGTCATCAAGATTACCGGCGAGGACCACCTCCACCACGAGGGACCGGTCCGCGTGTTCGAACAGGAAGAAGGAGCCATGGAGTACGTGCAGGAAGGCCACGTCGAGTCCGGCGACGTGATCTGTATCCGCAACGAGGGGCCACAGGGCGGCCCCGGTATGCGCGAGATGCTGGGCGTGACGTCGGCCGTCGCCGGCCAGGGCCACGCCGAGGACGTGGCGCTGTTCACTGATGGCCGCTTCTCCGGCGCGACCCGCGGCTTCTCTATCGGTCACGTCGCACCCGAGGCGTTCGTTGGCGGCCCAATCGCCGCTCTGGAGGACGGCGACACCGTCACTATCGACATCGACGACCACGAACTGTCGGTCGACCTCACAGAGGACGAAATGGAACAGCGCCTCGAAGACTACGACCCAGAACCGACGTACGACAGCGGCGTGCTGGCGAAGTATCACAACGACTTCGGCTCCGCGGCCAACGGTGCGGTGACGAACCCCGGCGCAAAGTGGGAGTGAGAAACCGACAATAAACGGACATTTCACTGGACCGTGTGGAGTGAGATCCGGTTTTTTCGCCCACGTTTTTCGAGGGCCCCTCCCGAAGTGCCGATGGCGCGAGGAAGGGGGACGCTGAAAGAGGCGGGTGGCTAGCGGTGCGGTGACGAATCCCGGCGCAAAGTAGACTGAGAAGCCGACGGTAGTCGGACCTTTCACCGGACCGAAGGGAGCCGTCAGCGCGGCAGTACAGACTTATTTCCGTGTAACCGTGATGAGCCCCTCTTTGAGCGCCGCTTCGAACCGCTCGTCCAGTGTCATCTGGTCCCAGCCGTCCGGCCGGTTCTCAGCGGCGATTGCAGAGAGCGACTCGACCAGCGACCTGTGGAGGAACCGTTCGTTCTCGCCGCACTCGCTGCAGGTCCTGATGATCGACCGAACCTCGAAGTCCCGCTCGACGCCGGCCTGGCATCGGGCACACACGTACGTTTCGGACACACCTGCCCATACGCTGTCCGGATACTCGGTTGTTGTGAATCCTTTCACTTGGGTATCATTACTGGGTATCGGCTATCCTGTCGACGGCTCTTCCTCTCGGCAATCACCACACAGTTCTCTAGTTTGAGGACAGCCATCGTGATACGAGAGTGCTGTATAGCGACCAGCCAGCCCAGTTAGCGGGCCAACACAGAAGACGACCTGTCACTGCGGACGGCGCTAGTCAGTATTGGTCACAGGGGCTCGTCCCGTTGTTGCGTCCTGTTGCAGCGTTATCATGACTACTAAACCTATTTACAATCACAGTACAAATCGTGGGCGTGTTGATGTCCCCGCCGACTGTCCTCCTCGTCGCTGCCGAGACTGCTGCCGGAGAGCAGTTACAGGCGGCACTTGAACAGGCAGCAATTGACGCCGTAGTTGATACGACCGAGCCCGACTGCGTCGATACGACACTGCTACGTACTGCGGTTGACTGCCTCGTCGTTCCGGTGACGTGTGAGGGGATGGCGGGCGGCCATCTGGCGGAGGCAGCTACCGGCCTCTATCCGGACCTCCCAGTGATCATGTATGGCAGTGCGGCGGACCGCGGAGACCATATTCAAACGGTCGCTGCGGACAATCTGGGATCGCCGGAACTGGCAGCCGCAATCGGTGCGGCACTCGAAAACAGCGAGACAATGGCCGCACGACCGGCGTCCCGGCCGGAGACGATTCTCGCCACGATGTTCGAACGAAACTCCGAACACCTGTACGTAAAAGACACTGACAGGCACTATCTGTTGCTCAACGACTCTTCGTACGCACCCCCAGAACTGCTTGGCCGGCGAGACGAAGACGGGCTCCCCGCCGGGGCGACGTATCTGGATGCGGCACGCGGCGACGACTTACAGGTAATCAACGACGGGACCGACATCCTCGACGTCCACGAGTTCTCGCCGTCAATGGGGAAACACCTCCGAACGTCGAAGGTCCCCTGGTACGACGAAACCGATGAACTGGCCGGCCTCATTGGCATTACGCAGGATGTCACTGACCAGAAGGAGCACGAACGGCTCCTCAGGCAGCAGAACGAACGCCTCCGGAAGGTGGCGTTGCTGGCCGCACACGAACTCCGAAACGAACTTCAGGTATCGACCGGCCATCTCTCGCAGGTTGAGGCCGACGACGAGCATATCGACGCAGTCGAGCGTTCTATCGACCAACTCTCTGGGATTGTTGATAAAGTCGTCTCGCTGGCCACAAGTGACTCGCCGACGTTCGAGCCCGAACAGCAGTGGCTCTCGACGGTCGTCTGGGACGTATGGAGTTCGCTGTCGCTCGAAGCCGCGTCGCTCGAAGTAACATCTGACAGGCGACTGCTGGCGGACGCAGAGTCGATGCGACTGTTTCTTGAGATACTGCTCTCGAACGCCGTTGAGTACGGCGGCCCCGATGTTGCGATTCGCGTTGGGGCCACGTCGTCGGGATTCTTCGTTGCGGACGACGGGCCCGGCGTCGATGTCTCGCCACCAGAGCGGGTGTTCGAGGCGGGGTACGCATCAGAGAAGCAAAACAGCGGGTTCGGACTCTATATCGCGAATCGGATCGCAAAAGAACACGGCTGGTCGCTGTCCGTCGATGACAGCGAGGACGGCGGGGCGCGATTTACCGTAACCGACGTGGAACGACCCGATTAAAGCTCAAAGGTCTCGTCGCCGTCAAGGACGTGGACCTCGGCGTCGCTTCCGGTGCCTTTGACCTCGTTCACGAAGTCTTGCGTCTCGATTTCGATGGGCGGGAACGTATCGTAGTGCATCGGGAACGCGTGGTCGACGTCCAGCCAGTCGACGGCAATGGCGGCCTGCATCGGCCCCATCGTGAAGTGGTCGCCGACTGGTACCGCCGCGGCATCCGGTTCGAGGAACGGACCGATGACATCGCGCATCTCAGTCATGAGACCGGTGTCGCCGGCATGGTAGAACGTCGTCGACTCCGCGTCGCTGACCTGCGTCGGCTTCGTGTCGGAAATGATGAATCCGCCCGGCATCCCGCCGCTGGTACCGTAGCTGGTGTCTATGCCGTTGGTGTGGTCGGCCCGGTGCATCGTGACGAAGGCGTCGCCGATCTCGACGGTGCCGCCGAGGTTCATCCCCATGCCGCCGACGGCGTCGAACTCGCCAAAGTTGTCCTCGCAGTACTCGACTACTTCCGGCGTTGCCACGAGTCCACACCCCTCGTAGCGGTCCACGTCGCCGATATGGTCGGCGTGACCGTGGGTCAACAGCACGTAGTCGGGGTCCAGTTCCTCGGGATCGGTGTCTGTGTGTGGATTATCGAAAAACGGGTCAATGAGCAATTCGGTGTCGTCAACTGTCACGTGCCACGTCGAATGGCCGTACCATGTGAGTTCCATACCGGATACACGCTACTCGTGGCGTCTACTTAATATTACAGTGGACGAGCCTCGTGGTGTTCGATCCAGAGACCGGTGCCCAGCTATCATCGCAGGCAGCAGTCAGTCATGATGGGTATCCGAAAAGTCTTTCAGAGTATTCTCTGTCTGTCCGTTACACAGGCCCAACCCGTACCGTGCTTCGATGGGGAACGCTCTGGGGACGGGAACCGAAGTCGTTTTATAATTTTTAGGCTAGCCTAAAATCATGCCGAGCAACTCAAATGACCAGTCGGAGCTGACACGACGCGAGTACGTCGCCTGCGGCGGCACGGTCATCGCTGGTGGACTGCTATCTGGGTGTACGGGAAGCAGCGGCTCAGACCCGCCGAATTCGACAGACTCGGAGACTACCACGGGAACGACCACAACAACAGCAACGGAGTCCAAACCGACGGAGACGGCGGCCACCGATAAACCCTATCGCGTCACCGTCGAACCAGTGGGGGAGGTGATGTTCGAGACAGTGCCACAGACGTGGGTCGCAGAAAACGCCAGCTGGGCCGATATGGGCGTCGCACTCGGCCTGACCAAACCCAGTGCAGTCGTTCTCACCGGGGAGTACCGTACGTGGCATTACGAGGACGTTCCGGGACTTTCGCCGTCGAAAAGCGATATGAGTTCACTGTGGCAGGATGGAATCTCGAAGGAACTGCTACTCGAAATCGACGCCGGTGTTCACTTCATCGACCCCAACTACATGGCGAATCTCATCCCGAACTGGGGCCGGTCGGACGTCGAGGAGATGCACGAACGCGTCGGCCCGTTCTGTGGGAACACCAGTTTCTCGACGTACTCCTGGCACGAGGACTATCCGTACTACAGCCTGTACGAAGCGACCGAGAAGGTAGCCGCAGTGTTCCAGCGACAGGACCGGTTCCGGGCACTCTCGAATCTCCACGAAGCGTTCCTCGACCGATTGAAGGAACGGCTCCCCCCGGAAGACCAGCGCCCGGAGATCGCGCTCCTCTCACCAGGGTCAATCGAGCCGGAGACGTTCTATCCGTACCGGCTCGGGGACCGGACGGCGTACAAGCACTGGCGCGACCTGGGTGTGAGCGACGCGCTCGCCGGGAGTGAGATCCAGAGCTTCACCTCTGATCGGGGGACAATCGACTACGAGCCGCTTCTTGAGATCGATCCGGAGGTGCTGATGCTGTACACGGATACCCATCGTACAGATGCGGCATTCGAGGACACGTACCGCTCATTTCTGCAGGACCACGACACAGCAAGCCAGCTCACTGCCGTGCAGAACGGCGCTGTGTACCCGGCTGGCGGGATGTATCAGGGACCGATTATCAACCTCTCGAAGACAGAGCGCGCCGCAAAACAGCTGTTCCCGGACGAGTTCGACGAGGAAGAGACGCTGTATGACCGCCAGCGAATCGCGGACATTCGCGCTGGCGAGATCTAACCGTCGCCGCTTTCGGACCGAACCCGAGAGAGCCGCATGGCGTTCCCGGTCACAGCCGTTGTCATCCCGGCGTCGCCGGCCAACACAGCGGCCCAGATGGGAACGACGCCGAACGGCACAGCGAGCGCGAGCCCGGCCTTGACCGCCAGGCTGGCCCAGATGTTCTGCCGGATGACGCCGTTAGCGTCGTTCGCCAGTTCGTACAGATACGGGAGCTTCGAGAGATCGTCACTCATCAGGGCGATGTCGGCCGTTTCAAGCGCCGTGTCCGTGCCGGCGGCCCCCATCGCGACGCCCACACTCGCGCTCGCCAACGCCGGTGCGTCGTTGATACCATCCCCGACCATCGCAACGTCTTCGTACTCGGCGACGAGGTCATCGATAGCGGCGACTTTTTCGTCAGGCAGGAGTTCGGCCTGATAGTCGTCGATACCGACTTCTTGGGCGATAGCCCCCGCGGTGCGTTCGTTGTCACCGGTAAGCATCACCGTCCGCTCGACGCCCAGATCCCGGAGCCGTGAGACGGTGGCTTTCGCCGCTGGGCGCACCTCGTCGGCAACGGCGATGACACCCTCTATCTCTTCGTCCGTGCCCACGATGACGACCGTCTTCCCTTCAGCCTGAAGTTCGGGCACGGCGTCTTCCAGCAGGTCCAGACAGTTGTTGCGCTCACAGAGTTGCTGGGCCGTTTTCGTGACAACGCCACCATCGGTGGTGGCGTGGACGTGTGAGAGATCGAAGCCAAGGTCCTCGAATAGCCCCGGCTTCCCGGCGTAGTGGGGTGTCCCGTCGAGGTCCGCCCGGACGCCCTTGCCAGTGATGCTCTCGAAGTCATCGACGTCGGCGCTTTCGACGCCGGTCGTTCCCGCCTCCGCGACGATGGCTTCGCCGATGGGGTGTTCGCTCCGCTGTTCGAGTCCGCGGGCGCACTGCAAGACCTCGGCTTCGGTGTTCCCGTTCAGTGGAAGCACGTCGGTGACGGTCAGTTCGCCTTTTGTCAGCGTGCCCGTCTTGTCGAAGGCGACCACGTCGACCGCGCCCATCGCTTCGAGGTGGTTGCCACCCTTGATGAGCACGCCGTTTTTCGCGGCACTGGTGATACCTGAGACGACCGACACGGGCGTCGAGATGACGAACGCGCAGGGACAGGCCAACACTAACAGCGTCAGGCCGTGCACGACAGCGGTCGACCAAGCCACCCCGAATACGGCGGGGGACGCCAGCGTCACAAGGACGGCGAAGGCGACGACGACCGGCGTGTAGTACGCTGAGAAGCGCTCGACGAACTGCTCGCGCTCGGTCTTGTTCGACTGGGCGTCCTCGACCATCTGGACGATGCGCGAAAGGGTGTTGTCGCTGGCCGCCGCCGTGACCTGCACTTCCAGATACCCCTCCTCGTTGATCGTCCCCGCGTACACCTCGTCACCCTCGGTCTTGTCGACCGGGACGCTCTCGCCAGTAATCGGGGCCTGATTCACCGCGCTCGTTCCGTCGATGACCTCGCCGTCCATCGGAATCTTCTCGCCGGGCCTGATGACGACGACATCGCCGACCTGTACGTCGTCGACAGGCAGTACCTCCTCTTCCCCGTCACGCTTGACCGTCGCTTCATCGGGCGAGAGGTCCATTAGTTCCGCAAGCGAATTCCGCGCACGGTCCATCGAGTAGCGTTCCAGCAACTCCGCGACGCTGAACAGGAACGCCAGCGTTGCGGCCTCGAAGTACAGCGCCTCGCCGAAAGCCAGGCTCGCGGTGAGCGCGCCCAGAATGGCGATGGACATCAGCAGGTCGATGTCCAGATTCCGGTTTTTCAGGGAGAAGTAGCCGCCACGCAGGATTTCCTGGCCACCGGTCGCTACCGCGATGAGAAACAGAACGTCGTCGACGTACAGCGGCGTCCCCAGAACGCGTCCGACTTGCGCGTTCGCACCGGGCAGCAAGAAATCCAGAAAGAAAACGAGGCCCAGGGCGACGAACACGCCGCTGACCCACGTCTTCAGCGCCCGTGAGCTGGTCCAGATCGAGTTGTTCTCGTCCGACTGACCGGCCCCCGTGTCGTCCTCGCCCGTCGTCTCCGTAACCTCGTACCCGGCGCTCTCGATAGCCGCCGCGATGTCCCGCTTCGCCGTCGCGTTCGGGTTGTATGTGACAACGACTGTTCCGGTAGTCGGGCGTGTTTCGGCACTTCTGATGCCGTCGACCCCGCCGAGCGCGCTCTCGACCTTGCCGGCGCAGGATGCACAATCCATCTCCGGGACGCCGAACCGCAACGTCTTGCCGCCGTCGTCTGCGACAGTGTAGCCCGCCGCTTCGACGCGCGCCGCTATCGCGTCCATGTCGGTCTCGGTTTCGTCGTATTCGACGGTGAGCTGACCCGTTGTTACCTGCGGGTCAACGGCCTTGATGCCAGACAGTTCACGGACGCTCGACTCGACCTTGCCCGCACAGGAGGGACAGTCCATCTCTGGGACGGACAGTTGTGCGACGTGGGCCCCATCGTGGGAGTGCGCTGCTGGAGGAGGGTCGTCACTCGCACTGCCACACCCGTCATCGTTCGAACAGCTGTCGGACTCCGTCATTACCGGTGCTAGGCTACCCGGTCTTATTAATTCAGCTGCTAAATTAACCGCTCAAAGTGGGATTGATTAATAAATAAATTCAGATTCGTTATTAAATCGGCCGATATCGACCGTGTGGCTGACTGAGCCAGCAGCGACCCTCAGTCGAACGGCGTCGTCCGCGTCGGTTTCCCCTGTGCGTACCGGATCCAGCGCCGCATATGCCGGCCGACTGCCCAGAACAGTACTACAGTCATCGCCAGTAGCGCGGACAAGAAGACGATTCCCAGCCGTATCGGTTCCTCGGTCGGGAGGCCGATGAGCAACACGATTGTGCCCACGAGTGCCATCTCGACACCACACCGCAGTCCGGGCAACACGAACCCCGGTGTCGGCGTTTTCGTTCCCGATGAATCCTCTGCCATGCACCCCCGTATGCTATCGGGACGATTGTAGTTTGTGCCCGCTTGCGGGACCGAGCTGAAAGCCAGAGCGCACGGCAATCAGGCACTCTGGTTGCGGTAAAGAGTTCTGACCGTGCCTTTTTCGCGGCCCAGACCCACGCCCCAGTATGAAGCAGTCTCTCACTCGCCGGGCGATGTTAGGGGCCCTTGGGACAGCCGTCGCGACCACGGCTGGCTGTCAGAGTCCCGGGACCGGCAGCGACTCAGGTGGTGACACCGGAGCTCAGTCGGAGTCAGCCGACGCGGTCGCACAGTCCGATAGCGTCTACACCAACGTGTATCAGGAGGTAGCCGATGCCGTCGTCTCGATTAGAGTGTACGCCGAAGACTCCCGTGGTGGGCAGGGGAGCGGCTTCCTCATCGACGACGAGCATATCGTCACGAACGAACACGTCGTTGCGGGCGGGGACGAGTACTACGTCCGCTTTGCTGACACCGGCTGGCGCGCTGCCTCCGTCGTCGGCTCAGACGTGTACAGCGACCTGGCGGTTCTCCGTATCGGTGCGACGCCGGACGTGACACCCCTCTCGTTTGTCGAGACCGAACCCACAGTCGGGACCGAAGTCGTCGCTATCGGGAACCCCTTCGGACTGTCCGGCTCAGTGTCCGCAGGCATTGTCAGCGGTGTCGACCGCACGCTCCAGAGTGCTAACAACTTCTCCATCGCCGATGCGGTCCAGACTGATGCGCCGGTTAACCCGGGCAACAGCGGCGGCCCGCTCGTCACGCTTGAGGGCGACGTGGTCGGCATCATCAATTCGGGCGGCGGCGACAACGTCGCATTCGCCATTTCGGCCCCGCTCGCACAGCGCGTCGTGCCGTCACTCATCCAGACCGGCGACTACGACCACCCGTATATGGGTGTTGGACTCCGGAGTGTGTCGCCGCGGGTCGCTGAGGCGAACAATCTGGACCCCGGGTCAGGGGTGTACATCACCCGTGTCGTCAGTGATGGTCCAGCGGCGGGCGTTCTACAGGGCAGCGACGGAGAAACGATGATTTCGGGGACAGCGATTCCAACTGGCGGTGACGTGGTCAGGCAGATGAACGACACTCCGACGCCGACGCGGCAGGCGCTGGGGAGCTTTCTCGCGCTAGAGACCAGCCCCGGCGAGACAGTTGACGTGCTGGTCGAGCGAGACGGTGCACAGGAAACAGTCGAACTCACGCTCGGTTCGCGCCCAGAGCCGTAACGAACGTTGTCAGCCGGATCTGCTGCCCCGACGGTGATTACTGCGTCTGGAACTCGCTCTGTTCGCTACGGCCGCCACCGGCTGCGATGTAGCCGACGGCGGCGGCGAGCGGCAGCGTCACCGGGAGTCCCGCGATAAGCAGGCTGATACCGAGACTTTCACCGACGAACACGTAGATTCCAGCGCCGGCCGCGGTGACCGTGACGAAGTCCATGATGGTCGCCAGCGCGGCCAGTCGAAGGCGAACCGCGCGCTCGGGGACCGCACCTGCCGCTGCTCGGTCGCGGTGCCACAGCAGGACGTAGCCAGCGAACAGCGCGGTCAGGCCGGCCGACACGCCCACAGGAAGGCCGATGAGCAGCGAGAACTCTATCTGCGGTTCGAAGCCAGCGGTTACTGCAACGGTCGTGACAGCAAACGCAAACGCGCCCAGAAGCAGGGCGACAACGATGCGGACGTGCGTGTTCATACGTAGCAACTGAACGAACGTGTATAAATAGTCAGCCGCTGCCACGGAACAGGGTATTCAGCGGCGTTTCGCACAGTGGCCCGTCAGCCCCGTCGCGTCGGCTTATTCTAACGGCTCGGCGGCGTCTTGTTCGACCAGCGGGTCGGCGTTGTCGGCCGGCAGTGTCACCACGTCGTCGGTTGAGAGGTCGTACTCGCGCTGGTCGACGCCGAATATCTCGCCCACGTCGTCCGTGATACGAACCGTCCGCCGGTCTACGTCGGCGGCCCCGGCCGTGCCAGCACTGGCTGGTGACTGCGTACCGCCGTCAGCCTGCGTCGGGTCCGCCGCCGGGCCGGAGGGCGACTCAACACTCTGTTCGGCTGGTGGGACAGGAACATCATCGCCGGGCGGCACGTCCGCCGGCTCGGACTGGCCGTCGACTGTGGGATTGCTGCCTGTGTCCAGCTCGGGCGGCGGCGTTGGTGCGTCAGAGTCCGGCGCGGGCGGGGACTGGTCCCCACGGCTGCCCATCATGTCAGCCGCGTCAACGCCGGTGTCCGGCGTCGACTGCTCGGGCTCGCCGGCTGTCGCGTCGTTTGCTGCTTGGTGTGGGTCCGGGTCAGGAGCCTGTCTCTCATCCGAGTTCGGCTCGTCGCCGACCGCGCCGGTCGGAGCCTCGCCCGCAATCACATCGAGGACGTGGCCCCGGTTGGATTCGATGGCCTCGACCATCGTTTCGAACAGGTCCCGTTCCTCCTGTGTGAGACCGTCGTCCTCGGTCGGCATGTCCGCCGCGGCCAGCGACGCCATCTTGACAATTTTACCGACACGCCGCTCGTACACAGCCTCCACGGTCTGCTCGGCGGTCTTGATATCGTCGGTCAGGCGATTGACCTCGGGCGAGTCGAACGGGTCCTCGGCGCGCTCGGCCGCGCGGTCGCGCTCCGACCGGAGCTGTTGGATGAACTGCCCGGCGTCCTCGTAGAACGTCTCGCGCAGCTGCTGGAGCTGGTCGGTCTGGCGTTCCCGCGATTGGACGGACTGGAGCTCGTCTACGTTCATTCCTTCCCCTTCTCGGCACGCCCGCGGGCCATGAGAAATACGCCCACGTGCTCTGGTACAGTCTGATTACCCGCCTCCAGTGTAAAGCTATCGCCATCTAGTTCGACGAGGCCGCCGTCGGTCACCTCGACGGTGATGTCGTGGCCCCGGAAGGTTTCCGGGACGGGGTCGACCAGCGGGTCGAACGCGTCGAGATCGTCGCGGTCGATGCGCTGGACCTCCAGCCCGCTGCCGCCGTGGAGCGAGCCCGGAAGGCGAATAAGCCGGTTCGTGTCCGTCGTCACCGGTTCATCGATCGGTGCGTTGTCTGCTGCGACGACCTCGTGGAGCAGAATCTTCGCCAGCTGGTAGAACGCCGGATGTACGTCGATGTTGCCGGCTTCCAGTTGCTCGTAGTTCGACCGGGCGGCGTTCAGTGCCGCCGTCGCCTTCCCCTCGCCGATGCCGTCGTACTCCTGCAGTCGGTCGAGGGCGTCCGCTTCCTCCATCGCGAGCAGGTCGTCGACGACGGCGAGCATATGTCGGTGTGCGCGGGCGCTCCACCCGCCCTCTGTCGAGAGCGTCCGCTTCTGTGCCGGGCTGGACCGGCCAGCTGTGCCGGCGACAGACTCCTCGTCGACGAGTTCGTCGAACTCTAGGCCGATGCCACGAACGTAGTCGACGACCTCCCGGCGCGCGTCCCGCTCCAGGTGCCGGATACGCTCGTCGCGGACGTGGACGTGGTAGCCCCGGCCACCGGAGAAGACGATAGTGAGATCATCGAAACCGAAATCGTCTTCCAGAAAGTCGAGCAGCCTGCGCAACGCGTCCTTACACTTTGCGAGCATCTCGGCGTAGCTGTCCTCGCCCAGTACTACGGAGGGCAGGTGATCGGCGTCGAGGTCGAACACGAGGTCCGAGGAGCGCCAGCCCTTGTCCGACATCGTGGAGGCGCTTGGTTCGTCGTAGCGGCCCGCGGAGAAGTAGACGTGGCGGGGCTTCCGGCGACCGAGAAAATCCTCGATTTCGCCGAGGTCCAGCAGCGAGCGATGGCGGACCATCGTCTCGCCGGGGCCTTCGGTCCACGGGATGAATCCCCATTCACGTTCGTTCGCGGCCGGTGGCGGCGTTACGGATGCCTGTCGGTAGTGATCGCCGAACCGGCCACGGAGGTACGCGCGGGTCCGCTCTTCCATCGGCTACCTCGTTGGGGAGGTCCCTTGAAAAGCGTTCGCTTAGCCGCGCAGGAACTTCGACAGTTTGTCCGTAATCGAGTCCTCGCCGAGCTTGAGGTAGTAGGCGTCGCCGCCGTCCTCGTAGTAGTTGTCGATGCGACGCGTAATCTCGAAGCCGATGTGTTTGTAGAAGCCGATGGCCTCCCGATTCGTCGCCCGAGCGTGGCAGGTCACGCTGCCGTAGTCCTCGGCGACGCGGGCGACGAGTCGCTTGCCGAAGCCGTGGCCCCTGTACTCGTCATCGACTGCGAGAAAGAGAATGTAGCCGTCGCGTCGAACCGCAGCGAAGCCGATGAGGCGGTCTTTGGAGCGGTCGGTGTAGAGATAGGTGGTCGACCGTCGGTAGGCGTCGCGAAAGAACCCCCGCCGCTGTCGAAGGACGCCGTCGGATTCTCGGATGTCCTCCTTGAGCCGCCACGCCGCGTCGACGTGTTCGTCGTCCCCGCGTTCGACGATCTGTGTCTCGATGTTGACGCTCACTGCCGTATAAGTAGTGGCGGCGTGGATATAATTCCACCGCCTACAGAGCGGGGTATCCAACCGTCCAGTTCCGCGGGCCGGACGAACAGGGTTAGGTAGGCAGCGCACGAATTCTCAGGCATGGACACGCGTCTCCCGAGTGGTGTCGTCAGCGTCGCGCTCGCGCTCGCGCTCCTTTCGCGACCCGCGGCGGCACACGTCGACTACGTGACAGATGGGCCGGGCGAGGCCCTCGACGCGGTGGCGTTTGCGATATCGGTACTGTCGAGCCCGGTGAACGCGGCTGTTTTCGGCATCTCGGGACTGGCTGTGACTGGCGGCCTCGCGGCGTATCTCTGGGTCCGGCCGACGATTGCGGACATCGTCATCCTCCGGAACGTACTCGTCGGCTACTCGGACCTCGTCCCGTGGATGCTCCGACTCAGCGTGGGACTGCCACTCGTCGGTGCCGGTTTTCAGGGGTATCTGTTCGCCCCGACGGTGACGTTTGACCCCGCCACGAGCCCGGTCGTCCGCATCCTGTTTATCGGGCTGGGGTTCACACTCCTGTTCGGGCTCGCGACCCGTATTGTCACCACGATCGGGCTAGTGACCTTCGGCTGGGCGCTGAGCGTTGACCCCGGTGTTGTTCTCGCCATGGAGTACGTGCCGGCGTTTCTGGCACTGCTGATACTGGGCGGTGGCCGCCCGAGCGCGGACCATATGCTCCAGCGAGTCGCCAGCACCGACGGGACCTACTACGGGCGCATCGACCCGGTGCACCATCTCAAGGGGTTTCTGGACGCAACAACGGCACCGTACCGTGAGTACGTCCCGGTCATCATCCGAATCGGAATGGGCGTGACATTCATTTTTCTCGGACTGTTCCAGAAACTCGCTGAACCCGGCCAGGCACTTCTGGTCGTCGAAAAGTACGACCTCACCGCCGTCGTCCCAGTCGACCCCGGGATGTGGGTGCTGGGTGCTGGCCTAACTGAGATGCTGGTCGGTCTGGTGCTGATATTCGGCTTCATGACTCGTGGGGCCGCGGCTGTCTCCTTTATCCTGTTCACCACAACGCTGTTCGGGCTACCAGACGACCCGGTACTCGCGCATATCACGCTGTTCGGAATGGCCTCGGCAGTGTTCACGATGGGTGCTGGACCGCTCTCATTCGATGACTGGTTTGGTCGGCCGGCACAGAACGACCGTGAGACCGTCGTTTCGACGGACTGAGAAGGCGACAGGTCAGTTCGCGCCGTCCCACTGATCTAGCTGGGTCCGGTTTCCGCTCGCGTTGTAGTATATCGTGATCGTGTCCCGGGCGCCCACTCGTCGCTCGTAGGCGTTACCGCTGCTCAGCTGTGCGAGGTCGCCCGGGCCAATCATCGCGTCTGGCTCCCGGTTTGCCACCTGCGCCCAGGTGACAGTTCTGCTTGGCCCTTCGAATTCGACGTTCCCGGCTTCGAATTCGTCGCCGCGTTCGTGTGTGACAATGAGCAGTTCGTTGTCCTCGACGTAGTCGTAGCTAAAATTCGCCTGTGGGCCACCGCTGTCGTCGTCCTCGATGACGAGGACGTTCAGCCCAACCATGGCCGTCACGAGTAGCGTCAGCCCAATGAGGACGGCGACGCCGATGGTCTCTGACATCCCAACTGTCTCAGTCCTGAACTGTCCCATAGCCGTCTATCACCCCTAATGTGAGACGGCGTTAAATGCTGTTCGACGGCGAGGGGAAGACACATATCGGTTCAACTCACAGCCACCGGTATGATAGACGAGACTGTCGAGGAGATCTCGGAGATGCAGACCCACAGTTCCTCCGTGGTCGCAGTCAAAGCTGCCCAGGCGCTCCGGGACCTGACTGACAGGGAGTACCCGACGGTCGAGGATTACCTCCGTTCGCTTGACCGGAATAGCAGCGCCCTCCGACGAGCGAACCCCTCACACGCTTCCCTCCATACGACTCAGCACCGGATCGTGAACACCGTCTCAGACGCGGAGCCCGGCGACGTGGCGGCCGCCAAAGAACTGACCAATGAGGCTATCGACGACGTTATCGACTCGGTGGAGTCATCGAAGGACCGCGCCGCTGCCCGTGCCGTGTCGGAGATCGCTGATGACGACGTGCTGTTGACGCATGACTTTTCCTCGACGGTCCTTGCGGCCATCGACGACGCCATCGAAGCCGGCCACAGCTTCGAGGTGTACGTTACGGAGTCTCGCCCACGCTTCCTCGGTCGAAAGATGACGCGCCACCTCTCCGACCGGGACGGGGTTGACGTGACACTCATCGTCGACAGCGCCGCCGGACACTTCATGCCACAGGTCGACCGCGTGCTCGTCGGCATGGACTGCATCGTCGACGACACGCTGTACAACCGCATCGGCACGTATCCGATTGCGACGGCGGCAGCGGACAACGACGTTCCAGTGACGGTCGTCGGGGCCGCCGCGAAGTACGTCGACGGGGCCTTTGCCTTCGAAAACGAAATTCGGTCACCGTCAGAGGTGCTCCGGGAGCCGGCAGACGGATTCGAGATCGCAAACCCGGCCTACGACGCCACGCCGACGCACCTGCTCGATACCGTTGTCACTGACGACGGAATCCACGAGTACTGAGACGGACTGCTGTACGTTTGTTCTAATATCACTGTCCAGCAGGACGGGTCACAACAACGGGAAGCAGGATCGAAGGTTCTTGTTGCTGGCAGTGAATAAGCATGTATGGACGACACTGCCCTCCTTCGTCAAACCATCCGCCGGTGTACCGCTGTACTCGTTGCAACCCTGGCCACGGTCGGTGTGAGTCTGCAGGGTTCTTGGGATGCGGGTTTCTTGCTCATACTGATCATCGTCTCAGTAGTGTATCTCGTTGTTGAGTTCATCAAAGTGAACCCGCCTGCTGAGAACCCTGAAAGTTCCTCGTCTACAGAGGACGAGAGGTAATTACGTACTCTACCGCTGCTGGACGACAGTGTCACAGTCTGGACACTGGAGTTGGAAACTGTGCTCGGTTGCTTCAGTGGTCCAGTCGCCCGTGACGGCACTCTCGTGACCGCAGTCGGGACAGAACAGTGATGTCTTGGACCGCGTCTGTGGTGGTGGGTCTGAATCGACCGCACTGGTCGTGTAGATTTCGGTGGAGGTCATCAAGGAAAAGAACGTGCTGTACGGTCAAAAATGTGTCGGCAGAATGTTTGATTGTTCACGCACAATGTGGAATTAGTATAGTTTAAATCTCAGTAAATGTGGACACACGTGCCAAACTTTAGCCCTCACATATACATTCGGTCATCTCCGAACTGATCGGAATCAGCGGCGTCCATCTGTTCGGCGAGTGCCTGATAGTGGGCCTCGATGTTCGCAGCGAAGTCCTCCAGTGGACCGGTGTCAATCTGGATCGAGTGGCTCTCTTTCAGCGCAGTGAGCAGTCTGATTGCGGCCGCCACGTCGGGCGCTTGCGGATGGGTCGGCGTCGTGAACACACCGGTTGGAAGCGACTCATCGATTCCACGCGTGACTAGCTCGGCACTCAGTCCGTCGAGGAACCCGTTTCCCATGGGTCTGATGTCGGTGTCGTCGAGATACGATTCCTGGTACGCCGGAGTTGCGATGTAGAACGGGACGTGGTCGTCCGGGCCGTGTGCGATGGGGACGCCGGTGAGCATCGTGATGTTTGAAACGTCCAGCCGTGCGCCAGCGCTCGCGACCGCTTCGGCGACAGCCCCTGCCTGTGCCGGTAGCACGAACCGCTCGCCAACTAAGACGGCAAACGACGCCGATTCGTCGACGTATAGCCGCGTGTGATGTCTCGGGGTTCCGTTTTCGAAGGGAGTAATAAACGGCGGCCCCGGAATCCGTAGATGGCCGATTTCGCGCATCGACTGCTGGTCGGCAAGATAATCGACGGCCGTGAGGCCAGCTAAACCGTACTCCGAGACACCGACCGCCAAGGTATCGACCGGTGGCCGGTCGTCTGAGAGAACCACCGAGATATCGTTGGACGACATACATGTTCAGATACAGTTGGAGGATTAAGTAGTTCGGGAGGGGAATCCTTTTCTCGTGGCAGGATTGATTCCATGTCATGCGTTTTGGCCCTGCCTGGCCGTTGCAGACACCCACTCCAGCGCCGACCGAAGCCGCGACGGAGGTGGCGACAGAGGTAGCCACCGACATTGGTGGGTTGCTCCCCTTCGAAATTCCGATGTGGATTGCCAACATCGGGAAATCCCTGATCGTTATCGGGCTGGCAATCGTCGTTTCTCGCGTTCTCGTTCGTCTTCTGGGCCGACGTGTCGCTCAGCAGTTCCGGCGGCCAAGTCTCACTCGAACGGCGCTGCGCGGCATCCGTGCCGGTGTGTACATTTTCGCGTTGCTGACCATTCTGGGCATTTACGGCCTGCAACTGGGCGACATCGCGCTTTCCGTTACTGTGTTCACAGCCGTGGTTGGTGTCGTGCTGGCCCCGATTCTTGGGGGCCTGATCTCCGGCGTCTTCTTGCTGGCTGACCAGCCCTTCGAGATCGGAGATATGATTGAACTCGTCGACACCGGCCAGCGGGGGTTCGTCGAGGACATCACGCTCAGACACACAAAGATATTCACCCTCGACAATACGTTTCTCGTCATCCCCAACGGGGAGATTCGCCAGCGGGATGTCGTCAACTACTCGGCGGAAGACTCACGGACACGGCTGTCGCTCGACGTGATGGTCACGTACGAGAGTGACATCGCCGTCGCACGAAGCCTCATCGAAGCGGCGGCCCGGGAAGTAGACAACGTCATCTCCGGCGGCCCGGACATCCGCGTCGGTGCGGCCCGGTATCCCGCCTCGCCGACGGTGTACATCAACGAGTTCGCCGACCACGGCGTGTTGCTGACACTGCGGTACTGGGTGACCGAACCGTACAAACTGCTCGCCGCCCGCTCGAGAGTCCAGACGAACGTCTGGCGGCGGCTCGAGGATGCAAGCGTCGAGATCGCGTACCCGCACTCACACCTATACTTCGACGACACCAGCGGGGAGATGAACGTCTCACTTACCAACGGATTGGGCGGACTTGACGGCGTTGACCGGTCCCAGACGGTCACTGGTGACTCCCCTGTCCCGCCGCGTCAGGATCCCGATGAACTCGGCGACGAGTGACGGCTGGACTGGGCATCCGGCTGGGCGGTGACGATTTCGCAATCGAGTTCCTCGCGGAGGAACTGTTCGACATCAGGGTCATCAACCAACCGACGGATCATCTGTCGCCAGCGACTCGCCTGTTTGCTCCCGATGACGACGATATCGGCGTCCTGTGCAGCAACCTCATCAAGGATCGTTTCTTCCACCAGCATCCCCGACCGGACGACGTACCGCGTTCGCGGGACGTGACCGAACGACTGCTCGACGGCGCGTTTGAGCTCTGTCCGGTCGACGTGGTGGCCGTTCTGGTATAGATTTACGTGTAGGACGGTGAGGTCCGCGTCTTCTTCGTCGGCGATCTGAATGGCCTCCGCAAGCGTGGCTCGGGAGTTCTCCGAGAGTGGGTATCTGACCGGGACGACGACCTGTGGCATCGGCGGAACGTACCGCGCCGAGGTTTAAATCGCTAGCGACGAGTGAGTCGGCCGTCGACCGCCGGGGTGATGTCCGTCTCGCGGACGTAGTCGGCCAGCGCCTCGTACTGTACGTCGGCAACACTGACCCGATGGGAGTCGGTGAGGACCGGGAACTCCAACTCGGTGTAGTAGAGGTAGTTGCTCGTCGCGAGCGTGTACGTTTCGGTGTCGCGAACCGGTCGCCCGTTGACCCGCAGTCGCTCAATGGTTTGTGTGCCATCGTTCCAGACCAGTTCGACGCCGCTGAAATGGGCGTGCCACCAGTCCGACTCTCCGAACGAGACCTGTTGCCCGCTTCCCTGTCGACACAGCGTCCGAAGCTCCGCTCCCGTCAGTTCGGCGACTGTCAGGGGTTCCTCGAAGGGGACGACAGAAACCATATCGGCGACCGTCAGCGCCCCATTGAGCGGAACCATGTCGTTCCGGAGACCGCCGCTGTTCTGGAGGGACACATCTGCGCCCGTCGCCCACCGGTACGCGTCCGCGACGAGGTTGCCGAGCCGGCACTCGCCGTCGTAGGTCGTCGCCCTGCTCCGGTCCAGCGGGTCCTCAACGTGCCCGATGACTTCATCGAGTCCCGCCGCAGAGAGTCTGTCCTCGATCGTCTCGGCGACGCGGTTGTCTGCGGGACCGTCAACAGTTTCGTGGAACTTCGCAGTCGGTTCCGGCCCGGCGAGATCGACCTCGACGACGGCCCGTCCGTTGGCTCCCGGTCTGGTAAGTAGCGTGCCAGCGATGCGGTCGATGCGGCGCTCATGGATGTGTCCGCCGAGGATTACGTCCACGTCGGAGGCATGGGCCAGTTTCTCGTCAGTCTGCCCCAGATGCGAGAGCACCACAATAACCTCCGCCCCGGCATCCCGAAGCGCTGTGGCCGCCTCGCTGACAGCCTCAACGGGGTCCGTGAACGTCAGCGTCGTCGCCTGTGGATTGGCCGAGGCCGTGTCCGGGCTGGTGACACCGACGAAGCCGACCTGCACCCCGTCGACGGTGCGACTCGCCCACGGTCGGGTCAACCGTCGGGCGAACCGCTCACCGTCCTGTTCGACGTTCGCAGTCAGCCACGTCTGTGGCGAACTCGCAATAATCTCCCGCGTCGCGTCGAGTCCGTGGTCGAAATCGTGGTTACCCAGCGTCTCGAACGCGGGCGTCAGCGCGGTGAAGAGGTCAAGCGACTGCTCGCCGTCGGTGACCAGCGACAGCACTCCCGGACCGGTGTTGTCCCCGGTTCCGACTACCAGCGCATCCGGGCCGTCAGCGGCGGCCACTGTCCCCGCAAATCGACCGATTCGCTCGGGAGTATCGTACGCCTTCTCCACGTCGGAGTAGTGGATGATCCGGGGACTCACACCCACAGTGCAGGGGAACCAGCCACTAATGGTTTCCGCAGTGATTTAGCCGCTGGCCCGTCATGAGCCCATATGGACGCACTCGACGGTCCCGACGGCGAGACGCTGTACGTCGACCGGAGCGATGGCGACACCGGTACGAAAGGCGCGTTTTACGTTGCCTACCGCGACGCCGACCGCGAGCGTCGCTGGGGCTACTTCTGTGGCAACTGCGAGACGTTCAACAACGCGATGGACTCAATGGGACGCATCCGCTGTAACGACTGTTCGAACCTCCGCAAGGCCGAAGAGTGGGACGCCGCTCACGAGTAGCAGTCAGGTCTGAGCGGGCGACCTATCAACCAGGTGGCTAGTGGGAACGTTTATCAGATAGCCAGTGGTACTGGATCTCAGATGGGGGCCGTTACCACATCACTCGACGAGCAGGCCCGGTCGATATTCGATGACCTCGGATACACCGTGTCGCGCACTGGCACCGAACTGCGAGCGGAACGCGACTGGCGCGTCGTCACTGTCTCAGTGCTCGATTCGCAGGACCCAATACCTGACGGCGGCGATTTGCGCTGTTTCGTCACACGTACGGGCGATGCGACGCAACTCAGCCGCCGTCTCAATCGGCTCGACGTATCCTATGACTGGGCCGTTATCGGGATCACCGAAGACGGCGACTACGAGGTGGTCCGTCACCCCGGCGACACAGCTGTGTCAGCTGACGCCAACACTTAGGGGCCTCTCTCTTCATCATCCGGCGTGCAAGTCGGTGTCATCAATCGAGCGCTTGAACAGCTAGTCACGAACGTTGTTGACGCACTCCCGCGCCTCATAACCGCGTTCGTCTTTCTTGCGATCGCTGCAGTCGGCATCAAGGCTATCATGTTCGTCGTCCGGGCCGTTCTGAAGCGGTCGCTGCCCGGCGAATCGCCCGTGTACCGACAGTTTTTGTCGGTGATCGTACTCGTGTTCCTGTGGTTTGGTGTGGCGCTGTCGTTCCTCTCTATCGTCGGCCTGACCGCCATCGCCGCGTCCCTTGGAACTGCAACGGGATTCCTCGCGCTTGGCGTCTCGTACGCGCTCTCGGAGATGATCAAGGACGCTGTTGCTGGCGTTTACCTCCTCCGAGATCCCGATTTCAACCCTGGCGACACCGTCAAAGCCGGCGACACCACCGGAGAGGTAGCCGCCATCGAACTCCGGAAGACACGGTTCCGTGTCGACGGTGACACTGTCGTCAGAGCGAACGCGGCTATCGAAGAACGCTGGACGAAGGTCGGCTCAGAGTCCTGAGCGGGGTCAAGTGCCGCGCTACCCGTTCACACGTGGTGTTTAAGCCTATCGACATCTTACTCGAGGTATGTTCGTCGGGCACGCACTATTCGCGTTCGCCCTCGGAGCCCTCGCCGCGTGGTGGCTGGGGCTCTCCCGCGAGCGAGCGGTCCAGTTGGGCGTCATCGCCGGCCTGTTCGCCGCAGTTCCCGACGTGGATATCGTCTACGCCCCCTTCGGGCTACTCGTCGGGGCCGCCGAGAATCTGACGGCAGACGGCTTCTGGGAGACCGCGAACGTCGTCCACCGCGGGCCGACACACTCGCTTCTGTTAGGGACGGCACTCGCCGCCGCGGCCGGCCTCTGGGCAAGTAACTCACGGACTGCCCGAGCCGGCGCGCTGTCCATCGGCGTCGCACTGACCGTTCTCACGGGCGCAGTCAGCGGCCCCGTCGCAGGGCTCGTGATGCTCGTGTTCGTTCTGGCTGTGCTGGGTGTGGCTACAGTCGCACAGTCACGCGATATCAGCCCCCAGACGGTGACCGTACTGGCGCTACTGGGACTCCTCAGCCACCCGTTCGGCGACCTCTTCACCGGCGGTCCGCCCCCGTTCTTCTACCCCTTCGACGTGACCCTCGTCGCCGAGCGGGTGATACTCCACCCCGACCCGACGACGCACCTGCTGGCGGCGTTCGCTATCGAACTTGCGACAGTGTGGCTCGCTGTATGGACGTACGTCCACCTCCGCGGCTACACGCTGACGGGGCTCGTCCGTCCACGGGCAGCGCTGGGACTGGGGTATGCAGCAGCCGTCCTGTTCATGCCCGCACCGACCCTTGAACAGTCGGCGCACTTCGTGTTCAGCGTCCTCGCACTGGGCGTCGTCGGCGCGCCGACTCGGCCGTTCAGTGACGGCGTCGACTGGCTGGAGACGGTCGTGACGGGGCTTGCGGCAGTGACCATCGCTGCGCTCGCGTATGCCATGGCGTATGGAGCTATCTGAACAGCCCACGCCGCCGGCATCGGTCGATAGGGTTTTTCCAGTTGGGATTCACCAGATAATATGAGCCGAGACGTAGCGCGGTTGCTCCGGGACAAGCGCGTCAACGCCCTCGCGGCGTGGTGCATCGTCGCTATGCTCGCAGCCGTTTCAGTGACAAGTGCTGTTCAGGCCGACTTGTTGTGGGCCGGATTCGCGGCCGCTGTCGCGGCGCTGGCGCTGTTTCCGCCGGTGCTATTGCGCAACCGGGACGCCATGCTCCCCTGGGAAATCCTCTTGCTGGCGGCGTCGCCCGTTGTCGGCCGTCTGTTTGCGACGCTCTCGATGACTGGTAATCTCGCCACGTACCTCTCGGTTGCCGCCATCGCGCTCATTCTCGCTGTCGAACTCCAGCTCTTTACCCCTGTCCGGATGACGCCTCGGTTCGCCGTTGTCTTCGTCGCCATCACCACGATGGCTACCGCCGGCGCCTGGGCAGTCGTCCGCTGGGTAGCCGACCAGTTTCTCGGGACCACCTTCATCATCGACCCAACGGTGTCCGAACACGTCATCGAGGAAGCGGTGATGTGGGAGTTCGTCGCGTCGACCATCGCCGGCATCGGTGCCGGTGTGGTTTTCGCATACTACGTCCGCCGGCAGGCTGGGACCAGCCGCCTTCCAGAGGAGGTCCAGCCGGACGTATGAGGGTCCGTGACCGCTTCAGCATCAGTACGGCAACACAGCAACGGCTGTCGCGAAGTCTGTCGATTGCCCTCATCGGCCTATTCGCGGTCGGTATCGAGCGGGGCAACGTCGGTATCATCGTCAATTCGGGCGTCGCCATCATCGTCACACAACTCCCGGCGCTACTGGAACGGGACTACGGTATCGCGCTCGACCCAGCATTGACCCTGTGGATTACCTCCGCAGCGTTCTTCCACGCGCTCGGAACTGTTGGCCTTCCGGGGGCCGAGGAGAATTTCTACGTCACGATATGGTGGTGGGACCACTTCACCCACGCTCTCTCGTCGTCAGTCGTCGCCGCGGTCGGGTACACGACGGTTCGCGCGCTCGACGAGCACACCGACGAAATCTCGATTCCCTCGCGGTTCATGTTCGTGTTCCTCCTCCTGTTCGTGATGGCTTTCGGTGTGTTCTGGGAGGTCATCGAGTTCTCGATTACGCTTGCCGCCTCGGCGACCGGGAACGACACGATTCTGACACAGTTCGGGCTCACCGACACGATGCTCGATCTCGTGTTCGATACGATCGGAGCCATTATCGTGGCTATCTGGGGGACGGCACACCTTACCGACGTGGTCGGCCACGTCGAGACGCTGCTGAACCGGCAGTCTCAGTGACCTGTCCGTACTTTTATCACATCGCTGTGTGAACGAATGGCACGCAAATGGTTTTCAAAAAGATCACACTCATCGGGACCAGTCCGGAAAGCTTCGACAAAGCCGCCGACGACGCGATCGAGCGTGCGGAGGCGACACTGGACAATCTCAAGTGGGTCGAGGTTGAGGAACTCGGCGTCGAAATTGCAGGCGTCGAAGGCCGCGAGTACCAGGCTGAGGTTGTCGTGGCGTTCGAGCTCGAAGAGTAACTACGTCCGGAAGGACTCGCCACAACCGCATTCGCTGACCACGTTCGGGTTCTGGACGTGGAACCCGGCCCCCTGCAGGCCGCCCTCGTAGTCGAGGACTGACCCTTCGATATAGTCGATGCTGGCGTCGTCGACGAACACGCGGAGTCCGTTGCGCTCGAACACCTCGTCGTCTTCCTCAGGTGCGTGTTCGAACCGCATCCCGTAGGAGAGGCCGGCACAGCCGCCTTGCTGGACGTACAGACGGAGCCCGGATTCTTCGATGTCCATGCCTTCGCTTTCGAGGAGGTCCAGCGCCTCTCCTGCTGCCTGCTCGGTGACGGCAACGTCCTCGCCCCCGAAGTTCGGATCGCCGTCGTCCGCTGTGCTGCTCATACACTTACGTGGACGCCCGAACGTGTTAACAGTGACGCCGGCACAGGGGGACCCGCTCCAACTCAGTTGACCTCGCTGTACAACGTGACGATATCGTCGTATTCGAGCTTGCCGTTCTCGTTGAAGTCGTACGCAGTCTTATTGAGCGCGACGCTGTCGTCGTCAAAGCTGTCGAACAGCAACTGGATGTCATCGTAGTCTACCCGACCGTTGCCGTTAACATCCTCAAATAGCCCGTCGCCGTCGGGGTCAGTTGGCTCGGTACTCCCGGTGACCGGCGGCGGACCGACGATGACGACACCCAATTCCGTGTTCGCTTCAAGCGAGGTCCCGCTGTCGTCGTCCAGTCTATCGACCGACACTTCGATGTCAGCCGTTCCGGCGCTCTCTCCGCGGATGTCGAGTGTGGCAAGTCGCGTGTCAGTGCCACCGACAACGGACTGGGCATTCTTTTCCACATCGGCAAACCGGATATCAACGGACGTCCCGTCACTGGTAACGTCCGTCTCAGAGATACTGAATGGTTCAGCAACTGTCACGCCTGTGATCGTCGCGACTTCTGGGTCAGAAATGGAGACAGTCATCGCTCCGCCCGAGAGTCCTGACTCCAGCCAGCGACCGGTCAGTTCTGCTGTCCCGTTCTTGCCGTTGCCAACGGCGACAGAGTCAGCGAGGATCAGCGGGTTGTCAGCGGGGATACCGGGCTGGCCTGCCGTGAGTTCGACCGTCGCATCCGTGCGTATCGGTGCACCAGGCTCGTCGACGTACTCTAGCACCTGAAACTCTGTCGTCCAGTTGTCGGGCGTGACCGTACAGCGAACGTAGCCGCGCTGATTGTTGTAGTACTCTACGTTGTCGTTCTCTGTGACGACGTGGCGGCCGAAGTCGTCCATGTCGGTGCCATTCCCGCCCGACGAGATGGACGTCCCGACAAACTCCGCGCCGACTGGTTCGCTGGAGCCGTCTTTGGCACTGATAACCGTATTCGCCCAGTGGGAGTGGAAGTCACCAGTGATGACCACCGGGTTGTTGGCGTCCTCCTCAAACGCAGCTTTGACCAGATTCTGCTCAGGAACGTAGCCATCCCACTGCTCTGTCCGGAACCCTTCTTTGGGACCCTGCTTGAAATCCATTGCTGCGAAGGGAAGCTGGTTCGCCAGCACATTCCATGTAGTCTCAGTGGCCGAAAGATTCTCAAGCAACCACTCTTCCTGTGCGTCCCCGAGAATAGTTCGGTCCTCCTCAAAGCGCTCCGCACAGTCGACCTTGTTGAACACGTCGTCACAGGCCTGGTCGGACCGATAGAGCCGCGTATCGAGAACGTTGAAATCGAGCAGGTCGCCGAACTCATAGTATCTGTAGAGCTTCTGACTGGCGTTGTCAGGCTTTTGTTCCATCCGGAACGGCAGGTGCTCGTAGTACGCTTTCAATGCCGCTGCGCGGCGCTGGATAAACGCCTCGGTAGATTGCTTGTCGGGGTCCTGTGGAACGTCCCCTGCCCAGTTATTGTCGACCTCGTGGTCGTCACGAGTAACGAGCCACGGGGCGCTGGCGTGAGCGGCTCGCAGATTCGGGTCTGATTTGTAGAGGCCATAGCGGAGTCGGTAGGTGTCGAGGTCCGTCGTCTCCTTCTTGTATTCCTGTGGGAGCGATTTTTCCCGGGGTGATTCCGAAACGTCGATGCCGTACTCGTAGATGTAATCACCCAGATGGACGATGAGGTCGAGCTCGTCTTCGGCCATCTCCCCGAACGCTGTGTAGTGGCCGTCGACCCAGCGGTTACACGAGGCGAAGCCGAACTGAAACGCATCGACGGACGCGCCGGCGGCGGGCGCGGTCTTGGTCCGGCCAACCGGACTCGTCTCGCCACGGCACGTAAACTGGTAATAGTACTCGGTAGCGGGTTTAAGTCCGTCTGCGTCGACGTGGACGGTGTGCGCGTGGTCCGGTTCGGCAGTCGCGGTCCCGGTGTTGACGATGTCGCTCATCCCTTCGTCGGTGGCGACCGTCCACTTGACGTCGAATGCCTCACTCGGCATCGCACCATCTGCTGTGAGCGGGTTCGGGGCGAGCCGCGTCCAGATGATGACGGAGTCGGGGAGCGGGTCGCCCGATGCGACCCCTAGCGTGTACGGGTCCGACTCGAAGTTGCCGTCGTCGTCCACCATCGCACTGGCGTTGGCGGACAGTCCGAGTACAGCCGCCAGCGAAACGCCACCAGTCCGCTGCATGAACGTTCGCCGGTTCTGTGCTGTCGTGTCTATTTCGGGGAGGTCCGTGGGCCTCACGACTAACTGCCGCCCCAGACGCTGATTAAAGTTTTATAATATTGATATGATCTATTCGTGTCTCTTCGTTCCGAGTATGTTGTTTCAGGATTACAAATTACGCATACACTGGGCACAATAGGTGTCGATACCTGTAATATCAGGCATCTTATCAGGCAGGCTATTCGATGACTCGGCAACAACGCAGACGCGGCGTGGCCCTTCCCACGCATCTGATGAAAACCCGGAGTACCGGCGGGCTCACACCGCCGTATTGACGGCCACTGTGCTGTCCGGTGTGGCAGCTACTCGAACCGTTTGCGGACGCTCTCAGCGTGGGCGTCCAGCCCTTCAGCTTCGGCGAGGGTCGTAATCGTGTCCGCGATGTCGCCCAGCGAATCCTCGGAGAGGCGCTGGACTGTCGTCGACCGGACGAACGTGTCCACGGAGAGACCACCGGTGACCCGGGCGCTGCCGCCGGTCGGCAAGACGTGGTTCGTCCCAGTCGCGTAGTCGCCGGCCGCAACGGGGCTGTACGGACCGAGGAACACGGACCCGGCAGAAGGAATCCGTTCAAGAAGTGATTCGTCGTCGGCGGCCTGAATCGAGAGGTGTTCGGCGGCGTACTCCTCGGCGAAGAGGACGGCTTCGCTCATCGAGCGTGCGAGGAGGACGCCAGACGCGTCGTTGTCCAGTGCGGCGCGGATGACTGCCTCACGCTCCCGGCCGTCGGCCTGCTTGTCAACGGCGTCGACGACCTGCTCAGCAAGCGTCTCGTCGTCGGTGACGGCAACGACAGAGGCGTTCTCGTCGTGTTCAGCCTGTGCGACGAGGTCAGCCGCGACCAGTTCCGGGTCCGCGTCGCTGTCGGCGACGACCATAACTTCGGAGGGGCCGGCCAAGAAATCGATTGCCACATCGCCACGGACCTCGGCCTTCGCCGCTGTGACCCAGCGGTTGCCGGGGCCGACGACGATGTCCGTTGCGCTGACGGTTTCGGTCCCGTAGGCCAATGCTGCGATGGCCTGTGCGCCGCCGACCTGATAGACGGCGTCGGCCCCGGCGACGTGGATGGCAGCCAGCGTGACAGGGTTGACCTCCTCGGCTGGTGGGGTGGCGACGGCGACGTGCTCGACGCCGGCGACCTTCGCCGGGATGACGCCCATCAGCGCGCTGGAGGGGTAGGCTGCTGTCCCGCCGGGGGCATACACGCCGGCGCTGTCGAGCGGGCGGAACCGGCGACCCAGTTCGCGCCCGTCGAAGTCGTCACGCCAGTCCTCTGGGACCTGTCGTTCGTGGAACGCACGGATGTTCGCCGCGGCGTCCTCGATGGCTTCGCGCACGTCGTCGTCGATTTCCTCGTAGGCCCGCTCGGTGGCGTCCGTGATGTCGATGTTGCCCACTGAGACATCGTCGAACTCCTCAGCGAATCGCCGAAGCGCCACGTCGCCCTCCTCGTGGACCTGCGAGACAATATCGCGGACATCGTCTCTGACGGCGTCGACACCGGCGTCGCGGTCGAAGAAAGCGGCCCGTTCGTCGGGGCCTAAGTCGGCTATCGTCCGTACGTTCATACCCTTGGTTCGGGACGGGGCAAAAAACGGGTTTCCCTTCGCTGGTCAGAAACGACACTGAAGCGGAGTGCGTGAGAGAGGGACCGATTCGCCGGGCGGGAGTGGCTTCGGAATCGGAGGCTGTCGGGACGGACACGCCAGTCGCGAATGCTTGACTCACTGTCAGTCGTTCTCTCGTCACCATTTTCCGGCACACGGGCCTACAGGTGGTATGGCTTCAGTCGACGACCATCGTCGCCGGACAACCGACCTGCCCCCAGCGGCGACCGAATATTTTGCACCCGAACTAGCGACTATCCAGCGCTATCTCGAAACGGTCCCGCCGACTATCGATACGGTGGCCGGTGACGCTGCAGTCGGCCCAATACACACGCTCCCGTGGTTCTACGTGGCCGACCTAACCGGCTGGCGCGGCAGCACGCTCGCCCGACTGCTGGCCGCAGAACAAGACGCGGCCTGCTACGAACTTTCGGCCGGCGCTGCGGACGCGCTTCCGACCCTGTGGTCACTCATCGACGAGAGCGGTGACGGCCCCGTCGTACTCCACCTGGAACTGCAGGGCGAGTCCGGACGGATTCAGCGAACGCTCCGGGAAGCGCTCCGACGCGGCTACGAGCACAGCCCTGACGGCTGGGACGAGCCGGTACGCGGCGAACCAGCAAACCTCCACGTCGTCTTCACCGATACGAACCCATCGAAGCGCCTGGCCGTGCCACTACCCGCTGCAACCACGCCCACTACCGGCGCTGTCCTCTCGTATGCGCCGCGCCGGAGTATGCTCCCGGAACGGCCCGACGGAACGACCGTGCTCTCGGACCCGCCGGCGCTCCACGACCGGGAGGCAGAACTGGAGGCGTTCCTGCTGGCTTCACTGGCTGGCTACGGTGACGACGACAGCAGACAGCAGTACGTCGACAACGCCGTCGAAATCCTGTCGATCACCCACTCGCTCATCGGGAAGCGCGACCTGCTGTTCGACGTGTCGCCGCGGCTGGCGCTGAAGTACGGATCGCTCTTGGACAGGCTTTCAGTCGGCGCGGCGACGGAGCGACTCGGACAGGACGTACTCGGGCAAGTGCCACAGAGTCCCGGGAGCGAGGATATACGGGCAACGCTACAGGATTTGCTGCCGGAGTGAAAACGAGCGTGTCGTAACGGGCCAAGAACCTCAGTTCGCGTCGCTGACGATTTTGATGACCGCTCCCTCTTCGAGTTCCGTCTCGTCGCTGATACGCCGGTTCTCACGAGCATCGACGGCGTGGATGTAGCCGTCGCCGATGTCCGAGTGGACGGCATAGGCGAGGTCTTTTGGCGTCGCACCCTGCCGTAGCAAGAACGCGTCGGGGAGGACGTTCTCCTGCCCGTCGGTCCAGTGCGTTTCGTTCTGGACAGGGTAGGCCGTCAGATGGTCGAGCAGGTCGTAAACAGCAGTGTCAAGCGAGCCCTGAACGCCGGTGCCGCCCCACTCGTCCATCACGTCACGGATGCGGTTCAACCCCTCTCGTTGCTGGTCGCTCACGTCGCCGACGATATCGAAGTCCGGGTCGCCCGGGTCGTAGTCGATGACCCCCGCCTGCGCCGCGTTGCGCAGTGCGAGTTCGCCGTCGGCCGTCGCGGGCACGACCACGTCAGCAGCCTCCTGCAGGGCCTCGATGTTCCCCTCCGGGGCGATATCGGCCTTGTTCGCAACGACGACGAGCGGCTTCGTCCGCTGGCGGATCTCCGTCGCCAGCGCCTTGCGGTGCTCGTCGGTCCAGGCGATGGGGTCCTCGGGATACTCCAGGTCCCGCAGCGTCCGCGCCACGTCAAGTTCGGAGGCTCCGACGCCGGCCAGCATGTCCACGAGCGACTCGTCGAGTTTGAAATCCGGCGAGCGGGACTGGCGTTCGATTGACTCCCAGTTGCGCTCGACGATGCTGGCGATCCACAGGTCCATCTCCTCTTCGATGAAGTGGACATCCTCGACAGGGTCGTGCTCGCCGACTTCGACTGGTTCGCCCTCGGCGTCAGTCCCGCCGGAGGCGTCGACGACGTTGAGAATTACGTCGGCGGTCGACAGTTCGTCGAGGAACTGATTCCCGAGGCCACGGCCCTCGTGTGCGCCGGGAACGAGGCCGGCCACGTCGATGAGTTCCACCGGGACGTAGCGCTTACCATCCCGGCAGTTGTCGTCACCACAGCGGTCCTCCCGGTCGAGACAGGGGCACTCCGTTCGGACGTGGCTGACTCCGCGGTTGGCATCGATGGTCGTGAATGGGTAGTTCCCCACGTCCACGTCGGCCATCGTCGCCGCCTTGTAGAAAGTAGACTTGCCGGCGTTCGGTTTCCCGGCCAGCGCGATAGAGAGCATGCCAGTTCCTACCAGTGGCCGCCGAAAGGGGGTTTCGGTTCGCGGCCCTACAGGCTGACCCACTCGCCGCGGGCGTCGCTTCGCTCGATAGCGTCGAGGACTCGCTGTGCGGCGAGGCCGTCGGCGAAGGACGGCTCCTGTGGCCCACCGTCGGCCACGGCCGAGAGGAACTCGCAGTTCTCGTGGACGAACGTGTGCTCCCAGCCGATTACGTGGCCGGGGGGCCACCAGTGGTCGACGTAGGGGTCGTCTTCGTCCGTGATGAGCACCTGCTGGAAGCCCCGGTCGCCCTCTGTGAGGACCTGCAGTTCGTTCAGCCGCTCGAGGTCGAACTTGATTGCACCCTTCGACCCCTCGATTTCGATGGTGTGGGCGTTCTTGTGTCCGTTGGCGACGCGGGACGCTTCTAGTGTTCCCATCGTGCCGCCGTCGAACGCGATCTGGGCGCTGTAGGCGTCGTCGACAGTCACCGGGCGCGTCTCGTCGCTGCCCTCCACAGGGCGCTCCTCGGTGAACGTTCGGAGGTGCCCGCTCACGTCTGTTATCTCCCCGGCGGCGTCGCCGAGCAGGAACCGGGCCAGGTCGACGGTATGCGACCCGAGGTCGCCGAGTGCCCCGCTGCCGGCCATCTCCTCGTCGTTGCGCCAGGACCACGGTGCCTCTGGGTCGACCAGCCAGTCCTGAAGATACTGGCCGCGGAAGTGATGAATTTCGCCGAGGACGCCGTCGTCAATGAGCCCCTTCGCGTACTGGATGGCCGGAACAAACCGGTAATTGAAGGCCGCCCCTGCGGGCACGTCAGCGTCAGCAGCGGCCTCGGCCATTTCCTCAGCCGTATCGAGCGTGGGTGCGAGTGGCTTCTCACAGAACGTCGGCGTACCGGCCTCCAGTGCCGCGATGGACGGCTCGGCGTGGATGTGGTTCGGGCCGAGGTTATAGAACACGTCCACCTCGTCGACGATATCCTGCCAGTCCGTTGCGATCCGGTCGAAACCGAACTGGTCGGCCGCGTCGGCCAGCGCGTCTTCGTCGCGGCCGACGAGCACGTCCTTGTTGACGGCGGGCGCTTCGGGGAAGAACATGGGCAGGCGGTCCAGCGCGTTTGCGTGAGCCTTGCCCATAAACCGATAGCCGAGCATGCCGATATCGAGGGTCATAGCCGACTGTTCACTCGGGGCCGAGATAATGCTCATGGTGACGGCAGGGCGGCGGGCCGCGCCGAGGGAAAAGCCAAAACCGGATGCCCGTGTTGATACTCCATGGCCACTGAAACGACCGTCCGTATCGAGGACATCATGTCGACGCCGTTAGAGACGATTTCTGCTGACGAAACCGTCAAAGCGGCCGCGACGCAGATGCAGGCGCAGAACATCAACGGCATCTTCGTGCCGGGAGCAGAGGCGGGCATCATCACCACCACCGACATTGTCGATGCCGTCGCGACCGGGAAAGACCTCTCGTCGGCGACCGTTGATGACGTGATGACGGCTCCGGTCGAGCGGGTGACGACCTCGCTCGAACTGGGCGAAGCGGCAGCGATGATGACGACCTACGATATCAAGCACCTTCCAGTCATTGACGAACACCAGGACTACGTCGGGATGGTTTCGTCGACGGACATCACGCAAGCGCTCTCCTGAACGCGGCTGTTCTTCGGCGGACTTCCGACGGGACTCAGATGAAGTCGTCTATACCGGTTGAGTTACCGCCGTTGTCACCTGTCCCGGGCAGCGCGTCCGCGATGGCCGAGGTGAACGAGGAGAGGCCACGTGTCTGGTACCAGACCGTTCCGGGGCCGGTGAAATCCATCACGAGGCCCTCACCGCTGAGGACCGTCGACTTCAGTCCGCCGACGCGATGGGCGTCGAAGTTGACCGACTCCTCCCAGGCGACGACGTGGTCGTTGTCGACAGTGTAGGACTCACCGGCGTCGAGGTCGACGGTCTCCAGCCCACCGAACGCCTCGATGAGAACGTTCCCAGTCCCTTTCAGCGCCAGCGGCGTGATACTTGCACCGGCCAGCATCGACTTGATACCGCCGAACTCGGAGTCGATATCGATGTCGGGGTCGGCCGCCAGAAACGCCCCATCGACAGCGTACAGCGTCTCGCCTGTGAGCTCGTGGTGGTGGACGTCACCCGGCGTCGGCGGCGCGAGAGTGACCGTTCCGGGGCCGCCCCGGGCGGTGAACTCGTTTGCGAGCAGCGACTCGCCGCCAAGCATCGACTTCGCGGAGCTGAGGAGGCCGTCCCGGCTCGTCGTCGTTTCGATTTCGATAGTCGGCGAGTGGCTGACCATCGCGCCGGGTTCGGCGAGTATCGATTCGCCGCTGTCGAGGGAAGCGCGGACGTGCGTATACGAGGGTTTGTGGGTGAGTTCGATGTCCATATCGTGTCACTGGATGGGATAGTCCAGTCGTAGTATCTCACAGATACTATATAAGCCTAAGTGTCGGAGAAAGCCGTTTCGCTGGTTCTATTGCTTACTCAGCCCAGTAGGCGTCGCCGGGCTGGGTCTCGAAGACGGCGCGGTCGAGCACGTCGACTGCTTTCTCCAGACCCTCGCGGGCGCTGGTCAGCGAGTCCTCGTGTTCGATAGAGAGCGCGCCGTCGTAGCCGACCATCCGTAGCGTCGACACCACGTCTTTCCAGTGGGACTCGTCGTGACCGTAGCCGATGGAGCGGAACAGCCACGACCGGTCTGCCTCGTCCGTATACGGCGCGGTGTCGAGCACGCCTTTCTTGCGGGCGTTTGATTCGTAGACCTTCGTGTCCTTGGCGTGGACGTGGTGGATGGCGTCGTGCTCGCCGAGCAGTCGGATGGCCTCGGTCACGTCGATGCCCTGCCAGTACAGATGCGACGGGTCGAAGTTCGCGCCGATGCGGTCGTTCGTCCGGCGGCGCAGTTCCAGCAGGCCGCGCGGTTCGTACACCAACATATTGGGATGCATCTCGATGGCGACATCGACATCATGTGCGCCCGCGTGAGCCGCGAGGTCCGACCAGTACTCGTCGGCGACGCGCCACTGGTACTCGTGAGCGTCGGCGTGTTCGGTCGGCCAGGGCGCAGTGATCCAGTTCGGGACCTCGTCGTTCGGGCCGCCAGCAGGCAAGCCCGAGAACCCCGTGACGGTGTTCACGCCGAGCTGGTCGGCCAGCCGGATCGTCTCCCGGAGTTCCCGGTCGGCCTCGGCGGCACGTTCGTCATCGGGATGGAGCGGATTGTTGTGTGTCGCCAGCGCGCTCACCCGAAGGTCGTGTTCGCCTAAAAGCGTCTCAAGTTCAGCCTGTTTCTCCTCGTCGTCGAGATACGCCTGCCGGTCGAGGTGGTCGTCCCCGGGGAAACCACCACACCCCAGTTCGACCGCGTTGACACCTAGGTCGCTGAGATACGCCAGCGCCTCGTCGAGCGACTGCCCGCCCAAGGGAACCGTCAGTACACCAATGTCCATACGCGGCGGTACAGCCGGTGTCGAAAAAAGCGTACTGCCGTTGCTCCAGTCACGCTGTCCAGCCTACAAGCGGTACAGGGCGGAGAGGGCAGACCGCGGCGTAAAGGATTAACGCCGGGAGTGCGGTGGTACTGTCATGATTGTGGCCGTACTCGGAACCGGACAGCGGGGGCGGAATATCGCACAGCGATGTGTCCGTGCGGGCCACGAAGTGCGTCTCCGGGGAACGGATGCGTCGGACGTGATGGACCGGGTCGACGAGATTCGACGCGCACTCAACGGGGACGTCTCGGCCGGTATCGACGGAACCACCGGGCTCGAAAGCGCTGTCAACGGCAGCGACATCGTCATCGACGCAACCGCTGGCGGGACGGACAGCCATCGGGAGGTGGTCGCCGAAACTGAGACCATGGTCGAGGATGAGACGCTCATCGCCGTCAGCGACACGTCGCTGTCGGTAACTGCCGTCGCTACTGGTCTGCGGAGTCCGGACCGTGCCGTCGGCCTCAACCTTGTCGACCCGCCGGACGGCGCTATCGTCGAGGTCGTCATCGCCGAGCAGACGACAGCGGCGACCCGCGACCGAGTCACTGACTTCGTCGAAAGTCTGGACGCATCACCGGTCGTTGTGCGAGACACACCCGGGTTCGCCGCGCTCCGCCTCGAACTCGCTACTATCGCTGAGGCGGTCCGGATGGTTGAGGATGGTGTCGCCGGGGTTCGTGATATCGACCGGACGTTCGAGCGTGGTGATTCAGACCGCGACGGGCCGCTCGTTCGCGCCGACCGGCACGGGCTGGAAACGGTGCTCACAGCGCTCGAAGACCTCGCTGACCGGCTCGACGAGCGGTTCGAGCCGCCAGCGTTGCTCCGTCGGAAGGTCGAAGATGGACAGCGAGGTGCTGTCACCGGCGAGGGATTCTACGTCTGGGAAGACGGCACTCCGGCGGCCGGTGCCGACCCGGACCCGGACGTGCCAACGCGAGATAGTGAGCCCGATCTCAGATGAGCACGCAGGAAGACTCACCAGCCGAACGAGACACCGAGGACGACGAGTTCGCAACGCTGTTCGATGAACTCCAGGAACTGGAACAGCTCGTCGACTCAGAGGACGAGCGACGACAGGTCCGTGACGCGATGCGTGCGGCCGCCGATTCACAGGACCACGAGCCTGCGACCTTTGGCCGGGTCGTCTGGGGCTTTGGCCGGTCCGACCTTGCGGAAGCGCTGCTTGGCTCGCTGTTGTTCGGGATTCCGATGGCCGTCGAAGGCGGGACGGTCGATGCTGGGCTACACATCGCCCAACACCCGCTGTATCTCGTCGCGACAGTCGCCATCGCCATCGCGTTGGTCATCTCGATTCTGTACGTCGCCGACTTTCAGGATGTTCGAGTGGCGAACCGGATACTGGGAATCGTGCCGCGGCGACTTGTCGGCGTCACCGGAACAGCACTTGTGGTTTCCGTCGCGCTCCTTACTGGGTGGGGGCTCGTCGAGTGGTCGACCGACCCCGCGGTCGTCTACGAATCGGCCTGCATCTGTGCCGTGGCGTTCGTTCCGATGGCGATCGGCGCTGCCCTCGGGGACATTCTGCCCGGGAACTAGGGCCATGGCAGTCACTCGCGGTGACGGTCGCATTTGGCAATCGTTAAAAGCCGCGGTCGGATACGGAGTGGTATGAGCGAGAGCCAACAGAAACAGGCGCGCAAGTGCGTCTCGTGTGGCATCAACATCGCCGGCACGAACGCCGCCGCGTTCAAGTGCCCGGACTGTGGCCAGCAGATCTACCGCTGTGCCACCTGCCGGAAGCAGAGCAACCTCTACAAATGCCCGGACTGCGGCTTCATGGGGCCATAACAATGGGGAAAGTAGCAGCCAAGATCAAGGTCATGCCGGAGAGTCCCGAAGTCGACCTCGACGACCTGCAGGAGCGTCTCGAGGGTGTGCTTCCCGAAGGAACGAAGATCAACGGGTTCGAGCGCGAGGACGTCGCCTTCGGTCTCGTCGCGCTGACGCCGACGGTCATCGTCCCTGACGACACTGGTGGCACGGAAGCCGTCGAAGAAGCCTTTGCGAACGTCGATGACGTCGAGTCGGTCTCCATCGAGAGCACCGGTCGCCTGTAATCGACTCGTCACCGTAGTTTTCTACTCGGCTCCGTAGCAACTGCAAACGCGTGGCTGGTGACAGTCACGGAACGCACGTTTTATTAGGGCGACCGGATTAGCGGAGAGCAAGAATGCCTAGTTCAAACGGACCTCTCGAAGGAACACGAGACAAGCTCAAGAACAAGCCCCGCGACCGCGGCACCTCGCCGCCCCAGCGCGCCGTCGAAGAGTTTGACGACGGCGAGAAAGTCCACCTCAAGATCGACCCGTCCGTGCCGAACGGGCGCTTCCACCCGCGGTTCGACGGCCAGACCGGAACCGTCGAGGGGAAGCAGGGTGACGCGTACAAGGTCGATATCGTCGACGGTGGCAAAGAGAAAACCATCATCGTCACCGCTGCGCACCTGCGCCGGCAAGAATGACGATATTTAAAGAAAAAGTCAGTGAGGAGTTCCTGACGGTCGCGGAGACCAAGGAGATACTCGAAGACCTCGAGATGGAGCGGGCTGCCGAGGAGGACCGTGAGATGCGCTACGAGCTCAAGCGAGCTATCGAGCACGTCAACCGGTTTGCCCTCCTCGACCCTGAGGAGTCGCTACAACTGGTCGAAGAGCTCGAAGAGCTCGAAAAGGTCGACACGCCGACGGCCTACAAGATCGCGAACCTCCGACCGCTGGACCGCGACGAGCTCCGGGCTGTGTTCGCACAGGAGCGGTACACGCTCGACGGCGACGAACTCGACGATATCCTCAACATCGTCAAGCAGTACGCGTAACGAGGGGCTCGTCAGTTTGGCTGCCCGTCGCTCTGTTCTCTGATTTCGCCGGCGGTTAGCCATGCCAACGGGAGTCGCTGTCCGTTGCTGTGAGCCGAACACGAAGATAGCGACGGCGTCCCGTGGAGCGGTTCGGGGCATCCACCGGCATTAAGTGTGCTCTGCTCGTACTGCCTGACATGACTGAATCGGAGAGCGGCGGCGACACTATGATGGCGGCTGTCCTCGATGTCCTCCCGCATGGGCGGCCCGGAGACGACCGGCCACAGCACCAGAAGGAGCCGCTTGCGTACGCACTCGACATCGATGAATTCTACATTTACGAGCTGCAGCTTGCGGACAAGGACGTTGATATCGCGTTTGGTGACCGCATCGACCTGACGGAGTTCGGCCGCGTGACCGAAGTCGAATTCGAGGACATCCCGAGTGGTGCCCGCTCGGAACTCGACTACGCCGTCGAGGAAGTCGTCGAGGCAAACGAGCAGCGGTTCGTCGACTTCTACAACGACGCCCAGCCGATCACGCTGCGGCTCCACCAGCTGAACCTTCTGCCGGGCATCGGGAAGAAGCTCCGGAACACGATTCTCGATGAGCGAAAGCGAAAGCCCTTCCAGAGCTTCGAAGACCTCGAAGAGCGCGTTAGTGGCCTCCACAGCCCCAAGGAGACGCTTGTCGAGCGGATACTCGAAGAGCTACAGGACGATGACCTGAAGTACCGGCTGTTCGTCCGGCGCGAGGAACAGTCCTCGTAACAGTGCCGGCTGCAAGCAGCTAGCCTTACAGCCGCCAGTACAAGGCGACCCTTTTCTACCGCGACCCGTTACGGCTCGCTAATGACTACGATCGAAACAGGGACTCGGGACCCCGACGCGCTTGTCCGGCGGGCTGGCAAACGGGCCGACACCCGGCAGGACCAGCACTTCCTCGTCGACGACCGGGTACTGGACCGCATTCCGGAGTACGCGACCGACGCGGACGTAGACCTCTCGCACGTGCTGGAGATCGGCGCAGGCCCGGGTGCGCTAACGGACCGCTTGCTCGCGGTGGCTGGGCGCGTGACCGCAGTCGAGCGTGATCCGGACTTCGCGGCCCATCTCCGCGAGGAGTTCGCCGAGGAAGTCGCGGCGGACCGGCTTACTATCGTTGAGGGTGACGCGCTCGAAGTCGACCTGCCTGAGTTCACCGCAAGCATCTCGAATCTGCCCTACGGCGCGTCCTCAGAGATCGCCTTTCGATTGCTTCCGAAGCAGCGCCCGCTGCTGTTGATGTTCCAGCAGGAGTTCGCTGAGCGGATGGCCGCCGACCCCGCGACGGACGACTACGGGCGGCTCTCGGTCACGGCGGGCCACTACGCTGACGTGGAGATCGTCGAGACGGTGCCACCGGAAGCATTCGACCCCCAGCCTCGCGTGACGAGTGCGCTCGTCCGGACGACGCCCCGGACCCCGGACTACACCGTCCCCAGCGATGACTTCTTCATGGACTTCCTGAAGGCAGTGTTCACCCAGCGCCGGAAGACAATGCGCAACGCCGTCCGCAACACGGCCCACATCTCCGGGCTGGGTGACCCCGACGCGGTGGTCGAGGCTGCCGACGAGGACCTCATGAGCGCCCGTGCCGGGAAGCTCACGCCGGCCGATTTTGCCACGCTTGCGACACTCGCGTACGAGGTCGGCCAGCCGGAGGCCTGAGATGGGTGACGGTGAAGACCGCCCCTCGCTGGCCGACCAGCGGGGCGTAGAGTCGGTGTACCAGCCGGCGGAGGACTCGGACCTGCTGGCCCGAACGGCTCAGGAACGAGTCGAGGCGGGCGATACTGTCCTTGATGTGGGGACGGGCTCCGGGTACGTCGCCGCGACGCTCGCCGACGCTGGGGCACGGGCGGTCGGCGTCGACGTGAGCCCGCTGGCCTGTCGAGAGGCGGCCGAGAACGGCGTCCCAGTCGTTCGCGGGGACCTCGTCGAGCCGTTCCAGACAGCGGCTTTCGACCTCGTGGCGTTCAATCCGCCCTATTTGCCGACCCCGCCCGAGCAAGAGTGGGACGACTGGATGGAACACGCGCTGTCGGGTGGCGACGACGGACGGCGGCTCGTCGACCCGTTTCTCGAAGCCGTCGAGCGTGTGTTAGCCCCGGGCGGCGAAGCGCTCATGCTTGTCAGCAGTCTCACGGACCCGGATGCAGTGCGAGCGTACGCGAGCGAACACGGGCTGGCGAGCGAGCAGCTTGCCAGTGAAAAACACCCATACGAGGCCCTCGTCGTCCTGCGGTTCTATCGAGTTTGATTACTGTTAGGCATTTTAGTGAATAGGAAATATTAAAGCCCGTCATTGACTACTCCTTGGCAATGACACAGGTAATCGCCACGACCCCTGGGCTCTTTCCGCTCCCGGACTGGGCCAAGGACGAACTGGCAGATCTGAAGGGCCACCAGAAGACCGATCTCATCTCGGGCGACGAATCCGGCGAGATTGCTGCAGCCTACGATAAAGCCCGCGAGGAAGTCATCGCCATCCAGCAGGACGCCGGACTTGACCGCGTTGTCGAGGGCCAGCTCCGCTGGGACGACATGCTCGCACACCCGCTTGCAGTCCACGACAGCGTGGAGACGAAAGGCATCGTCCGCTACTATGACAACAACAATTTCTACCGAGAGCCGGTCGTGCAGGGCGACCTGAGTGCTGACGGTGGCGACGTTGCCGCGGACCTCAGTACAGCGGCCGAGCACGTCGATTCGGGACTCCAGGCTGTACTCCCCGGGCCGTACTCGCTTGCGGACCTCGCGACGGACGAGCACTACGGTGATGACGCTGAGTTCCTTGACGCCATCGCCGAGTTCCTTGTCGAGGAAGTGAACGCGTTCCCGGATGTCGAGACGCTGTTCCTGCTTGAACCGTCGCTGGTCGAGAACACGCCTGCTGATGGGGAGGACGAGCGCGCCGCCGAGGCAATCGACGCCATCGCCTCGGCCGCCGACGCCGACGTTGTCGCCCACACCTACTGGGGCGCAATCGAGGAGAAGGCCTACGCACACCTGATGGACGCTGACGTGGACGCCATCGGCTTCGACCTCGTGGCGAACCACGACCAGACCGTCTACAACGTGCAGGAGTACGGCACCAAGGAAGACGTGGCGCTGGGCGTTGTCGACGGCCAGAACACGCTCGTCGAGTCACCTGAAACAATTCGGGACCGCATCGACTGGTTCGAACAGCAGACGAACACCGCGTACGACACCGTCTACGCGACAGCCAACACGGAAACGTTCTACCTCCCGGTGAACAAGTTCGAAGACAAGCTCAAAGCGCTCGCAAACGCCGCGGATCTGGAGGCGGCGGAGGCATAAAACGATGACAGGACCACGAGACCAGTTCAAACCGGCGGACCACCCGAACGACCATTTCCTGCTGACGACCGTCGTCGGCTCCTACCCCAAGCCCAAGTGGCACGACCGTGCCCGTGAGCTGTTCGAGGACGAGGACGCCGACTTCGGCGAGGACGAGTGGGAAGAATCGAAAGACGACGCCTCGCGGCTCATCACTCACGAGCACGAACGCGCAGGCCTCGATGTCATCTGTGACGGCGAGATGCGCCGCAACGAGATGGTAGAGTACTTCGCCCACCGCATCGACGGCTATGAGTTCAACGGCCGCGTGAAGGTGTGGGGCCACAACTACTTCGACAAGCCGAGCGTCGCCGACGAGGTCGAGTACGGCGAGCAGTGGCTCGTCGAGGAGTTCGAATTCACCGACGAGGTGGCCGAGCGACCGGTCAAGGTTCCGATTACGGGGCCGTACACGCTCGCCAACTGGTCGTTCAACGAAGTGTACGACAACGAGGAGCAGTTGGCCTACGAACTGGCGGACCTCGTCAACGAGGAAATCGAGGCGCTGGTTGAGGCTGGCGCTCGATACATCCAGATCGACGAGCCGGCCCTGGCCACGACGCCGGACGACCACGCCATCGTTGGAGAGTGTCTGGAACGCATCGTCGACGAAATCCCCGACGATGTGCGTCTGGGCCTG
Source organism: Haloarcula sp. H-GB4 (assembly GCF_030848575.1). NCBI lineage: Archaea > Methanobacteriati > Methanobacteriota > Halobacteria > Halobacteriales > Haloarculaceae > Haloarcula > Haloarcula sp. H-GB4. The sequence continues at coordinate 712,563 of NZ_JAVDDX010000001.1, read as the reverse complement.
CACGTCTGTTACGGCGACTACTCGCGTATCTACCCCGAGATTCTGGACTACCCGGTTCACGAGTACGATCTGGAGCTCGCAAACGGCGACTACGACCAGCTCGACGTGTTCAAAGAGCACGAATTCACGAAGGACTTCGCGATGGGCGTGCTGGACGCCCACACCGCGGAGGTCGAGTCCGTTGCGGAAATCAAGAAGAACATTAAAAAGGGACTGGAAGTCGTGCCGCCGGAACGACTCACCGTTTCGCCGGACTGTGGCGTCAAGCTCCTGCCTCGTGAGGTCGCCCGCGGCAAGATGGAGAACATGGTGCAGGCAGCTCGCGAAGTCGAGGAGGAACTGGACGCTGGCGAGATTGATGTTGTTGCGAGTGGTGCGGAAGCGCACGCAGACGATTAAACTGGTGAGGGTCTCGGCTGCGAACTATCAGCCGTTTTTGTAGCGGACGAGTAGCGAGCACCTGAACGAAGCCGTGCACGGAGCGCCCCGCGAGCAGCGTGATGTGAGTGACCGACAGCAGTTTGCTCACGGTGAGCATGACTGACCGTATTTTCGACGAAGGTTGGCTACGATTTCGGCAGCTATCGAATATACTCGGGCGCGCCGTTCCCGGATCCGGCAAATGTCGCAGACAGGGACAGCGAACATACAGGGTGCGGGATCAAGCGAGACCCGTGGAATCTCTGGCTAGCAAGATCCCGAACAGGTCGTCACGAGGCTGCCTGAGCACAAAAGCTCCCGACGAACAACTATTTAGATTCTTATAAATCTGCGAATCCGGAGCCTAAACTAGAAGATGTTCACCAATAGTTTGTTCGACAAGCATCGAAACTAACATCGACCTAGGGGGAAAATAACTGTCGCCGTACTAATAATATAAGGGGCTTCTGTATTCAGGTAAATACTCTATATTATGGATATAGAGAACCTCATGCCGCAGATTCCAGGTTTTAATTTCGTGCAGTGTGTTAGCATGCAAGTCTGGGAAAGAGTTTTGAGGGTCTCTGGAGAAGCTAGCGATGAGAAAGCTATGACAGGGGACACACATCTTCGGGCAGAACTGTATCTTCGTGGAGATACGTACGGCACGTTCGACGCACAACAACAGGTGCTCAATCGGGTGAAGCGACTGGAGGCCAACGGCGTGTTCAGCGAGTCGATGTTGGCCGGCGAGTGGCAGCGGATCAGAACGATGGCAGAGGACAAGCGGTCGGAAGCCATCCGGACCTACGAAGAGTTCAGAGACTGGGCAGGCCAGAACGACCACTCGCTCGAACCGGCGTTCGAACGGCGGAACCGAAGCTACGTCGGGATGGACCGGGTCGACGACGTTGTCGTCTTCCCGGTCGTTTCGCTGGCGATCTACGACAGCGACGACCTAGAAGGCGTGTTCCCGTGCTCGGACGAGAAACGGACATACACTGTCGGTGACGCGCTAGAAGCCTTCGAGCGTGGCGATGAGGATTGGCTCGCACAGTTTGACTCCCTGTCGGTCGACCGGACTGACCCGCTGCTCGAGCCGGGCGTCGACGCGACGATTTAACCGCGTAGCGCGTCGACCGGTTCTTCGCTCGCCGCCTTCCAGGCCGGATACAGCCCGCTGACGATACTCGTCAGCACCCCAAAGGCGAACGCCGCACCGACGTACCAGGCGTTCGGTAGCCTGAAAACGGCCATCGCATCGCCGACGGCGTAGTGGTTTATCGCCAGCCCGGCACCGAGGCTCAGAATGACACCAGCGACGCCACCAAGGAACCCGAGCAGCGTCGCTTCCATCAACATCACTTTGAGGACATCCCGCTTCTGGTAGCCGACAGCTCTGAGGACGCCGATTTCCTCCCGGCGTTCAACAGTGGACATCAACATGACGTTGAGAATCGAGATGCCGGCCACGAGCAGCGAAATAGATGCGATGCCAGCGAGGACAGTGTTGATGATCTGGAACTGCTCTTCGATGGTATCGACGAGCGAGCCAAGTTCCTGCACGAAGACCCGCTCCTCACGGTCGTTGAGCGCGTCGCGGATCCCCATCGCCGTTTCATTGGCCTGCGTCCCTGTGGACTCGATAACGTACACTTCCGAGTAGCCACGCTGGCTGAACGACGTCGCTGGCATGATGATTCGGTTATCGGGGTTCGTCGAAGAGAACGGGTCGCCTTCTTCGAGTACAGCCCGAATACGGACACTGGTCCCGTTGACGGTGATCTGGCTCCCGGGATGCAGGTCGTGCTCCTCCGCGACGTTCGAACCGACAAGCGCACCGGACCGGAACGGCGATACCCGTCCCTCCTTGGCCTCGTATAACTCCGCCGGATTCTCAACGCCGTATATTGTCTCCCTGACGGCGTCCTCGCGGTTGTACGCTACTGGCTCAAAGCGTGTCTTTACTGGCGAGACAGTCGCTGTCGGGCTCGCCTCTCTGCGGATCGTACGGATATCGCGTTCGGTGAGTTCAGTGATGTTTTCACCGGAGTTCGGGTAGACCGTAAGCTGGTTTCCGACGTTACCGAGGTTCTGGGTAAACGAGTATTGGAGCGCGACGCCGAACATCCCCAGCGAAGCAATGGCAACGACGCCGATGACGATACCCAGCGACGCCAGCAGCGACCGCATCTTCGTTCGCGTGAGGTTTCGCCGCGCCATCAGCGCGGCCGGGAAGAACCTACCCGCCATTCTTCCGTTCCCTCCCAATAGTTCCGTCGACTAAATGCACGGTGCGGTCAACGTATTCATTGACCAAATCGTCGTGGGTGACTGCGACGATTGCCACGTCGTCTTCGTCGGCGATGCGGCGGAACTCGTCAAGTATCTGTCGACCGGTTTCGCTGTCGAGGTTCCCTGTCGGCTCGTCGGCGAGGACCACCTTCGGACTGTTGATCAGCGAACGCGCGATGGCGACGCGTTGCTTCTGGCCGCCGGAGAGTTCGTCGGGTTTGTGGCCCAGTCGGTCACCGAGCCCAAGCCGCTCTAGGAGGGTTCTAGCCCGTTGTTTGACTTTCGGGTCACTGTCCAGTAGCAGTGGTACTTCGACGTTCTCGACGGCAGTCAACGTCGGCAGGAGATAGAAGTGCTGGAACACGAACCCGATCGTTTGCTTGCGGAGCGCGGTCCGCTTGCTGTCGCCGAGTCCAGTCACGTCCTGCCCCTCAAGCAGGACGGTCCCCTCCGTCGGCGTATCCAGCAGTCCGAGGATGTTCAGCAGGGTTGTCTTGCCACTACCGCTGGGCCCCATAATCGAGACGAACTCGCCAGCTTCGAGCGCGAAGTCGATACCCGCTAGTGCGTAGAGGGTCTGGCCGCCGGTACGGTAGCGCTTGACCAGTCCCTGTGCGTCAATAACCGTCATACCTCGATATCGTCGTCACCGCGGCGGTAGCGGCGCACGAGGACACCGACGACGACCAGTAGCGCCAGCCCGCCAGCGATGAACACCGGCAACATACTGTTCTGGTCACCGCCCTCGCTGTCGTCGTCTTGGTCCGCCTGCTGTGCCGAACCACCCATCCGATCGATATCGACGTCGAAGGTCTGTCGCTTCCGCGTGTCGTCGACGAGGTACGTCACCTCCAGTGGCACCGACGTGACGTTCCCTGTCGTCCGAGCGTACACGTCGAAGGAGACGAAGTCACTGGCCGGGACCGTGCCGACGAAGTAGTCACGGTTTGGGGTCGCTGGAGTGACGGTCTCGGTATTGACAACGCTGACGAGGACGCTGTCCGCATCCGTCGACCCGACGTTGCTTGCACTCCCGGAAATCTGGAGGCGTCCCCCCTGTCGGATCACGTCTAGACCGGTGAGGTCGATCGTTCCCGGGACAGACCGGAGTGTCGTTTCGGTGCTTGTCTGTTCCGTTTCGGTCCCGAGTTCGTAGTTGGCCGTGACAGTGACGTCCGCGCGAGGTTCGTCCATCGTGGCGTTCAGGCGTACCTGCCGGGTCGTACTGGCTGAGACGTTTTCGAGCAGGACACGCTGGAACGACGCGTTCTCCGACGTTGCACTGACCATGACATCCGAAAGCGGAGCGTTGGCCCCGTTCGAGACCGCGACTCGTAACGCGCGGTCAGTACCGCTGCCGACCGCAGTCGTATCGAGTTCTACGCTGTTCCGGAGCGAGTCCGAATCGATGACTGTCGTCCGCGTCGTACTACGGGTAGTGTCTCCGTCAACCGTGTAGCTGATTGTTGCGGTCAGCGAGTGTTCGCCGGCGGATTCGGGTCGGAACCGGAACGGGGCTGTAATCGAGCCGTTCTCTGCGACACTTGATCTGACTGTCCGGCTCTTTGTCATTTCGACGCCCTCGCCCTCGACGACCACCTCGACGTTCGTTATCTGCGTGTCGAGTCCGTTTGCGACGGTGACATCGCCAGTCGACTCAACGCCGGCGACGGAGTCATTGGCCGTGATATCCACCTGCGGGTGACGCTCCTGAACATTCAACTGGACCGGATATTTGAGTTCAATGTTGTCGCCGGTCTTGCGGTCACGACCGTACACAATGACGCGGAGGTCCTTGCTTCCGGCCGAATCAAACGAGGCAGTCAGCGGGACTTCCAGAGTGCTACCCGGCGAAATCGAACCCAGATCCGAGACGCGTTCGTACTCTGTGATTCCTTTCCCGCCTGATTTCCGGATTGCAATGTCGTTAATTTCGAGCGGGGCATCGCTGCTCTCGAGGTTCCGCACAGTCGTGTCGAACGTGATGGTTTCGCCCGGTGCTGGCGATGACGGCGACACATCGACGTTCGAGATTGACGCGTTGACGCTCGCGCCGGCGACTGACAGCGGAAGCGAACCGACGACGACTAAGCAGGCGAGGACAGCCACACCGTGGCGCATCACGAAGTCACCTCTGGCTGCAGTAATCGTATGCCGGTCCGACAACTCATCGGGAGGACGCTATCGGGGACCGTTACCATGTGCGCCGGTCCGTTCCGGTCAATGTTAAACATGCTGCATATATCCCAGTGGAAACGGCTATCACAGCGCCCCTCCAGCGGTGGATATGCGCGTCATCTGTGCCGGCCACGTCAACTGGGACGTGACGCTCCACGTCGACCACCTTCCGGAGCCCGACGGCGAGGGGCGCATCACCGACCGGTCACAGTCTAGCGGGGGGAGCGCATCGAACGCGGCCGTCGCACTGGCTGGACTTGATGCGGACCCGCTAGTCCTCGGTAGCGTCGGCCGGGACGACCACGGCACCAAGGCCCGGCGCGAACTGGCAGCCACCGGCGTCGAGACGCTACTGGTCGAGTCGGACGAACCGACGGCGGTGAAATACCTCATCGTAGACGAGAACGGCGACGTCGCTGTGCTTGGAAACGATGGGGCCAACGAGGCGTTCAGTGCGGCAGACCTCCCAGCAGAGACCCTGGCCGAGGCAGACCACCTCCACCTGACCGGTCAGAATCCGACGACGGCTGCAGCGCTCGCACGCGACGCCGCGGCCGCGGATGTTCCGGTGAGCTTCGACCCCGGCCGGCGGCTCCCGTACCGCGATTACTCGTCGGTGCTCTCACATGCGGATATCCTGTTTTGCAACGACCGGGAGGCCAACCATGCCAGAGACAGCGGGCTCTTCGAGACAGTGCCGACAGTTGTGGTCAAACACGGGGACCGCGGCGCGTCGGCCCATATCGGCGACCAGACAGTCACGAACGCCGGGTATCCAATAGAATCTGTGGACACTGCAGGCGCGGGCGACGCATTCGCGGCCGGGTATCTGCTCGCCAGCACACAGGAGACCGACCCGGAGCGCACGCTCGCGGTCGCCAACGCCTGTGGCGCACTCGCGGCGCAGTCACCCGGCGCACAGACGACACTCGACTGGGAGTCGGTGCGGGAGCTTGTCGACAGCGGCCGGCCGCCCGAAACGGCCTAATTCGCCTGTATCTCTTCAACAAGCCGCTCGAACTGCTGGCGATACTGGGCTTCGGCCCGAGCGGCGGCAAGGCCGGACTCGTCGGCGAAGACGGCCTCGAAGCCGGCCATCCGCCACAGGAGCGTCGAGAGCTGATAGAGGGGCCGTCGCTGCTCGTACCCCTCGTCAAAATCCATCGGGCGCATCTCCTGGTAACCCTCGTGGAACACCGTTCGGAGCGATTCGCGCAGTTCCGGGTCCTGAAACGACGAGTCGATGAAGAGGAACTCGGTCTGTGCGAGGTTGTACTCCGGCAGCGCCGCGAGCACGTCCTGCCAGTCGAGGACAGCCGTAATCGGCGCGTCCGCCGTCTGATCGAACATTAGATTCGCCGGCCTGAAATCGTCGTGTACCAGCCGCGGAACGCCGTCCTCGGGTACCATCTCTAAGGCCGGTTCGATACAGTCCCACGCCCGGTCTGTCATGTCCTCGAAGGGTGTCCCATCGAGGTGCGAGAGGTGGGATCTGGTGAGACTCTCGAAGTACTCTCGCCAGTTGCCCATCCAGTCACTCACGATGATCCGGTCGTCGTGAAGCGTGAGTCGACCGAACGCCTCGAACCCGATCTCGGAGTGCATGTCGCCGAGTATCCGGCCGGACTGGGCTAGCACCCGCTGGCGGTCCTCGGTCGAAAGCCCGGCGAACTTCTCGGCCAAGTTCTCGCCGTGGATACGCTCGGTGACGAAATACGGCGGGACATCAACGTCGGGATTGTCTTCGTAGACAAGGATGTGTGGAACAGGGATATCGGTCCGGTCGGCGACAAAGTCGTGGAGACAGGGTTCGACGGCGAACGGGACATCGCCCTGTGGCTTGAACTTCACGACCACCTCGTACGCCTCGCCGTTGTGGCGCAGTGTCACCATGTAGACATCGCTCTGGTGGCCCCCTCCCGGGGTCTCGAACTGGAACCCCTCGTAATCCGGGCCTGACTCCTTCAGCACGGCCTCGATGTCCTGTTCCGGGGTCTGCACTGACGTACCATACAGTGGGCGAGCAAATAAATCTGTCAATCCCGTCGCGGACAGCACTGGCTCCCAGTTCGGGTGCTGTCGGTCGCCGTATCCGCACTACCAGGAGTGGAAGGGTGAGACCGGTTTTGTCCCGTCAGTCACTTCGAATCGTGCGCCGCCGGCCCTGCTTTCGGTCACCGAGATGTCCCAGCCGTGGGCGTCGGTGATCTGTGCAACGATAGACAGGCCGAGGCCGTTGTCACTGCCTGAAAGGCCGTCGACCAAGAGAACGTCGTTCAGTTTGTCGGATGGGATACCCGGTCCGTCGTCGGCGACGTAGAAGCCTGTCACTCGGCCCTCCCCTCGCTCGTCTGCCCTGTCTGTCTCGGCTGCCTCGTCATCGACAAGTGGACCGACCCAGACGGTCACGTCGTCGCCCGCGTGGTCCGCCGCGTTCCGAAAGAGGTTCTCGAACACTTGTTTGAGGCGGTTCTGGTCACCGAACACTGGGGCAGACCCTTCGATTTTCAGCGTTGCGTCGGCTGTTCTGGCCATCTCCCACGTCCGTTCGACAATGTTGTCAAGCGAAATGGTGGTGCGATCTTCGACTGCATACCCCTTCTTTGCGAGGGTCAGCAGGTCATCGATGAGCGATTCCATTCGAGCCACGCCTTCCGCTGCGTCGTCGAGATGGGACAGGTCGCCGGTTTCTCGAACGAGTTCGAGCCGTCCCTCGACAACGTGAAGCGGGTTCCGAAGATCGTGTGAGACGACGCCGATGAGCTGTTCCATCCGGTCGCGCTGGACGCGGAGGTCGTGTTCGCGCTCGGCTTTCTGCAGTGCCGCCTGAACGTGCGTCGCGTACATCCGCGCGAGTCGGACCATTTCATTGTCGAACGTAACTGGAGTAAGCGACCCAATGTTGATAACGCCGTACTCGGCAAGTGGCAGGATGATCTCGCTACTGACGGGGGAGTTTTCATTGTACTGGCTTTGCTCGTCGTCGAGTTCGGAGTACGTCCGAACGTCGTCCTGCTTGAAGGCCTCCCACGAGAGGCTGTTGCCGGGTCTGTAGGTAACCGGCCAGTCGAATACCTCGTCCGCCCGCTCCGTCGACGCCGCCAACTGCAGTTCCGAAGCGTCGCTGTCATACAGCCACAGCGCTCCGAGTGGCACGTCGAACACGGACGAAATCCCCGACATTGCGATCTCGCATATCTCACGTTCGGACTCCGCAGCCATCAACTGCTGTGTGACAGTCTCGAACGAATCGAGATCGAATGAGACCGTTAACTCCCCACCCATCCCGTACAAATCATGCAACGCTGTATATAAAACTCGGTGTTTCTGTGTCAGTGATACGTTGCATGGCGTCACCGACCCGCCGATGTCGCGGGACCTTTGTATCCACAGTCCTCAGAGAGCGGTATGCGAACGGTCGAAATCGACGGCCTTCCGGTGGGCGATGGTCACCCGACGCGCGTCATGAGCGTGCTGAACATGAGTTCGAACTCCGGGTACAAGCCGAGCGTGTATCTGGACCCCGCGGAAGCCGCCGACGCTATCGAGGAGAACCTCGTCCCCGCCGGCGCGGACATCATCGATGTCGGCCTCCAATCAGCCAACCCCAAATACGAGTCCAAGCCGGTCGAGATGGAGAAAGACCGGCTCGAAGAGGTCGCGCCGCTCGTCGACGAACTTGACGCCGACGTGCCACTGTCACTCGAAACGCGCTATGCCGAGGTTGCTGAGGAGGCCATCGGCCACGGTTTCGACCTCATCAACGACGTGTGTGGCTTCGCCGACCCGGAGATGAAAGGAGTCGTCGAGGACCACGACATGCCGGTCGTCAAGATGGCCAGTCCGCCGGACCTGGCCAGCCCTGGTGCACTGAAAACTATCGACGACATCTTCGAGGCGCTCCAGCGGGACGGGTTCACAGACAGGACCATCATCGACCCGGCCTTCGGCGGCTGGTACGACGGCAAGGAGTTCGAGGACAACTGGGAGATGTTCCGCCGCCTCCGAGAGTTCCGCGCCTTCGATCGGCCGATGCTCACCGCGACCAACCGCGAGGACTTCCTCGGTGATCTGGCCGATCAGCCCGAGACGGAGAACCAGCTCGCCGTGTCACTGGCCGCGGCGACGATGGAAGTCGAACGCGGCGCACACATTATCCGAACACACGATACTCGTGAAACCCACGATGTAGTCAAAGTAGCCGACGCGCTCGGCGATGAGCGGACGACACGACCGGAGACCGACTCCGGCCCTACCGTGGCGGAACTGACTGACGTAACGTTACGGGAAGTGGCTCGCCATCAGGCCCTCGGCGAGACGGTCGCCGGCGGGACCGACGACGGCGCGACGCTCACGTTCCTGCTCGGCGGCGTGACCGACGACGCTCGGGCAAGCCTCCGGGCTGTCGCCGAGGTGACTGACGTAGTGATGGTCGAGAAAGACGGTGGCAGTCTCTACGTCGGCGGCTCCGGGGCTGCGCTGAAGGTCGTCACCGACAGCCTCGCCGAGGACGGGCACCGAGAACTTGCCGGCGAGCTCCGAGCGTCGCTGTCCCGGCGCGTGTAGGTGCCGCGGCTGGTCGTACTACAGCGACGGATTTTCACGCCTCCCTGTGTCGCGTCCCGACCGCCGATGGCTATTCGTAGGACCAAGCGAATCTCGCGGAGAGCGCTACGAGGGGGTAGGCTGACCACAAGCCACTAGCCGCGAAGCAGATTCAGTACTTCGTCGACGACATCAGGTTCAACGGCGATAACGTAGCGTCTCCCTGGTGTCAGGGTTGTGTCTGCACGGGCGATCTGCTCACCGTTATCGTCGGACACAACGAGGGTTCCCTCGGGAAAGCGGACGTCTGTGAGTGCTTTTCCGGCAGCCGGGGCACCCTCAGCGACGCGGACGAGCATGATGTCGAGGGTACCCGTCACGTCGGCAAGCGTCTGGACATCGCTTCCCAGGATTTCGTTTGCTGCCACCCTCGCACCGGCCCGTTCGGGAAAGACCACCGCGTCGACAAACCGGGTGTACGTTTCACCGGCTGTGCGGTCGATACGCGCGACCGTTCGGATCTCGGGCGTTAGCTCCGCAGCAGCTAAACAGACCGCAAGGTTCAGTCCGGCTTCACCCGTAAGCGCGGCAATTGCGTCCGCTCGCTCGATGCCTGCCTGTTCGATGATGTCCGGGTCCGTCGCGTCACCCTGGATAACCGTCGCTACCCACTGATCGGCGATATCTGAAACCATCCGCTCGTCGCGTTCGATAATCGTTACATCATGACCGCGGTCGGCGAGTATCTCGGCTGTCTGGAAACCGACGCGGCCACCGCCTGCGATGATAATGTCGAGTGTTCTGGTCATGAGTTAGTCTTCAGCCTCGGGTGTTATTTCGCTGGCGGCAGTCGCCTGCTCGCGGTCCGATTGCTGTTTTATCCGTTTGAGGGCGAAATACACGACTGCGCCGAGCAAGATCCATGTGCCGCTGAGTGCCAGTGCCAGTGGATCCGTCCGGAGCAGGAACTCTATCAGCACCCCCGTCAGGATCAGATTAAGTGTGATACCGATTATCGGCGGTGCCGGGTAGAACGGCATCTCGTATGGCCGATGCATGTTCGGCCGTTCCCTGCGGAGTCTGATGACCGCGACGTTGACGATAATGAACGAGAGCAGGAAGAACAGGCTCGACATATTGCCGGCGCTCTGTGTCGGCAGTGCGACTGAGCCAAGCATCACGACGGCGCTGGTGAGGATGGCAACGAACGGCGTCCCGTAGCGGTGGTGGATCTGGCCAATCGAGGGAAGTAACTGCCCTTCACGCCCCATCGAGAACGCGACGCGTGACGACGCGATGACGACGGCGTTAAGCGCAGTGAGCGTCGAGAACACGGCGCCAAAGACGATGAGTGCTCCACCGTTCTGGATAATCGGTAACCCGGTCGGCATGAACGACGTTGCTGCCGTGGCGATGCCAGCTTCACCAGCGTCGGCAAGCCCCTCGGCCCCGAGCGTCCCGATAGCGACCGTCACAACTGCCAGATAGACGACGACAGTCACAGCGAGGCTGATGAAAATCGCTTTCGGGATGTTTTCCCGCGGGTTCTGTACTTCTTCTGTGACAGTGGTGATGAGGTCATACCCCTCGAAGGCGATGAAGGTGAGCCCCATCGCTGGCAAGACGGCGGCCGCTCCACCACCCTCCGGAAACAACGGCTGGAATTCGGCCCCGGAAAACATCGGTGACGCGAGCCCGAATGCGACGAACACGACCAGAATGGAGACTTTGATGATGGTGAAAATCGTCTCGACACTGCCGCTGGCGGCCGTCGAGACGGCGTTGAGCGCTACAAGGCCAAGAACCGCGATAAACGCAAGCAAAAAGGCGGGTGGGAGCGCTACATCAATGACCGGAACTGCAACAGCACCGACCTGGTCCGGTGACGGGACCACGCCGTAGACGTGCAACAGTTCGAGAAAGTTCGGCGCAAAGCCCAGCGCATACAGTGCTCCCGCGATCATGTAGGCGAACCAGAGCATCCAGCCCATGATGAACGAGGCGAAGTCGTCGAATATCTCCCGCACAAACGCGTAGCCACCGCCGCTTTTCGGAATCGAGGCGGCAAGCTCCGCGTAGGAGAGTCCCGTGAACGCCGTCACGACGCCGTTCAGTGCGAAGACGAGAATCGCAGCTGGCCCGGCGATTTCGGCGGCCAGCCCCGTTAAGACGAAAATACCGGCCCCAATCATCGCACCCATCCCGATCATCGTCGCGTCAAGTAGCCCGAGTTCAGCCTCTGGCGACCGCGTCTGGCTCTTACTCATGCATCCTGTTTGTGATTGGCACGCCGTCCATCGTACGCTGTATGTACTCCGTTCGGTCCATTTGAGTACCAGGGTAAATTCTTCTATTGTAAGAACTGTGAGGGGATTTGATAAAAGCTTCTGCCGACCGACCGCACAGTATGGTCGCCCATGTTCTCAGTCGGCTGGAACTGTCGGGGCATTGAAGATGGCACGTTCTCAACAGTACGCTAATGGCCCGGACAAAGCGATTCATCATCGCCGGCGGCGGACGCGTCGGGAGACAGACCGCCGAGAACCTCGTCGATCAGGGTCACGACGTACTGCTGATCGAGTCCGACGAGGAGCGCGTCGAGGCGCTGTCAGATGCGTATATTGGGCCGGTCATCCACGGTGACGCCACGCGACCGTCGATTCTGCAACAGGCCGATCTGGCCGAGGCCGACGCTATCGCCGCACTCACTGACGAGCCGGGCACGAACCTCGCCATCTGCATGGAGGCCCAACAGTACGCGCCCTCGATTCGGACCATTGCAAGAGCGGAGACAGAGGCGGATCACGAGTACGACGAAGTCGTCGACGCGACGCTGCTACCCGAGTATCTCGGTGGGGACCACGCAGCCGATATACTCACTGGCGAAGATATCCGGACGCTCGTCTATCCGACCGCAGACCTCGATATCATCAAGGTGACCGTCGCCCCGTCCGCTCCCGTGGCGGGGCGTCGTCTCGATGAAATTGCGCTTCCGTCCGGCAGTCTGCTGATCTCGACGGCGGACCGAACGGAGCTCGCAGGAGCTGATACGGTGCTGGAGCCTGACGAGCAGTATATTCTCGCCGTCGAAACCGATGTCGTTGATGAAGTGTTGAATCTCATGCGCGGGTAGCAAGCCGAATTGTCAGGCTGATTGGACGAGCGCCTGCTTCGTCGGCTCGTCTCCAAATCTCCCGTGTTTACATTATCGACGACGTGGAGTGTTCGGTCCTGCTGGTGGAGAAACACCGCGATCGTGGCCTGCTTGAGCGCCTGTTCTGAGTAGCTGGCACGTCTTCCCTGAGACGCTTGCTACGCCATCTCCTGGCTCTCCTGACGTAACCACCGAGCCAGAACCACGAGATGCCTTTTTCCCTCCTCACAGCAGTTCGTCGTGAAGGTCGTGGAACGACCCGATAGTGAGGTCCGGTTCGCCAGCGAAGGCGTCCCACGGGCCGTCGTCGCGGTTGACCCAGACACCCTGCATCCCGGCGTGCATCGCCCCGTACACGTCGAAATAGCCCGCGGTGACGTGGGCGATTTCCTCGATGTTGGTCGCCGTTCGCTCCGCTGCGTGACGGTACAGTTCCGCTGCCGGCTTGAACGTCTGGATCTCGTCGGCACTGACAGTGTCTTCGAGCAGGCCGCCGATACCGGCGAAATCAACCATGGAGTCGAGCATCTCGGGATTGCCGTTCGAGACGACATAGAGGTCGTAGCCGGCGTCGTAGAGTTTGTTCATGCCGTCACGAACGTCGTCAAACACGTCTAGTTCGTGGTAGACTGCAAGAATCTCGTCGCGCTCTTCCGTCGAGATATCAATGCCGTGAGCATCTAATGCGTACTGGAGTGCATCGCGGTTCATCTCGTAAAACGGCTTGTAAGCATCAATCTGGTTCGCGAGGAACGTGTACGCCAGCGAGCGGGAGCGCCAGAGTCGGGATACCGGCTGGGGGTCGTCTACCCGATCGGCGAGGGCTTTCTGGGCCGCCTCAACGTCGACGATGGTACTGTACGAGTCAAATGTAATCGTCGTCACGTGGTCCGGGTCGAACGACATAGGCACCCGTAGAACCGGGTGCCTCATATAGCCGGTCGCCGAGTCGGGCACACAGCCGTCTGGCACGGGACACTCGCGACGCTGGGCGTGCCGTAACCGGGTCCCATTCAGTGCGCAGACATCTCCGAGAGGACGTTGACACAATATACGCCAATGATGATGAGCAGGATGCCGACGGCACCGGGGAGATCGATCGGCTCGTCGAACACGACAGTCCCGATTGCGGCGACACCGACGATTCCCAGCGCGGCCCAAGTCCCGTAGACAACGCCGATGGGGAGGTCTTCGAGCGTCAGCGACACCAGATAGAACGCCAGGCCGTAGCCGACGACGACGCCGAGGCTGGGGACAGGGCGTGAGAATCCTTCCGAGAGCTTCAGTGACGTTGTCCCGAGCAGTTCGGACACAATCGCGGCTCCAAGGAGGGCATAGGGATTCACGGGTTCATTCGCCGAGAATTGTGGACAGATAATATACATTTCGGCTGTCGTCGGATCGCCAGTCTCTTCTTCTGAGACAGTACCGGGCCGGTACCATCTTGTGAATAAACCGCGGACAACGGGAGACACTCCCCCTCTCATGTGGCTTTATCTCCCGTGCGGCCGCACTGCGAGCCATGTCTCAGGCACATACATTCCAGTCGACAGGAACAGGGCCGGTCGTTGCTCGACGCGTGGAGGGTGACAGATGACAGCGCGAGACGTGTATCTCCCGGTCGCGGCACAGCCGTCGGTCGACACGCTGGTTGAGATGACCCAGCAGGCCGAGGATAGTGGCTATGACCGGGTCTGGCTCCCGGAGACGTGGGGGCGAGACGCGGTGACGACGCTGACCAGCATCGCCGAACACACGTCGACGGTCGGTCTCGGGTCCTCGATTCTGAACGTGTACTCGCGGTCGCCGGCGCTGCTCGGCCAAACCGCAGCGACACTGCAGGAGGTCTCGGACGGCCGTTTCCGCGCCGGCGTCGGGCCGTCCGGGCCTATCGTCATCGAGGGCTGGCACGGCCGTGAGTTCGAGAATCCGCTCAAATACACACGGGAGACCGTCGACATCATGAAACTGGTGCTCTCCGGGGAGACCGTCGACTACGATGGGGACATCTTTTCGCTGTCTGGCTTCCGACTGCGCTGTGAACCACCCGAACCCGCGCCGCCCGTGGACGCCGGCGGCCTCGGGCCGAAATCAGTCGAACTTGCCGGTCGCTTCGCCGACGGCTGGCACGCGCTCATGCTGACCGCCGACGGCTTGCGGGACCGGCTGGAAGACTTCGAGCACGGCGCGGACCTCGGCGACCGCGACCGCGCCGACCAGCGAGTGACGCTGTCACTGACGTGCTGTGCGATGGACGACAGGGAGCAGGCCCGGGAACTGGCCCGTCAGCACGTGGCCTTCTACATCGGCGGAATGGGGACGTTCTACCGCGACGCGCTGGCCCGGCAGGGGTACGAAGACACGGCCTACGAGATTGCCGAACAGTGGGGGTCAGGTGACAAAGCGGCAGCCGTCGAGGCGATCGGCGACGAACTGCTGGACAGCATTGCCGTTGCCGGCACACCAGAGGAATGTCGCGACCGCATCGCAAAGTTCGAGGACATCGATGGTGTGGACGCGATCAACATCTCGTTCCCCCGCGCTGCCGAACCGGACACGATAGACACGACCATCGACGTATTAGCGCCCTGAGCGAAGGATTCGTTTTCAGTCGGTCACTGCTGGCTCGATGTCGTCGCGTCGGCCGTCGAGCACATCGAAGCGCTCGCCGCGGCGCTGTTCCAGCCAGCGCAGCAGGCGTTCGGCCCAGTGGAGTTTGTGTCGCTTTTCGGCATTCACAGACGGGTCGTCGAAGTCCCAGCCGGGGAACACCAGCGACCCAGCGCCGAAGTGGTCCGCAAGGAACGCGGCGCGGTCGCCATCGGTGAAACCGCCGTAGTTGCGGACCGGTAGGGCGGGGCTTGCCTGTGTCGTCGGCACGACGAACTTGCTGTCGTAGGCCGGAATGTGGGTTTCCAGTGCGGGGATGTTGTCACCGTGGGCGTGGGCGACGACTGGTGTCCCGTCAGCGGTCAGTTCCCGCCCAGTGTCGGCATTTTTGTCCAGATCCGTGACCATGCAGTCAACGGCGACACCTGCCGCCCGGAGGCGGTCGGCGGCCGTAGACGCCGCGAGGACTACGTCGGCGTCAGCTGCCCGGTCTGCCTCGGCTTCCAGCGACGGGCCGGCCCCGGCGATAGCGACCGTTGCACCGTCGAGTCCGATGGTTGTCGGGTCGTACGTCTTATCATCACCGAGCAGTTCGACGAGGCGGCCACAGGCGCGCTCGTCGCCGTCACGGGGGTAGCCGAAGTCGTCGAGGATAGCCTCATATACTGGTTCCCAGGTGCGAAATTCCATCTCTTGCCAGGCACTACGCGGTGGGCGTGTTTCTGTCTTATTCACCTAACCAGTCACACTGCACCCACAGCAAAATTCTCCACAGCGTGGCTGTCGCTACCGGATTCGTGTCCAGATAAACCGAGTTGAGCCGAAATGGCACGTCCGTGTACCCCTACCCGGGTGCCCTTTCGGCTTTCACCCCTTTCTTTCGAGGCCTCCGGTATAAGTTTTCTCTTACCGTCAGACACAGATGGCGGGCTTCACAGGCAGCGATGACTTGTTACGCTGTATAGCTACACCAGCGCTCCACGACAGCCTCAAGACGGGGCAGTCCTTACCAGCGGCAAATGGGCCCGGGAGTGTCGATTGATTTGCGGGACGATGTAGTTCCGGACTCGCTCGTGATCGTTTCGAATCGTGAACCGTATAGCCACGAGCGGGACGACGACGGCGAGATACGGGTCCAGTCCGCAGCAGGTGGCCTAACGAGCGCACTCGACCCGGTAATGCAGTCACGGGGCGGTACCTGGGTCGCCTGGGGTAGCGGCGACGCCGATATGGCCGTCGCCGACGAGGGCATCGTCGAAGTGCCGCCGTCGGACCCGGCGTACGACCTGAAACGCGTCCCACTCTCCGACGCAGCGGTGCAGGGCTATTACTATGGTTACGCCAACCAAGTGCTCTGGCCGCTCTGTCACGAGGACACGGGCCGGATGTGGGCAGAGCCAGCTTACTGGGAACAGTACCGAGGCGTCAACGAGCAGTTCGCAGCGGCCGTCGATACGGTCGCCGATACGGGCCAACCGGTCTGGTTCCAGGACTACCACTTAGCGCTCGCGCCCAGACTGGTCCGAGAGCGACGGCCGGACGCGACGCTGTTACAGTTCTGGCATATCCCCTGGCCCGCACCGTCGGTGTTCCGACACTGCCCCCACAGCGACGCGCTCCTTGACGGACTGCTGGCCTGCGATGTCATCGGCTTTCACACGGCAGGATACGCCGAGCAGTTCCTGCACTGCGTGGACAGCGCGTTCCCCGCAGCGACCGTCGACACGGACAGCGGGACGGTTACCCGGAGCGAAGAGACGACACGAGTCGTCGCGAACCCGCTGGGTATCGATGTCGAAGCGGTTCGGAGCCGAGCGCGGGCCGCTGACGTGGCCAGTATCCGGGATACCGTGCTGGGCGGCAGTCGCTCGGACGCGTCCATCCGCCTGGTGCTCGGCGTCGAGCGGCTCGACTACTCGAAGGGCATCCCCGAGCGGATCGAGGCGCTGGCACACCTCTGGGACCGGCGGCCGGACCTGCGAGGCGAATTCACGTACGTGCAGAAGGCGAGTCGAACGCGAGAGGGCATCGCCGCCTACCGTCGGTATCGAGCGGACGTCGTCGATGCCGTCGAACGCGTCAACGACCGCTTCGGGACCGATGACTGGCAGCCCATCGTCTACACCGAGGCCAACCTCGACAGCGAGACGCTCGCTGGACTCTACCGAGCTGCTGATGTCGCGGTAGTGACGCCACACCGCGACGGGATGAACCTCGTCGCCCACGAGTACCCGGTCGCCTGCACCGACGGCGACGGCGCACTCGTGCTGAGTGAACTGGCCGGCGCGGCGACCCATCTCGACGGAGCATTGACAGTCAATCCACATGACATCGAGGCGATTGCGGACGCCATCGAGCGGGCGCTGGAACTGTACGAAGCGGACAGAGGTGACCGGCTGGCGCGCCTGCAGCACAGCGTCGAGACGCTCGACAGTTCAGAGTGGGTCGCCAGACAGTTCAGCGCCGGACAGTCGCTGTAATCTTTGCCGTCGGTTGTCGGCACTACGCGTTCGACAGCCAGTCCGGTTCCGCGACGGAGGTGTCGTCGACCTGTGAGACGGAAAGCGATAGCGACACCGTCACCGGCTGGCCGTCTCGCTCGGTACTCACCCGGTACTGGAACGACCGGACGACGCCGTCCTCATCAACAAGAACCGTTGCACTGGCCGAGTTCGTCGTCCCGTTGGCCGAGACGGTCGTCGAGACAGCGTCGTCGGCCGCGAAGCCGGTGACATTGCTCCCGGTCGCTTCGAACCGCGAGACGCTGTCACCGTCAACCGTCTCGGTTCCGGCGTAGGTCCAGTTGATGGCCGACCCGAGCGACTGGAGCAGTGAGCGGTCGATGACGCTGCTCTCGTTGACCGGCTGGACCGGCCCGTCGTACGGCGATGACGCGGAGCGGTAGTCCGTCATCTCCTCCTCACCGCGGGTGAGGACTCGCCGCTCGGCCGTGGTTCCGTCGGCGGTGTAGGTCGTCGTTGCCAGCGTGTCACCGCTGGCCTGCACCAGTTCACCGCTGGCCAGCGACCGGTCGCTCTCACGGTCGATAGCAACTGTCCGGTTGATGAACACCGACCGGTTCTCGCCGTCCCGGACTGTCGAAAGCTGGAACGACAGCGAGGTGGTAAACGACGAGTTCGACAGCGTTTCGAAGTGCCCACGTTCGATGGCCCCCGCGTCAAAACCGGACGAGCCGGGTGCGGGGCCGTTGGCATCAGCCGAGGTCGATGTCTCAGATGTGCCCGTGCCCGTGCCCGTTTCAGAGCCGAACAGCCCGCTACAGCCAGCGGATGCTATCAATAGCACCACAAGTGCAAGCGAGAGGTGGCGGCGTTCGAGTAACATACCGGAGTCACTGTAGCAGCGAATTAGTTCGTTATGGCCGCTCAGCTGTCACGTTCCCCTATCGTCAAGATGCGATACCCCGCCACTGACTATGCCACCAGCGCGAAACTGGGGCGACGCCGTTCCCGTCCGACCAGCGTCAGACGCCCGTCATGCACGTCATGAGGGTTTAATATGAACGAAACCGCTATAGCAACCGTGCCTCTCGGCTCCGACCCGCTGTCCGAACTCGATATTCCTGACGGGACGACTGTCGAGGAACACGACCTGGTGACCGACGGTGACGTCATCGTCGGCGGCCAGTCGACCGTGGAGTTCGGCGTGCGCGGGCGGACGGTCATCGCCGACGAGCGAGTCCGCTTTGGCGGCCACATCGAAGCTGAAGGCGACTGTCGGCTGGATATGTGGTGCGACGTGGCGGACAACGTGCTCGTCGGCGAGGACGCCTACATCGGCGAACGGGTACATATCGGCGGCGAACTTCGTGTCGCTGGCGACCTAGATATCGGCGACGACGTGGATATCGAGAACGGGTTCGAGGCGAACGGCTGGATCGTCATCCGCAATCCAATGCCGACCATCGTCTTCCTGTTCGTCTACCTCTCGCAGCTCCTCCGAATCGGCGAGGAGGACGCGGCCGAAGAGGTAATCGACGAGATGTTAGACGACGGGAGCGACGAACACGACCCGGTTTTGATTCCACGCGGTGCGAGCGTCTCGGACGACGCCTGGCGCGTCTCGACGCCGGCGACGGTCGGCGACGACTGCCGGCTCCACGGCAATATCCGCGCGAAGTCCCTCGAAGTCGGCCGTGACACGGTCGTCTTCGGGAGTCTCCGTGCGAAAGACGATATCGTGGTCGGCCGGGGCACGGAGATCAAAGGGGACGTAACGACCCGCAGCGGCACCGTCCGTGTCGGCCCAGGCGCGAAGGTCTGGGGCGACATCTCGGGGACGACCGTCGAACTCCACGAGAACGCGACGGTCGACGGGACGATCCGGGCCAGCGAGGAGATGCGGATGCACACCGAGGCAGTGCTGGACCGACCGGATGAGTCCGCTGCGGCGATGGCGGAGATGGCCGAATCGCTCGAAGCTGACACTGACACTACGGAGCCAGCTGACGAACGAAGCGATTCAGACGACAGCGATCCGGCGGCCGATGCAGCAGTCGACGACGACCCTGCCACTGTAGACGGTACTGTAACCGATGACGAGGATGCAGACGGAGCGACGCCCGGCAGCGATACGTCCGAGCAGGGTCCCGATGTTGAAGAGGCGGCAGAGTCCGCAGAGTAACCGCTCGGACGCTATTTTGCGTCAAAAAGCTGTCACACAGCTTCAGTTCTCAGTCGCGTCACTCACAGCGGCCGGCGGTGAAACCCCGTGTCCCGGTCCGTCGATATCGATATGTGGATCGAACGACATCGACGGCGGTGTTTCGTCGAGTAGCAGGTGACCGTCGAGGTCGACGTAGTCGAAGGCACCGAGCCCAGCGGCAAGGTGGGCACTCGTCGCAATCCCGGTTGCGCCTTCGAGCATACAGCCGAGCATGCAATCCAGGGAAGCGGACTCAGCGATAGTTGAAATCGCCGCCGCCCCGAGGAGCCCCGACTTCCCGAGTTTGATGTTGATTACGTCAGCAGCCCCGTCGCGAACCACGGTGGTCGCGTCTGCGGGCGTGAATACGGTCTCGTCCGCGGCGACGGGAATCGAAAGTCTGTCGCGGGTCCTCGCGAGACCGCAAATATCGTCCTTCGGCGTCGGCTGTTCGACCAGAGCGAGCTCGACCCCAGCCGCGGTCACCTCGTCAACAAACTGCTCTGTGGCCTTCGGCGTCCAGCCCTGATTTGCGTCCACCGTAATCGTCGCGTCGGGTGCAGCGTCCGCGACCGCAACCGTTCGGGCAACGTCGTCGTCGATGACCTCGCCGGTCTTGACCTTGATGTGGTCGAAGCCCGCGGCCGCGGCACGCGTGGCTTGTTCGGCTGCCGCGTCGGGTGTGACTATCGGAACGGTGATATCCGTCCTAACGGGCGTCGGCGCACCACCGAACAGCTCCGAGAGCGGGATGCCGCGGTCGCGACAGTAGGCGTCGAGGAGGGCTGTCTCGACAGCGAACAGTGCCGAAACCGCTCCGGGCACTGCGGCTCGCAGGTCGCTGATGAGTTTGCGGTAATCGGCGAGGATTGCCCCCTCAAGCATCGATGTTACCGACCGAGCAGTCGCCACGGCGGCCGCCTGCGTCTCGCCGGTCACCGGCGGTAACGGGGACCCCTCTCCATGGCCAATGACACCGGAGTCAGTCTCCACTGCGACGACTATGTTCCGTGCTTTCTCTCGGGTTCCGAGTGAGATTTCGAACGGCTCGCGGAGTTCGTGGTCAAGCGGTTCAACGGAGACGCGGTCGATACGAGTCATAGCGCCTCCAGAACGGCCGCGAGGAGTTTCTCCGGGCCATCATCGTCGTAGATGTTCGCCGCCGGAAGCCCTGTTCTGGCGGTTTCCGCCTCCGGGTCCCCCCATGTGGAAAGCGCTCCGACTGTCGCCTCTGTGAGGTCGGTAATCGCGCGGCGTTCGGCCTCGACCCCGGCGACCGTGAGGTCGTCAAAGTGGGACCGTGCCTCTCGGGAGGGGTCGTCGGCCAACACGACTGCATCGGGGGCCGCTCCGTGGAGCAACCCAAGCGTCACGCCGCCGTATGCGGTGTGCGTGAGGGCAGCCTGTCCTTCGACGAACACGATATCGTGGTCCGCTGCGACATCAAGCACCATGTCCTCGACGACGCCCGAGACGAAATCGGCCGGAACGCGGTCGATGACGACACCGCGGTCCGCGCCGACGAGGATGCCGGTCTGTCCCGTCGCGACCCAGCCGGCGTCGAGTCCGGCCTCAGTCGCCGCCCGGTACAGTTCGAAGGTCGTCGTTCGCTTCCCGACCGCACAGTCGGTTCCCATCGTCAGGACGACATCTGCGTCGGCCTCGTCCCCGCGACCATCACCAAGAGTCAGGTCGGATACGGACGGGGGTTTTCGGACATCAACGAGGTCGACACCGTGTTGCTGGGCGCGCTCAGTCCAGGCTGGGCGCTCACTCAAGAAAACGTGCAGGCCGGAGACAACGTCACAGCCGCGCTCCATCGCGCGCTGGATGGCCTCGACCCAGGCCTCGGGGAGGTCACCGCCAGCGGGCGCGACACCAATGACAAGAACGGCCGCATCTGGCGCTCGATTCAGTGCTTCGGTGACGGTCTCGACGACCGGAACGTCGTCAGCAGCCGACCAATCAAGAGCCGCGCCAGCGTGGGGACTCTGACACGTCGAGTCCACGACGGCCTGGGCATCGAACAGCTCTCCGTGCATAACGATACCGTTGGCCGTCTTGCCTTCCGGTTGTCCGAACTCCCCCTCTGCGAGCACAACAGCGGGCGTGCCTTCGTCGTATTTTCGCCGCAAGTCCATACTGCTATGCAGTGCGGGCGTGACTGACAAACCAGAGCCTTACATGTGTGGCTCTCGGTGACATCAATTGAGAACGACCACTCGTGATGAAGGCAAACACAGGCGAGCGCGATCACGTCGAAGAACCCATGGAAAACAATGGGTGCTGACGGCTCCGATATGACCGCTGCTTCGTCCAGCAGCGGGCTCCAGTTGACGCTCGAACTGGAACACCCCGACTGCTGGATGCGGGAAGTGACGGCGGCCACTGCAGCCAGACTGCTGGTCAACGCTGCGTACTTAGTCGACGGGAAGGTCAAGGCCCACGTCGTTGCATACGCTGAGTCAGCGGCCACGGTCGAGGCGCTCGTTGCGGCGACCCGGGCGTCCGACCACACCCACGCAGTCACGGAAATGGATACCCGTCGTAGCTTCGGCGGAATATCGGCACCGGTAAACAAAGCAACGCGCACGCTTCTTGTCGAATACGGCCCGGAAGAGAGCATCCACGACGCGCTGGTCTCACACGGGTTCATGAATCAGGAGCCGATCCGAATACGTGACGGGACCGAGTACTGGACGGTCGCTATCGACGAATCACGGGCGACGATACAGGAGAAACTCGACGCCGTGTGCGCAGAGAAAGACGCGACGATAACCGTGACACAGATTACGTCCGCGACTACTGGAAGCAGGGAATCCGATGGATTGGCTGTCCGGCAGCTTTCCGACAAGCAGCGCGAAGTGTTCGAACTGGCCCGCAACCGCGGCTATTACGACTACCCGAGAGAAGTAAGCGGGAGCGAGCTGGCCGACGAGCTTGGTGTCGCGAAGACGACGTTTCACGAACACCTCCGGAAAGTCGAGGCCACACTTCTCGGTCCCAGCGGTGCTGACCGGGACTGATGGCAGCACAGCGTCTCGGCCCGTGTTTCTATTTGTCGCGTCCGTGGTCACAGAGCCAGCGTCTCATATTTGCACCTAGAATACAACTACAGGTGCGACCGAGCGCTACTGGACCCCGAGTTCCGACTCCAGTTCCTCGACGACGTCTTGCAGCATCGATGCGAGTTCCTCGTTCGGTGGCAGCCGATACAGTGGACCGGAGATATCGAGCGCGCCGAGAACGCCGCCGTGTGGGGCAGTAACCGGCACACCGACTGACCGAAGCCCCTCGACTGCCTCCTGATCGTTCACCGAATAGCCGCGCTCTTCCGTGCGGGCGATGTCTTCCAGAAGCGCTTCTCGGTCGGTGACCGTGTACTCTGTCTCAGCGGGCAGTCCCCATCGGTCGAGAATTTCGTTGACTCGGGTCTCCGGCAACCCGGCGAGAATCGCCTTCCCGACTGCTGAGTTGTGCAAGTAGTAGTACCGTCCCACCTGGAACCCTTTCGAGGGGACGTTAGCGACGACGTTGAACAGCGTTATCGCACGCCCGTACTCTTCGACAGCGAACGTGACCTCCTCACCGCAACTATCCGCGAGTTCGTGTGTTTTGCGACGGGCGACCTCGTACCACTCGTTGCGGGTTCGAGCGCCCTCCCCAAGGTGGAACAGCTTCATGCCAAGTCGGTACTGCTCGCCTCGTTTGACCAGATACTCTTGGTCCAAGAGTGTCTTGAGGTGGACGTGAATGGTGCTCGTCGAGAGGTCCAGCCGGTCCGCAAGCTCACTCATTCGAGCCTCCCCCAGCTCGTTTACCGCATCGATGATTGCGAGGGAGGTTTCGGTCGTCTGGAGACGACGACCGCCAGAACTGTCCATACCACTGTGGACTTGATCATGGTATAAAAAAGTCCGGTCATAGTGGAATAGATACCGTGGAGATTATATCGCATTCCGATAGCTGATAGCTATTCAATTACATAGAATTATATTTTTAGAATATCTATCTGAAATTAGTTCTATCGCTTGAGCTCGGGCTATATACAGGGTTACTACGCCGCTCAAATTCCGACAGAAGTGGACTTTTATATATCTACAGCAACCATGACAAGAGAAGCCTTTACCAGAGACGGCTCCGGTGATTTGTTACCGGAGAGATAGTTATTATCATGAACTTTTGCGTGTGTATTTGACGAGGCACAGAATGCATGTCAGACACGGATAGTGGCGATGGGACAGAGATCGAAGAGATCTCCGGCCCGGATGTCGAAGCAATCGAGTTTTACGGTGGACGGTGGATGAGTGTCGTTCCCATAGGGCTGTTTATCCTGTGGGCGATTGTCCAGAGTGGTCTGTTCGGTATCGGGGATACGACTGGGCTTGTCGCGGGAATGCTCGTGGCGCTCATCGTCGGGATGTTCTTCGCCAAAGGAGACTGGAAGAACTACGCGAACACCATCTTCGATGGGATGACGAAGCGGGTCGCCGCGACAGCAGTGGTCGCGTGGCTCTGGGCAGGAATGTTCTCGAACACGCTCCAGGCAGGTGGCTTCGTCGGCGGGCTCGTTTGGGCAGCGAACGCGGCCGAGGTCGGGGGCGCGCTGTTCCCCGCCGCCACCTTCATCCTCGCAGCGCTTTTTACGACCGGAATCGGAACCGGCTACGGAGCGGCAGTCGCCTTCTCGGCGCTTTTCTTCCCGGCCGGTATCCTGCTCGGTGCGAACCCGGTGTTGCTGTTCGGGGCAATTCTCTCCGGGGCCGTCTTCGGGGACAACCTCGCGCCGGTCAGCGATACGACGATTGTCAGCGCAGTGACGCAAGACGCTGATATCGGCGGGGTCGTCGCCTCGCGGTTCAAGTACGCCGTTATTGCGGCGGTACTGGCGCTTGCGGCGTACGTCTTTGCCGGAAACGCGATGCCCGGGCTGGACATCTCCCAGCAGGCACAGGACCTGTTCGTCCAGAACAGCGAACCAGCGGGACTGCTGCACCTCATTTCCATGCTCGTCGTCATCGTGACGGCGGTCATGGGCCGACACATTGTCGAAGCCATTTCGTGGGGACTCATCGTTGCGGTTGTCTTCAACGTCGTCTTCGGTCTCGCACCGCTGAGTGACGTGTTGCTGTTCAAAGTTCCCGAAACGTCAGCAGCCGCAAGTTGGGCCGGCTCGCTTCCCATCGCGGAAGTGGTCGCGGCCGAAAACGCCGGCGTCACCGGGTCCATCTACAACGGTGCAGCCGGGTTCTTCCCGCTTATCGTTCTCGTCTTGCTCATCGTCGCCGGGTCTGAGATCATGATCCGTGGCGGTGGCTTCGAAGCGATACAGGAATGGCTGCTTGAAAACGTCGCAACGGGCGTCCGAAAGGCCGAGACGACGATGGTGGTCGGCACCGCCCTCGTTAACTCGATGATCACGATCAACACGGCGGCAGAGATCGCGATTGCGCCGTACATCGCCCGCATTGGCCAGCGGTACAACATCAACAGTTACCGCCGGGCGAATATCCTCGACGCGAACACCTCGGCGCTCGGGTACATCTTCCCGTGGGGCGGCGGTGTCCTCATCGGCTTCGCGACGCTACAGGGCCTCCCCGGACAGTACGAGTGGTTCACCAGCGCGATGGTAGTCAACCCCGTGCAGGTCTGGCCGTACGTCTTCCACGGCTGGTTCCTGTTCGGCGTGTTCCTCCTCTCCGCGCTGACCGGGTTCGGGCTCGAGTACACCACTGACCGCAAATCCAAGGATGTGACCCGTCTATGAGCATGTTTACCAAGTTCCTTACCGGGATGTCGTTCAGGTCGACCACGCCGACGTTCGAGGCGGGCGAAGAGATAGAGGTGTACGTCACCGAACTCGACGAGGAATCCGGCGAGTTGGTCGCACAGGTCGGCGAGACCCGCCTTCACTTCGAAAACGGCGAGGCGGATATCGTCGGCTGTCGTGTGCTCGCAACGGTCGAATCCTTTGACGACGCCGAGCACCGCGGTCGTATCACTCACAAAAAGACGCTGTCTCAGGGGTCGTTCTGACAGTACCACAGAGAGCCAAGAATACGCTGAATCAGTATCGCGCGATCGAATAACCCGATATAATACATTCACAACACTATGAGCAATTCACTATATTCCACAGCACGACAGAACAACCAGACGACTATCGTCCCCAGTACGGACATCGAGGCGGCCGTCGAGATGGCGGACCTCGTTCCGGCCATCGAGGCCGCGTTCGCCGCATACGAAAACGACACGGCGCAGATGCCGCCGAAGTCCTACATCGACCTACCACAGCACAACGGGGACTTCCGGTCGATGCCGGCCTACCTCGAAACAGACGACTGGGAAGCGTCGGGCATCAAGTGGGTGAACGTACACCCGGACAACCCCGACGAGTTCGACCTGCCGACTGTGATGGGGACGCTCGTGTACACGGACCCCGAAAGCGGCTTCCCGGTTGCCGTGATGGACGCCACGACACTGACGATGAAGCGAACCGGTGCGGCCGCCGCCGTGGCGACGGACCATCTCGCCGTCGAGGATGCGTCCTCGCTCGGCATCATCGGCGCCGGCGTCCAGTCGTACACGCAACTGGAGGCCATTTCCCAGGTGCGACCGATCGAGTCCGTCATCGTCAGCGACCTCGACGACGACCGTGTCCAGCGGTTCATCGACACCTTCGGCGACGAGTTCGATGTGCGAGCAGGCACAATTTCCGAGGCCGGACATTGTGATGTCTTGTCGACAGTCACGCCAGTCGAAGACCCCATCGTCACGCTCGAGGACCTCGGGGAGCACACCCACGTCAACGCTATGGGTGCCGACGCTGAAGGGAAGCAGGAACTCCACACCGAGGTCATCCGCGAGGCGACGCTCGTCATCGACGACTTCGAGCAAACGACCCACTCCGGCGAAATAAACGTCCCATGGAGCACGGGCGAAATCGACGAGTCGGATATCGACGCCGAACTCGGCGAGATTGTCGTCGGGAACGCGTCCGGCCGTGAGGACCTGTCCGGGATTACGGTCTTCGACTCGACCGGCCTCGCGATTCAGGACATCGCTGCCGCACGTATCGTGTACGAATCGCTCGGTGACGACAGCGGACACCGCCTCGAAATGGTGTAATCCCGGCGGTTCACAGCGTCACTTGGTCGTTCATTCATCGCTACTGAGTGCCGCAGTGTCGATGTGGCACACAGTTGCGGCCCGAGACATTTGTATGGGCCCTGCGATGAGCGGGTATGCGACGCGTCATTATTGACACGGATACCGCGGGCGACGACACACAGGCGATTCTTCTTTCCTGTCTCAGTGATCGAATTACCGTCGAAGCGGTCACGGTCGTCGCCGGCAACGTGCCCTTCGACAGGGAGGTCGAGAACGCGAAATACACGCTCGACATCGCCGATTCTCTCGGCGTGCCCGTCTACGAAGGGGCGAGACAGCCGCTTCTCAAGGAGTTCGAACACGCGACGGATATCCACGGCGAAGACGGCCTCGGCGGGGACCTGTTCCCCGAAACGGACATCGAATCAGCGGCGGGCTTTGGCCCCGACGAGATTGTCGACCGCTGTCGAGCGGCCCCGGGTGAAATCACGCTGCTCTGCATCGGCCCGCTGACCAACATCGCGCTGGCGTACGCCCGCGAGCCTGAACTTCCAGATCTCGTCGATGAGGTGTGGGTGATGGGCGGGAACGTCAACTGTGAAGGGAATGTCACTCCCGCCGCGGAGTTCAATCTGTGGGTCGACCCCGACGCTGCCAAACGCGTGTTCGACGCCTTCGAGGTGACGCTCGTCGACTGGGGCGTGTGTCTTCGAGACGCGGTGTTCGGCTCATCCGAGTTCGAGGCGGTATCAGCGTTCGACACTGAACTGGCGTCGTTCTTCGAGTCGGTAACCGAGCAGGCCCGAGCGTTCAACAGCGAAGGCCACGACGGCCCCGGATGGACGGCACTCCCGGACAGTGTCACCGCCGCGCTGCTGGCGTACCCGGAACTCCGCGAGGCGGTGTCGACGTATCACGTCGCGGTGGACGACCGCGAGGGGCTCACCCGCGGGTACACCAGCGTCGACGTCAACGGTGTGACCGACGGCGAACCGAACACCCACGTCGTGGAGTCCGTCGACAGCGACGCCTTCCAGTCGGTTATGTACTCGCTGCTCCAGTCCCGGGACCCTGACAGCGGCATCGCCGAGTGAGTCAGGAGCAGCGTCGAACACGATAGTAGCGAACGGTGTGTCGTAATTGCCGCTGTGCGAGACTGTGGCGCCAGTCCTGTTGCCGCGTGTTGTCCCTGGTTTTTACTGGGGGCCGGCGGGATGTCAGGGTATGACGCTTACAGACCGTCTCGACCAGTACCTCCGGACAGCGGGACTCGAAGCCGTCTGGTTCGCCCGACCCAACGCCTTCGCGTGGCTCACTGGCGGTGGCGACAATGTCGTCGACCGAGAGGGCGACATCGGCGTCGCTGCCGCGGGCTACGACGGCGATAAGGTACGGGTCGTCGCCAATAACATCGAGGCGCCGCGGCTCCGTGACGAGGAACTCGACAGCGACGTGACCGTCGAAACGTTTGATTGGCACGCGGCGTCGCTGGCCGAAGCCGTCACTGAAGCGAGTCCAGCCCCGGCGGCGGCTGATTTCGATGTCCCCGGCTTCGAATCAGTCGACGCCACACAGCTCCGACAGCCGCTGACCGAGACCCAGATTGAGCAATCTCGTGACCTCGCACGAGACACGGCTGCGGCAGTCGAGGCTGTCGCGCGGAACGTCGAGCCCTCACATACCGAACTCGATGTGACCGCGGTGCTTCGACAGAAGCTCGAAGGCCGGGGCATCGCCACGCCCGTCGTGCTCGTCGGTAGCGCCGAGCGAGCGCAATCCTATCGCCATTACACTCCGACTGACACTGAACTCGGGAACTATGCGCTCGTGTCGGTGACCGTCGAGCGGAACGGCCTCCACGTCAGCGCCACCCGCGCAATCGCGTTCGACCCGCCGGAGTGGCTCATGGAGCGAACCCACAAGGCTGCCCGAGTCGAGACCACTGCGCTGGCCGCGACACAGGCAGCCGGTCAGAGTGGTGGCACAGCAGGCGACGTGTTCGACGCGATTCAGGACGCCTACGCCGAGGTCGGCTGGGAAGGCGAGTGGCAGAACCATCATCAGGGCGGCGCAACGGGCTTCGCCGGCCGCGAATGGATCGCCACGCCCGGACACGAGGGCGAGGTCACGCTGCCACACGGGTACGCCTGGAACCCGACTATCGACGGGACGAAGAGTGAGGACACGTATCTCGTCTCTGATGACGACATCGAACTGCTGTCCGGGACCGGCGACTGGCCGACCGAGATGGTCTCGGCGGTCGGCTACGACCTCGAACTCCCGCGACACACGGTGCTAGAGTTGTAGCGGTACTGGGACCGCCGTTACTCGGTAAGGTTGAGCAGTTTACAACGGGTGTTGTACGAACCCGTGGATTTAACCGACGCGTCAGGCTACCTCTCTGTATGACCGCAGAGCGCGCCTGGTGGAAGGAAGCAGTCGTCTACCAGATCTATCCCCGGAGCTTCAATGACAGCGATGGCGATGGTATCGGTGATTTGCAGGGCATCATCGATCGCCTGGATTACGTCGCCAACCTCGGCATCGATGTCATCTGGCTTAACCCGGTGTATGACTCCCCGCAGAAGGACAATGGCTACGATATCAGCGATTATCAGGCCATCTACGACGAGTTCGGGACAATGGCCGACTGGGAAACGCTGGTCGAGGAGGTCCACGACCGGGACATGCGGCTCGTCATGGACCTCGTCGTCAATCACACCTCAGACCAGCACGAGTGGTTTCGCAAATCCCGCCAGCGCGACCCGGAGTACGAGGACTACTACATCTGGCGTGAAGGCGGGACAGACGAGGACGGCGACCCCGTACCGCCGAACAACTGGGAGTCCTTCTTCGGAGGCTCCGCCTGGGAGTACGACGAGGAGCGCGGCGAGTTCTTCCTTCACCTGTATGACACCTCGCAACCGGACCTGAACTGGCGCAACGACGGCGTCCGACAGGACATCTTCGACACCATCGAGTGGTGGCTGGAGAAGGGTATCGACGGCTTCCGGATGGATGTAATCAACCTCCTGTCGAAAGTCGAAGGGTTGCCCGACGGCGACCCGGACAGCGAGTGGGTCGGCGCCGAGCATTTCATCGACGGTCCGGAGATGCTGTCGTATCTGACGGCGTTGGACGAGAAAGTGCTATCGAACTATGACGTGATGACCGTCGGGGAGATGCCACAGCTCACCGTCGAATCGGCTCTCGAGTACGCCGACACAGATGGCCCGCTGGATATGGCGTTTCACTTCCAGCACACGAAACTCGATTACGCTGACGGCGAGCGGTGGTCGGTCGGCGACTGGAGCCTGCCGGAACTGAAGCGTATCATCGACCGCTGGCAGGACGGGTTGGCGGCGGACGGCTGGAACACGTTGTACTGGGAGAATCACGACCAGCCGCGGAGCGTTTCCCGCTACGGCGACCCCGAAAACTACCGCCGGGAATCGGCGAAGCTACTTGGAACGTTCATCCTCACGCTCCGTGGCACGCCATACATCTATCAGGGCCAGGAACTCGGGATGACTAACGCCGACTGGGAGACGATGGACGACCTCCGCGACGTGGACGCTATTAACCATGCACGAGAGCTACTTGATCAAGAGGGCGTCGAGGAGTACGATGACGTGAAAGATATCGTCGGCTATCGGACCCGCGACAACGCACGGACGCCGATGCAGTGGGACGACTCGAAAAACGCCGGTTTCACCGACGGTGACCCCTGGATCCAGGTCAATCCGAACTACAGAGATATCAACGCCGCCGACCAGCAAGCCGACGGGGAGTCCGTCTACAACTACTACCGACGACTCATCCAGTTACGCTCCGACAGAGACGTGCTGGTGTACGGGGACTACACCGACCTGCTCCCCGACCACGAAACCGTCTTCGCCTTCACGCGGTCGCTATCGACGGACTCAGGAACCGAGCGGGTTCTCGTCGTCCTGCACTTCGACGACGTGACGGAGACCGTCGACCTCCCGGTCGAGTACGCCGATGCGACGCTGGTCGAGGGCAACTACGAC
This sequence comes from Haloarcula sp. H-GB4, assembly GCF_030848575.1. Lineage (NCBI taxonomy): Archaea > Methanobacteriati > Methanobacteriota > Halobacteria > Halobacteriales > Haloarculaceae > Haloarcula > Haloarcula sp. H-GB4. Next base: position 681,555 of record NZ_JAVDDX010000001.1, on the reverse strand, counting down.
TGCGACGACACGGACCCGGGAACGGTGACACTCGCACCGTACGAGGCTCGCGTCTACGAGCTATTCGACTGATAACTTCCTCTCTTCCTGAATCCCACTGCAAAGGTCGTCGCGAGGCACAGATTGAAGGCTCGCCCGTCACCAGCACGGGGTATGTATCTTGCCGACGAGACCTGGCCGGACCTCGGCGACTATTTCGAGACGGAGTCGCTCGCGCTCGTGCCGCTTGGGTCGACCGAACAGCATGGCCCGCATCTCCCGCTGGCGACGGACCACCTCATTGGGGAAGCGTTCGCCCGGGAAGCCGCCGATAGGACTGGCTACCTCTGCACCCCGACGATCAACGTCGGCGTGAGCCCCCATCACAGGCAGTTCAACGGGACGATGTGGGTCGACGCGCCGGTGTTTCGTGACTACGTCGAGTCGTTCACCCGGAACCTTGCATACCACGGCATCGACCGGGTCATCTACGTGAACGCTCACGGCGGGAATATCGAGCACCTCAGAGAGGTCGGCCGCCGGCTCCGGGACGACGAAGTGCTGTACGCTATCGAGTGGATGTGGGACGAGAGCATCCCGGACCTCGTGGATGACCTGTTCGAGCAGAACGGGCCACACGGCGGGCCGAAAGAGACGGCCATGATTCAACACCTGCGCTCCGAACTGGTCCATGACGACCGCCTCGAAGACGCACGGGACGGCGGGATTCCAAGCGTCGAGGCGGCGGAGACAAAGAAATACGGCTCGCGGACCTTCTATGACGCCGCTGATAACACCGACAACGGCGTTCTGGGCGACCAGACGGACGCGACGGCCGAGAAGGGCGCGGAGATGTTCGAGGCCGCGACCGAACAGCTCGTCAGGCTCTGTGAGTGGCTGGACGCGCAGGCGTTCGATGACCTGCTGCCGGAGCCACACGTCTAAGCCGGACACAGCAGGAGCGAATTCCGGCGCTCACTTTGCGGGTGGATTTTTGCGACAGGCGGGTGTACGGAACGTATGGTCCCCCTCCTGTTTCCCGGTATGCCCGGTGCTGTCGAACTGGTTATCCTCCTCATCATGATGGGTATCTTCCTCATCATCCCCATCGCACTCATCGTCGCCGCGTACCTGTTCGGGAAGCGCCGCGGCAGGGCCGAAGCGAGTGACCGCCCCGAATCCTGACCAATCGCCAGACGGCGGCCAATCGGCGCGTTACGGCCCTCTCGCCGCGAATCGACTCGTTTATCGGTCCCACCCTATGAGGAGGATGTGTGTCCCCACCGAGTCCCCACCCGGAGTCGCTTCGTAGCCGAGCGTTCGAAATAACGGTCGATGACGGGCGAGAGACCTTCAACGCGCTCAGCATTGAGCACGCCGACTGTGAGACGGAGTGGATTATCTCCGACACGGTGTACGCGCTCGAAAATATGCGGTAATTGGTCGCAAGCTGTTGTGTTGTGACGCTACGGTAGCGGACCGTGCTGCGTCGGACCGTTGACGCCGCTGTGTCCGTATAGGCACCTCTTCTTGTGAGTCACGTCGCTGAGAGCCGCCGCCAGACTGGCATGAACACGCCGTAGAACGAGCCAAAGAACAAGACGACGGCCACGATAGCTAACTCGCGCCCCTCTACGCTGAATACATCGTACAGAGTTCGGAGTACGATGATTACCCCGAATCCCCAGATAGCGAATGCGGTTCGCTCTTTCCAGGATAGCCCACCACTATGGAACACACGCTGTCTCCGCAACAAACGGTATCAAACCCTGCGGTTCAAACATGATGGCGGAGTGCCACGCAGACAGCAGGTGCCAGACGGGCAATGTCGTCGGATGGACCGCTGCTGGACCAGCTAGTGTGGCCATCTTTGGCCAGACAAAAGTCCGCTACCCAGCTTACTCAGTCGGAACGGGACCGGTCCCGATGACGTCTCGGACCGCGTTCTCGAACTCATGGCGGTCGGAGAAATACGGCACGCCGACATCCTCAAGCACCGTTGCCAGTTCCTGCGGGCCGTCGGGCGTCCGAATCGTCGTGTCACCTTCGCGGTCGACGATGGTGCTGTGTTCGATGCCCCAGGTGAGCCGGGCCGAGACGCGGGACAGCGGCGCACCGGCAACGTCGGGTCCGTCACCGAGTTCGACAGCCGGCTCCTCCGCGTCCTCGCTTTCGTCGTCGCTCATACTCGGACAGTGCCCGTGGGTCCGATTAGTGCTTTCGGAACGGCTCGCGTACCTATCGGACTGCGTACGCGCGTGCCCGCGTCATGCATCTGTCTGACGGGTAGTTTTATCTGATGTAGCAGTAGTGTACTGCATGACTAGTCTCACCGACGTGTACGAAGGGGAGGTTGGACGCGTCGCATCGCGTCGCCAGCAACTCGTCGGGACGGCTCTGTTTCTCGTTGGTGTTGCCGGACTCGTCGGGGCAATCGCGCTCGCAACGACCGCCGTCGGAAACAGATACGGACTGGACGCCTACGCAGCCAGGCGAGTCGCCGGCATCATCGCCGGGCTCGGGCTGCCGTCGGTTATTCTCGGCGTGTTCGCGGTGTTGCCGGCCAGTCGTCGGATCCGGTTGACCGCGCTCGGCGGAACGGGTGTCGCGGCGGCCGGCGTCGGCCTGTTCCGGTCGCTGTACCCCTACAGCTGGACCAGCAGCGACCCGCTGCTGGCACTGCTTACCGGCGTTGTCTATTTCGCTGGTATCGTAACGACGTTCTGGTGCCTGTTCGCGTCGCTTGCGACGTTCAAGACGCGAAACGACCCCGGCGGGACGGCACGCATGGAAGTTACCGAGGAAGGGACAATTCGCCTCGTTGAGGAAGCACGAACGCTCCCGGGGCTGGGCGGCATCGGGTTTTTCGGACAGGACCCAGACGGCACGGTTGAGACGCAGACGAATCGACCGGGGGCAGGTACAGAGGGCGCTGTCAGCGATGGCGGGACCGGACAGCATTCGGGCGACACGCGCACGGCCGACAGCCGCCGTCGGCAACCGACGAGAGACACGCAGTCTGACCGCAGCACGCGGTCTTCACCACAGTCAGATAGCGGTACAGCGACGGAGCGACGATCAGGCCGTCAGGCGAACAGTCGTTCGAGCACCGGTCAGCAAAACACCGCGTCGAGTGGACCGGACCAGACCGGCCCCTCTGAGAACGCACTCGACCCAAGGATTGCTGAGGCAGGCCCGGAAGCATCGCCGTCGACCGACGGCGGGGCGGCGACAACGGGACGCGACGCGATTACCGAGACGGCGGTCCATCAGGGCGAACCGGACACCTACTGCGGGAACTGCCGGCACTTCGAATACGTGATGCAGGACGGCGACATTGAGCCGTACTGTTCGTTCCACGGCGAGGTCATGGACGACATGGAAGCCTGCTCGGCGTGGGTTCGCAACGACTGAGACGGTCGACACGCCGATTTTGCTGTTCGTTCTGCACTACACGGCAACACGGAGAGAGAACGGCCCGGTCGAAACCGGGTGTTTAACACGGTCGGCAAGCAAACGGTGGTACTACAATGGAGTTTTGCGACGAATGCGGTTCGATGATGAAAACGGACGACGAGCGCTGGGTCTGCGGTAGCTGCGGCTACGAGAAGGCTCGAAACGCCGAGACCGAACAGGAGATGGCTGTCACCACGCAGGGTCAGGAGGAGTCGGAAGTCGTCGACACCTCCGAGGTCGATGCCGAAGACATGGGGCCGACGACGGGCGCTCGCTGTCCCGAATGTGGGAACGAGCGGGCCTTCTACGAGATGAAGCAGATCCGCGCGGCCGACGAATCCGAGACGCGCTTTTTCACCTGCACCGAGTGCGAACACAAGTGGCGAGAGGACGACCACTGAGGCCAGCCCGTGCCCACTGACCCCGCGTACCCGGACGTGCCGACCGACCAGTTGCGCGATGGTGGCTGGAAGCTCGTCGACGAGAGCGTCGAAACAGTCTTTCAATTACCAACGGCCCGCGTCGAAGGGGCGACGAAGGTGTACGATGCTGCCGAGACGCGTGAGGCTGTCCGAGACGCCATCGGGCTTGACCACCAGTGGCGGTTCTTCTTCGCGACCGCACTGTCGTTTACCCCGCCGCTTGCGCCGGGTATCGGCCCGGCGATGATTCTCCCGACGGTCCGCTCGGAGGCCCAGTCGGCTTTCGCCGATGAACTGGCCGACAGGGGGTTCGAATCCATCGAACGGGGGCGGAGAGAACGAGTCCGCGTGGACAGCGGCGACCGGGCGCGGCTCCGGACCTACAGCGCCGAACTCGATCTCGAAGCGACCGACGCGACGCTGTCGATTACCGGCTGGGTCGGCGTCTGGCACAGCGACGGGTTCCGGATCGCCGCTGGAGCGTATCCCGACCGGTCGCTGGCGACACTTTTGAATGTGGAAAATCCGCCTGAACCGCTGCGGCGGACGCCGTCGGACTACCGGACCGAACTGCTTTCCCTCATTCGCGCCGTGGCGTAATCGCCAAGAGCGCGCCGTCAAGGAACAGTTGGATCGGCCCGAGACCGAGTCGCTTCGCGAGCGAACTCGGCACGGCGTCCGCACCGAGGCGGGCGACGGGCGCTCCGCGAACGCGGATTTCAGCCGTCAGTCCGGCAGCAGCCAGCGCCGTGGCGGCGTCCCGTCCCTCGACCAGCCGATCCCGCCAGAGATCGAGCGCCGCCCCGAACGACGGCAGGTCGACAGCGACGAGATCGTCGTATCCGCGGACGGTGAACGCGACCCCGTCCCGCTCGACGGTCAGGTCGGCGTCGACGAGGAGGTCCGGTTTTCGCTCGATCAGGTCGAACAGATCACCGACCGCCTTCGCCGTGGTGACCACTGTCAGTCGTTATCGCGTGTCGTGATAGTCAGCGTGCCATCGACCCGCCAGCGAGCGTGGTCGGCGTCATCGCCGGCCTTGCTTGGGACATCGACTTCCATGTCATCGAAGTCGTACGTTATTTCAGCGTTGCGTCCAGTCAGACGGTCGTAGAGCCCGATTGCGAGGTCTGGCCAGGTTGTCGTCTCCATCGGCGTTTCTGATTCGCTCATGCAGTATCCCATACGTACTCATACATGTTTAAAGCCGACCCCAACAACAGGGGTCTGGCAGAACTGACAGGCACTGTCAGGGACGCCGCGCGAACGTCAGATAGCCAGTGTGGCCAACGCCGCCGGTCGAAGGGCGCGAACCGCGGTCGTCGAAGTCCATCTCCCGCTGGATGGTGTCGAGCGTCTCAACGCCGTCAAGGCCGACCTCGGTGGCCGTCGCGACGACCTCGCGCGTGTTCTCCACGAACGGCGAGTACACTGCCAGCGACCCGCCGCGGTCCAGCAGCGTGGGCGTTCGCTCGACGACAGTGGGCGCGTCTTCGGTGTCAAGCGTCAGCACGTCAAAGCCCGAAAGGTCGTCGAGGTCATCGGTGATGTCGCCGGTCCGGACATCGACAGTGTCCGCAACGCCGGCGATTTCCATGTTCTGTCGCGCTACCTCGGCGAACTCCGGGTCCTGCTCATAAGTAACCACGTCAGCGCCAATGCGACCCATGTACGCGCTGAGGATGCCGGTCCCGGTGCCGGCATCGAGAACGCGATCTGCCGCTGCCACGCCGGTCTTGCCGACGACTAGCCCCACGTCACGAGGCATCATCGGCGCGCCGGTGCGTTCGAGGTGGGTAAACAGGTCCGGACCACGCAGTCGGCGGACGGTGAAGCCGGTGCCCAGATGCGTCTCGACGACATCGCCCGGTTCCACGTCCTCAGGCACTTCCAGAATGCCGAGGTCGGATTCGAACCGCTCGCCGGGGTCCAGCAGGTACTCGCGGTCTTCGTGGACGAAGAGGTACGCCACGTTACTCCAGTTCGTCGACCGCGTCCGCGAGGTCGCCGTCGTTGGCTTCGAGCGCCTCTCGCGCGGTATCTTCGTCGACGCCGGCCCGCATCGCGACAAGTTCGACGTCGTCCTCGTCGACGCCGTCGTCGCTGCTGCTCTCGTCGGCGTCGTCAGCCGCGGCCGAGCCCTCGCCGGAACCGAGTTCGCGGCTCTCGGGATCGCCGACGACCTGATACGTTTTCTGGCCCTGCGCTTCCATGAGCTGGACCTCCGCGTCGTCGAAGACGAGTTCCTCGTCCGGGGTGCGGATAATTACTTCCTGCGCATCGATATCCTCCATGTCGATGCCCATCTGTTCCATCATCTGCTTCATCTTGCGCGGGTTCATCCCGCCGCCTCCGCCAAACATACGTAGGACTGGCGGGGCAGGGCAGAAAAGCGTAGCGACCCGGGCTCGGGCCGACGTTCGTTGCGAGAGCGGCCTGCTGCCCGGACGAAACCGGCACACACCCACGGCTTCGTAACGATTCTAAGGCTCGCCCGTGCATCCCCGCCGTGTCACTGCTGTCTATCTTCGCCACAGCGATTCTCCCAGTCGTCGCCGTCGCTGCGGCCGGCTTTGCGCTCGGCCGGCTGAAAGGCACCGACCCCGACGCGCTCAACACCATCACGGTGTACGTCCTCGCGCCGGCGCTCGTCGTCCACAGCCTGACCACGTCCACGTTGGCCAGCGACACAATTCTGAGCGTCGTCCTCGCCATCGTGCTATTCACCGCCGCGATGCTCCTCCTCGCGGAGGGCGTCGGCCGCCTGACCGGACACTCGGAACCGCTTCTGGGCGCGTTCGTCCTCGTGTCGATCTTCCCCAACACTGGGAACTACGGCATTCCACTGGCGGACTTCGCCTTTGGCGCGACCGGGCGCAGTACGGCTGTCCTCGTGACTGCACTGCAGGGCGTGTTGCTCTACACCGTCGGCATCTACATTGCCGCCCGGGGTAGCGGCGGCAGCCCGCTGTCGGATATGCGCCGCGTGTTCGGTGTGCCACTCATCTACGCCGTCATCGTGGCGCTGGCACTCCGATGGGTCGGCGCGGTGCCGCCGACGGAGTCGACAGTGATGCAGACGCTGGAACTGCTTGGCAACGCGTCGATTCCAGTGATGTTGCTCATTCTGGGCATCCAGCTATCGAACGTCGACGGGGACAGCGATTTCCGGTCCGTCGGTATCGCCAGCGCATTGAAACTCCTGCTGGCTCCGGTGCTCGCGTTCGCCGCGGTGCTTGCGGTCGGATTCCAGAACCAGACGGTCGCGCAGGTGGTCGTACTACTGCTGGCAACGCCGACCGGCGTGACGACAATTATCCTCGTTGGCGCGTTCAGCCACGGGGCAGGAGACCAGTCGCCGGGTGAACTCGTCAGCGCAACGGTGTTTTTGACGACCATCGCAAGTGCGGTAACGGTCACGCTGCTGGTGTGGCTGCTGCAGTCCGGACTGGTGCTGTGACTACTCTTCCCAGTATATCCTAATCTCGTCGGCGGTAATATCGACAAAGTAATTCGAGCCGTTGCTAACCGCGAACTGACCAATCGTCCGTTCAATAGTTCGGCTTGGGCCGCCGACAACTTCCACGGTAATCGTGTATTCGCCGGTCGTACCGATCATCGGGTCATACTCGGCAGACTCGCCAGCAGCCAGCGTCTCCGTCTCATCGAGAACCGTCGTTTCGTCCCGTGTGATGGTGAGTGTGACAGTCTGCTCACTGTCCGTGTCGTTGTCGACAACAAACAGGATCGGGTCGTCGGGGGCGGGCGTTACTGTCGGTGTCGGCGTGTTCTGTGGTGTCTCGCTCACCGGTGCTGTCGACTGTTCCGTTGGCGTCGCTGTGGCTGCCGGTGGCGTTGAGCTGTTCGTCGCTGTGTCGTCACCGGGCGCAACACAGCCGGTGACTGGAGAGAGCGCGAGCGCGGCGAGGAGCGTGCGGCGGCGCATATCGCTCGTCCCGACGGGAGTAGCAAATGCTTTCTGTCATACAAGGTGGTGTCGAGCAGGTCTGGAGAGTGCCAACCCCGAGGTCGGCACATACCAGAAGATCACGACGCCACTCCGTCTCAGTCCTCTGCGCCCTGCCGGACTTTCACCGCCATCCCCGTCTCGAAGTCGTCCATACCGCTGCCGGGCAGTTCCGCGCGGCCGACGGCGAGCAGATAGCCGTTCTCATGGACAACGAGGGCTTCGTCCCCCGGACGGAGGGCGCTGTCGGCGGACTGCACGAATTTCGCGAAGGCGTTGCGGCCCTCGCGGATGAACGGCTCGCTCTCGTCGCCGACGACTACGCGGTGTCGCGTCCCGTCGAACGAATCAAGGAGCCGGTTCCCCCCAGCGAGTCCGAGTCGAAAGCGCCCATCGTCGCCGTATGTGGCGATGCGGCCATCCGTGTCATGGACCTGCCGCGGACGGCCGGAACTGGTGTGTGTTACGTCAAGGGTATCGGGATCTGCGAACAGCGCTGTCCCGCCGCCACCGCCGAACTGGTAGTCGGCTGCACGCCGGAGCCCGCGGAACTCATCGTCACTCATTGCCCGTGTTCGATGCCGGGTGATAAACCGCCTTTCGGTTCCGTCCGTGCCACTATCCAGTAGAATCCGAATCGAAATGTGTGCCAGACCGTGGCTGCCCGAACCACGGCCGACGCAAATCGTGTGGCGATGTTGAGTGCCACTCCCCCCAGTCCGTTCCGAATCAACGGTCCGGCCCTCTGGGTGACAGACTCGAACCGGAATGCCATTGGTTCGTTCCGTCAGTCGCCCCGGCCCGAGTGTACGGGGCGTGTGCCTCTGTATCCAATCCGTGGTCGGAGGTCCGACTACGATGCCTGGAACTGCAGTGGGTCTCTATCTCGCGCCTGTTCCGTGACGAGCAGCCGCGAGGGTGTACCGACACGCTTCAGCACGTGGCAACACGTCGTCTCTGTGACCCAACTGGTCGGGGGCACTACGAGGGGATGTATGTACTGCTTCAGCTATGCAGGTGGGCCCGAAATACCGCTCCGCCGGGCCGGAGAAGCGGTGTCCCTCAAGAGAAATATTGAGCATTGCTGTCTTGTACCATACTTTCCTCCGTCGGTTTTGGGGAAATTTATACCGGATGACTTCTTAGAAACAGGTGATATGGCTACGGACACGCGAAAAGTAATTCTGGGCGCTGTGCTGCTGGTGATCAGCACTGTGCTCATCCTTGGTACAGGGGCAATCGACATCGGTATCCCGGCCGCTGCCGGAGTGCTGGCTGCACTGGGGCTGGCTGCCGGAGCCCTCCTCGTTGGAACGTCAGAAGACGGTCGCCCGGTCTAACCGCCGAGAGAGCCTTTTTTATTCGACAGCAACCCAAACACCGTAGCTGTAAGTCCGTTGAACCGCAGGAAACCGCAGGGGCGTTCAGTTACGTAGTCGTACCAGCAATTGGCACAGCAGCGGAATGAACGCCCACACACTGGTTCGGCTACAGCAGGAACCGGTCGGAATCGTCGCTCATGTCGATAAACCCGTCAACGGCCGCTTTGAGGTCTTCAGAAGACGACTCCTCGAACCCCATCGCTTCGACACGACAGCCCTCGTGGCGGAGATACCGACACACGCGAGCGAAGTCCCCGTCGCCGGTACAGAGCACTACCGTATCGACGTGATTCGCCAAGGAGACCGCGTCGAGACTCATCCCGACATCCCAGTCGGCTTTCTTCGATCCATCCTGGAACGTCTTGATGTCCTTGATGCGCGTCTCGAAGCCAATATCAACGAGCGCGTCGAAAAACGACTCTTCTTCGGGCGAGTCAGCTCGGATGACGTAGGCGATAGCACGGGTCAGTTCGCGGCCGTCAACGGCCTCTTCCAGTAGTGCCCCGTAGTCGATGTTCCGCGAGTAAAGGCTCCGGGCAGTGTGATAGAGGTTTTGCGCGTCGGCCAGTACGGCCACGCGCTGTCCCGGCTGGGAAACTGTCATATCAGGTATTGGCTATCGGCCGGAATATGCTTTCGGGATAAAAACGTGAAATCACGGGGTAATTATGCTCCAACTGACCAGTTGTTGTACATTCAGCAATTCTAGTCGTGGAGAGAATATATCAATATAGAGACCAGACAGTCGGACAGTGCAGTGATTATAACTCATAGGTTATAAAAGCTCTAACGTTGATCAGAATTGGTCGTGAGCGAAACCTGCGGCCAAATTGAAACCAGACCGTCAAAAGACGCTCTACCGGTCATCATCTCTATGTAGCGTCAGCCTCCCCGCTCACCAAGCGATATACTCCGCACAGCAACAGGATGACCCCCGCGAGTCCAGTCACGATACTAACTGTCTCCACGAAGGCACACACCCTGCATGTATTTGATCCAGTGCCTATAGTGTATATACTCCCGTTTTTTTCGACGTAGGTATAGTCCATCGTGTCACCTAGATAGTCAAAATCTGGCGGTGACTGATGCACTGTAGCAGCCCCATCAGCACGGAGTGTTTGGTCGAACACGTCTTGGCCCGCTGCTGAAAGGTTATTGTAACTGACTACTTCAGCATCGGGAGAGACTTGCGATCCATTCGTCTCTGTGGTGAAAGCTGAGTTCGTCGGCTCCGAGGGAGCACCAATGAGTAGACCGGATATAATGAACGATGCTACTGCAAGTATAATGAGAGCGCGGCCACTGAATCGATTTTTCGATGTTGATTCCATTTTACGCAATTACTGAAATATATAAGGAGTGCTTTTTAGTATCCTAACTCATCAGACGAGTAAGCAAGCCCATCTTCTGTGCAATATCTTATATCCGTTGTGTCTTTGTTAGCGTTCGTCACTGGTTCAATTGTATTCTTTGCACGTCTGCTGGCCGGTTGTTTCAGGCAGGACGCAAATAAACAAAATGCAGTCGCTCCGTCAACGATAGCCCTTCGAGCGTACTGTGAACGGGGACAGTGAGAACACAAAAGCTAAGTCGGTCACACGCAGTTACTCGACCATGCGACGACGCCGTCAGTCCGGAACCGCTTCGTGGCTCCCCGGAGAGGGCGTCGTCCGCGCAAAGCGCAAACCGACGTTTTAGCGACTCGTGGCGGACGTGGCGACTCCGTCTCGGGTCAGGTCGTTTGACACACAACAGCCGGCGGTATCGGCCGGCTTCCGCACCGTTTCCGATCGAACAACCGAACCCACAGCGACACCACACACTCAGCAATGACAGCGATTGACTTCCACGGCGTGTTCCCGGCGATGTGCACGCCGTTCCATCAGGACGGCAGTATTGACTTCGAAACACTCAGAGAAGACGCCAAGCGGCTCGAATCCGCCGGCGTGGACGGACTCGTGCCCGTCGGTTCGACTGGCGAATCGGCGACGCTCTCCCACGACGAACACATCGAGGTCGTCGAGGCGGTCATCGACGCCGTCGACGCCGTGCCGGTCATCGCCGGCTCAGGGTCGAACAACACCAAGGAAGCGCTGGAGCTATCGCGGCGCTCCGCCGAGGCCGGCGCTGATGCCCTGTTGCTCATCTCGCCGTACTACAACAAGCCCGAACAGCAGGGGTTTATCGACCACTACACGACGCTGGCCGACGCCGTCGACTTGCCACAGATCGTCTACAACGTCCCCTCGCGGACGGGCCAGAACATCGAACCAGACACGGCGGCCGAACTTGCATCGCACCCGAACATCCGCGCATACAAGGCCGCAAGCGGCGACATGAACCAGATATCCGAGATTATCGAACGCACGCGGGACGAGGACTTCGCGGTGCTGTCCGGCGACGACGGGATGACGCTACCGATGCTGTCAGTTGGCGGGACCGGCTGTATCTCCGTCTCGGCCAACATCGAACCGGAGCGTACCTGCGCCATGGTCGGTGCGGCGCTATCCGGCGACTTCGAGCGAGCGCGGGCGATTCATCACGAACTCGGGCCGCTGTTCCGCGCGATGTTCGTCGAGACCAACCCCATCCCTGTCAAGGAGGCCATGCAAATCCGGGGCTATGGCCCGGCACACCTCCGTTCGCCGCTGACTCGCCTGTCCGACGAACACCTCGATCACCTGCGTGACGTGCTTGCCACGCTTGAAACCGAGGACCTCGAAGACGAGTACGCGGAGGCCGAACGATGATGCGAGTGGCGGTCAACGGTGTCACCGGTCAGATGGGCGGGGCCGTCATCGAGGCCGCCACCGACAGCGAGGTCGTGGTCGGCTTCGCGACCAGCGAGACGGACGCGGTGGACGGCGTCCCTGTCGTCCACCCGGCTGAGGCTGCTGAGGCGCTACAAGAGTACGACGTGGACGTCGTGGTCGACTTCGCCGTCCCCGAGGGCGCGCTGACCGTCGCCGAAGCCTGCGTCGAAGCTGGTGTCCCGATGGTCGTCGGAACCACCGGCTTCGACGAGGACGGGCTGGCTCGCCTGAAAGACGCCACCGAGGCGATTCCGCTGCTAAAGGCCACGAATTTCTCGCAGGGGATTCAGGTCCTCCAGCGTCTCGTCAGCGAGGCCGTCGGGACGCTCGAAGACTACGACCTCGAACTCATGGAGACCCACCACAACCGCAAAGTCGACGCGCCGTCAGGAACTGCCAGCAGTATCCTCGACGTGATTCAGGAAGAGCGCGACGTGGAGCCAGTGTACGGCCGAGAGGGGCACGCCCCACGCGAGGCCGACGAGATCGGCGTGTTCGCTCGCCGGGCTGGCGACGTTCGCGGGGAGCACGAACTCGTGCTGGCCGGCAACGACGAAGTCCTCTCACTCACCCATCGCGCCGAGGACCGCGGCGTGTTTGCCGCCGGCGCACTCGATGCAGCAGCGTGGCTCGTCGGCCGCGACGCTGGCTGGTACGAGTTTGGCGATGTTGTAGACGCCTGAACGGAAGCAGGAAGACAACAGAGACGGTTTTTCGCGGTGTACTTGGCAATTGATTGCTGTTTTAGACGACGCAGAAAACGGCGACACATACTGAGACGTGCTGTCCGAGAAGTATGAATATGTGATAATACACACTCGAAGACCTCTCTCAATACCACGGTCAGCCTTATATGCCGGAATTGCTGAGTTTCGTGTATGGCTACGAACCAGCGCGTACAACTCCCAGCGGCCGATTGCCCACGATGTTCCAGTGAATTCGAAGTGACGGCGCCACGCATCAGCATGTGCCGGGACTGTGGGTACATTTCCGGGCGCGGATCCGACTAAAAGAACAACACCGAAAAAGTGTTGCGTGGTAGCACACCCATCTCGAAACCCCGATAGGTAAGCCCCCGGCGTCGCAACCGAGTGGTATGAGTCTCAAAGCCGACATCGACGACCTTTGGCAGCGGAAACAGGACGGCCTCTCAGCGACCGACGCAACAGACGACCACCTCGACGTACTTGCAGAGTTCCTCGCGGCGCTGGAGGCCGGCGAGGTCCGCGCCGCGGAGAAGTCCGGCGGTGAGTGGGAGGCGAACGCCTGGGTCAAACAGGGGATTTTGCTGAACTTCGGCCTGCGTGAGACCGTCGCTCGCGAGTACGGCGGCGTTGACTACCACGACGTACTCCCGCTGCGAGAGACCGCGGACCTCGGCGAGCGCGGAACCCGCAACACGCCGGATGGCACGACGATCCGCCGGGGTGCGTACCTTGGCGAGGACTGTATCATGATGTCGCCCTCCTTCGTCAACATCGGGGCGTACGTCGGCGACGGCACGCTCGTCGACTCCTGTGATACCGTCGGTTCCTGCGCCCAGATCGGCCAGGACGTCAAACTCGGCGCGAACACGCTTATCGGCGGCGTACTCGAACCGGTCGAGAACGCACCGGTCATTGTCGAGGACGAGGTGTCGCTGGGCGCTGGCTGCCGTGTCACCAGCGGCTTCGTCGTCGGTGAGGGTTCCATCGTCGGCGAGAACACGCTCCTGACACCGCGGATTCCGGTGTACGACCTCGTTGAAGATGAAGTGCTGTACGGCGAACTGCCGCCAGAGCGGCGTGCGTTCCAGCGCTTTGTCGACTCCTCGGTCGGCGAGAACGATTTGATCCCCGGCGGGGCGTACAAGCCAGCCGTCGTGGCGACTGATGTGGAGGAGGAGACGCTGGAAGCGACGGAGCGAGAAGACGCGCTTCGGGAGTAGCGAGGCGCGCGAACGCAGTGAGCGGGCCTCGGCGGAACGGCGAACCTCGTGAGCCGTGGAGTAGCGAGAGGCGCGACGTAGGGTGCGGTTCTCGTTAGACGGACGGTGAGCGAAGCGATCAGTGAGTAGCGAGGTTCTGAGCGAAGCGGAGAACCTCGGCGGAACGGCGACTGGCGAGAGCCGGGGAGTAGCGAGGGCCGGGCTTCGCGCGACCCTCGACACGGCGAGCGCCGTGAGACGTGAAGTGCTGTATCCGAGTGACGGTGGGCACCGTCGCAGGGTGTGCTGCTGTGGCCATGCGAACAAGCACCCGTTACCACGGAGTGAACAATCGCCCACATATTTGTTACCATATCACAAACACTATCGCATGAGCCAGGGACACACCGTCTCTCGCGTCTCGGCGGTGACGAGGTACAGATGGGTCGCTGGCGGTGCGAGTGGGCTGGTCGCCGGCGTCGGCATGGGCGTCGTGTTCCACGCCGGAGCAAACCTCATGCCGTTCATCGGGGCACTGTACGGCTGGCCGACCGTCTTCGGCGGGTGGGTCGTCCACTTGCTGAACAGCATCCTCGCCGGCCTGCTGTTCGCATTCGTCGTCTCCCGGCCGGTGTTCCACAGCCAGATCGAGTCTGTCGGGGAGAGCGTCGCGGCCGGCGTGGTCTTCGCGGCCGCGATCGGCCTGCTCTCGACAGGGTTCTTGCTCCCGGTCTCGATGAGCGCACTGGGAGTCCAGTCGTTCCCAGAACCGCTGGTCCCGCTGCCGGGCATGCTCGGGAGCTTCCTCGTCGTAGCGTCGGTGGGCGTCGCCCACCTTGTGTACGGCCTGCTCCTCGGCTGGACCTACGCCGCGGCCAGGGGTCGCAGGGCTCCTGACAGCGTGGCGAGCGAGGCCTGAAGGGCGTCGCAGTTGCGTCAGTCGGCGTTCACGCCGCGGGAGTGTCGCTACTCTCGTCGAGCGTCGTCTGCCGGCCGCCCGACGGCTTCGTGCCGCGGTTCCGGTATGACTCTCTGAGCGTGAGCGCCAGCGCGCCGAGGCCGAGCAGGAACGCAACCAGTTCGAGCAGGCCGCCAAGGACTGGAATCACGCCGAGGAGAGCGAAGCCGACGAGGCCGACGACGAGCGCGAGCCAGCGGTTCTCCCGATCAGTGAGCGAGAGTGCCCACGACCCGACGGCGAACTGGCCGTAGACGACGGCGACCCACGCCGCGACGCCGAAAACGACGGCACCGACCAGCGAGAGCGGGATGCCAATGATGGTGAACAGGAGGACGACGAGGACGATGGGCACGACGACAAGTGTCAACAGGCCGACGCCCCCGGACTTCACCGAGTGCTCCGTGACGTGTCCGGCGACGCGCGTCGAAAACGATGGGAAGGCGGCCAGTAGGATCGCACCCAGCAGGAAGTTCACGAGCAGGCTGTAGACGACACCGAGCCACGACGGCAGCGTGAACCCGCCGGAATCCGGCCCGGCGCTGTCGCCGATGCTCTCGTCCTGAATGACGCTTCCGCCGACGGTGGCCCCGGAATCGCGGGTGAACGTCGCGGCGTCGTAGCGGACATCGCCACCGACCGACGCCGTTGGCCCGAGGGCGAACTCCTCTGCGCCAGCGCGGACGGTCCCGTCGATTGTCCCCTGAATCGCGAGGAAACCCGCACCTGCTTCGAGGTTCCCCCCAATCTGTGCTGTCTCGCCGATCTCGACTGTGCCGCCGGCGACACTCACGTTGCCACCGACAGTGCCATCGATACGGACAGTCCCTGCTGCGGCTTCGAGGTCCCCACCAACCCTGCCGGTCTCGGTGACGTGGACGGCACCTGCCGCTGTTTCGACGTCTCCGGTCACCGTCCCACGGACGATGATCGTTCCGGCGACCCCCGCGATGCTATCGACCGTCTCGCCGGGTCCGACGATTATCGTTCCGCTTGCTCCCTGATATGACTGCGCGGCGACGGTACCGGTCACAGTTGATAGCAAAACGAGCGATACGATTGCGAGCGTCACGACTTGCCGGCCACCGCTTGAGAGTCTAGAACACATACAATCTGATTTTATTGGCAAGATGATAAATATACACTGACACTATCAGGTAGCGAGAATACCACCCGAAGAGAGTAGCGGGAGTGCACGGAGCATCGGCACTCGGAACGCGGGCATCAACCGCGGGGATTGGACCGAGCGAGGGGTCTGTGTCGACTATCCGATATTTTGGAGATAGGTCGACAGCGATTCCCGGTGACCTCTTGTCCGATAGCACAGCCGAGATGTCGATTGTACTTTAGAAGTGTGTCGGACAAGGAGAAACCAATACTCGTTTCTTTTTCTTCTAAATTCTCTTTTTTGTAATTGCTACTGGCCACACCACCATACAACTTTAAGTATTAATGGCATGAAATGTTGGCCGTAGATATGTCTAGTGACAGCAAGCAGCAAAGCGCCACGGAGCGGAAGTCAGCGATAAAGAAGCGTCACGAACAGGCGGCAAACGAGGTGCTGCCGGATCGGCGTGAACTGTACATCGGTGGGGAATGGGTCCGGAGTAGCGGCGGGGAAACATTCGAAACAGTAGATCCGACAACCGGTGAAACACTTGCGGAAGTGCAGGCCGGCACCGCCGAGGACATCGACAGCGCGGTTGCGGCCGCGTGGGAGGCCTACGACGAGACGTATAGCGAGATGTCTACAGGCGAACGCCAGGCGATGCTGGACGGTATCGCAGATGCCATTGCAGAGCGAAGCGAGGAGTTCGCAAAGCTCGAGAGTTTAGATAACGGGAAGCCGATTACCGAAGCTCGGATCGATATTGACCTTGTTATCGACCACTTCCGGTATTTCGCAGGTCTCGCTCGGTCGGGCGAGGGACGGACCATCGAAACTGACGACAGCCGGCACGTCCAGACACTTCGGGAGCCGTACGGGGTTGTTGGACAGATAATCCCGTGGAACTTCCCGCTCCTGATGGCAGCCTGGAAGCTCGCTCCGGCGCTGTCGGCTGGAAACACCGTCGTACTGAAGCCTGCCGAGGAGACGCCGCTGAGTATTCTCAAGCTGATGGAAATCACAGAAGACGTGATTCCTGACGGGGTCGTTAACGTCGTCACTGGATTCGGCCCCGATGCGGGTGAACCTCTCTCAAAGCACCCTGATATCCGGAAACTAGCGTTCACTGGCTCGACAGAAATCGGGAGTAAGGTGATGCAAAGTGCCGCCGAAAGTATCACCGACGTGACGCTGGAGCTGGGCGGAAAGAGTCCGCTCATTGTATTC
Organism: Haloarcula sp. H-GB4; assembly: GCF_030848575.1. Classification (NCBI taxonomy): domain Archaea; kingdom Methanobacteriati; phylum Methanobacteriota; class Halobacteria; order Halobacteriales; family Haloarculaceae; genus Haloarcula; species Haloarcula sp. H-GB4. Next base: position 664,337 of record NZ_JAVDDX010000001.1, on the reverse strand, counting down.
CCCGATGCAGACCTGGAACAGGCCGTCCAGACAACGATTACGGCGATATTCTTTAATACCGGTGAGTGCTGCTGTGCCGGGTCACGGTTGTTCGTGCACGAAGATATCAAAGACGAGTTCCTGGATGAGCTTGCGGCTGCGGCTGAGGACCTGACTGTTGACGACCCACTGCTGGAGTCGACAGACCTCGGCCCGAAAGTGACCGCGGAGCAGGTCGAGCGGACGCTGGGCTACATTGAGGAGGCAGAACAGGAAGGGGCAGCCTTCGTCACCGGGGGAAGTCAGCCGGACGACGAAGCCCTTTCGGATGGCTGCTTCGTCGCGCCGACACTCATTGACGAGATTGACCACGACAGCAAGCCGGTCCAGGAGGAGATCTTCGGCCCGGTCCAAGAAGTGTTCAGCTGGAGCGAGTACGATGAGATGATGCACCTGGCGAACGATGTCGACTACGGTCTCGCAGCAGGGGTCCTCACAGAAGACCTCTCAAAGGCGCACCAGTGTGCAAAAGACATCGAAGCCGGGAATATCTGGGTCAACACCTACAACGACTTCCCGGCGGGACAGCCGTTTGGCGGCTACAAACAGTCGGGAATCGGTCGAGAGATCGGTGAGGAAACGATCGACCATTACACGCAGACGAAGACGGTGAACATCTCACTCGATTGATGTGAACGTTCCGTTCCCGCAAGTCCAGCCCGGACAGATTGAAGCCGCGAACGTGTCCATCGCCCCCGACGGGACGAAATACGTCGTCCCGTCAGGGATGCACGAGCGGCTGTGCCGGGCGGTGGTGCCCGACGCTGCTGAGGGCACATTTGACCCTAAGACCGAACTGGCGCTGGCCGGGTGGGTTTCACTGCACACGGATGGGCTGACCAGACGCGTGTACATCGATGCCCCGGATGACTTCACCGAAACTGCCATCGTAAAGCGGTTCGCCCGGTCACACGACGCCGAATCGATTGTCATGGCACGCCATCCAAGCGGCGAGGTGACCCGCTGGGAGTCGCCAGGCACTGTGTCCGTTACCGAACAGTGAACTCGGTAGTCAGCAGTCTGTGCTGTCACTCAGGGTCAGCACTCCAGCCTCCTAAATACATTCAGGGATGATAGCTCGCGGCTGGCAACAACGTTATTTTCACTTCGGCTGCCGACCTGTGGCTATGGATGAGCAAATCGATCCCGACGAACTACTTGCCGCTGTCGGCTTTGATGCAGATGAAAGCGTGCTAACGCGCCGGCAAGCGGAGGTGCTTGCGCTACGCGAAAAGGATGTCCGTCAGAGTGATATCGGGGAATTGCTCGGCACGTCACGCGCGAATATTTCAAGTATAGAGCGCAATGCAAGAGAAAACGTCGAGAAGGCACGCCAGACAGTCGCCTTCGCGAACACCCTGACTGCACCCGTTCGTGTCGACATTGCGGTCGGGACCGACATCTACGATATTCCCCAGACGGTGTATGCCGCCTGCGATGAAGCCGGAGTCGAGGTCAATTACGGCTCCTCGAATCTGTTGCAACTCATCGATGACGCCGTCGATGGTGCGATTCAGCAGGACACGGTGCAGGTGCCACTTCGCATTGATGTGACAAACGACGGTGTCGTACACGTTCGAGAACGGTCGGCAGAGCGCACAGAATGAGCGGGGACAGCGTCCGACGGCAGTACTGTAGTCTTGAATCGGTAGGCACGGCTCACAACCGATGCATCGTTGCGTCCCAACAGACGAGTTATTGATACAGTGCCGTCCGGAGTCGACCGTCGCCCGATAGCGGAGATGGTAAGCAGTTGGGGCGCTGTGTGTATCGAAACGGAACCCTTGTTAGCCGCCGACACCGTGGTTTCCCCAATGAGCCACGACTCGCCGCCGGTCCGCCGCCTCGCGGACTGGGACCACGAGCGTCTGGAGGCGGTAGCTGCCGAGCACGGCACGCCGCTGTACGTCGTTGACCTCGACCGCGTCGCCGAGAATTACGAGCGGTTCGCCGCGGCGTTTCCCGACGCCCACGTCATGTACGCTGCGAAGGCCCACACCGGTCAGGCCGTTCTGTCGAAACTGCTTGAGACGGGCGCTGACATCGAGTGTGCGGCCTGGGGGGAACTCCAGCGAGCTATCGACGCCGGCGCGGACCCGAACACGCTCCAGTACACCGCCGTCAATCCGCCAGACCGCGACCTCGACCGTGCCGTCGAACTGGCGGCAGAGCACCCCGGGCTGACGATTACGGGGGGCGCGCGGGACACCTTCGACCGCCTCGAAGAGCGCGGCTACGACGGCCGGGTCGCCATCCGCATCAATCCCGGTATCGGAACGGGCCACCACGAGAAGGTCGCCACCGGCAAGGACGCCAAGTTCGGAATTCCCTACGACGAGGTGCCCGAGGTCGCGGCCGACGTGCGCGAGCGGTTCGACCTCGTCGGCCTGCATGCCCACGCCGGCAGCGGCGTCCTCCACGACGACTTAGACGACCACTGTCGTGCCATTGGGAAGGTCGCTGACATGGGCCGAGAAGTCATCGCTGACGGCGCGGACCTAGACTTTGTCGATTTCGGCGGTGGCTTCGGCGTCCCCTACCGGGAAGATGTCGAGCCACTGAACATGGAGGTCGTGGGCGAGAAGGTTCGCGAGGCGGTCGGGGATCTCGACGCACAGGTCAAACTCGAACCCGGCCGGTACGTCGTCGCCGACGCCGAGTGCATCCTCACGGAGGTCAACACGGTCAAAGAGACGCCGGCAGCGACTGTTGTCGGCGTCGACGCCTCGCTGGCGACGCTTATCCGACCGGCGATGTTCGGCTCATACCACCCGATTCGGAACGTCACCGCGCCGAGACGGGAGGCCGAACCGGTGTCGGTCGGCGGCCCCTGCTGTACGAGCGCCGACGTGTTCTGCACTGACCGACCGCTCGCTCGACCCGAGCAAACTGACCTGCTCGCTATCGGCAACGCCGGCGCGTACGGTTACGAACTGGCGAACCAGTTCCACTCCCAGCCACGGCCGGCAGAGGTTGCCTTCGAGGGCGGCGAAACGCGAGTCGTGCGGGAGCGCGAAACGCTGGCGGACGTGACCCGCATGGAACAGTAATGGCCTTCGACATTCCTTCGTTCCACCGGCGGGCGGTCGAAACACGGTCAGACGAGCACGTCGACGACATCCGCTCGCTGCTAGTCGACACGCTGGAAGACGCCGGCGAATACCCGGAGATAGACGACCTCGGCAACGTCGTCGCGTCCCGCGGCGACGACGACGGAACGCATATCCTGCTCAACACGCACATCGACACCGTCCCACCGAACCTGCCCTACGAACGGCGGACAGAGCCACCGGGGCCGGACGAGACTGTCGACGGCACCGGCGGTGATGGGGACGGCGACATCGTCTGTGGCCGCGGGGCCTGCGACGCGAAAGGGCCGCTCGCGGCGCTCCTCGATGCGTTCCTCACGGTTGCGCCTGACGACGGCCGCGTCACACTGGCGATTTCGACCGACGAGGAGACGACACAGACCGGCGGCGCACACCTCGCGGACACCATCGACGCCGATGGCTACATCGTCGGCGAGCCGACTGGCCTCGACGTGTGTACGGCCGCCCGCGGCCAGTTCGAGGGAACGGTCACCATCCACGGCGAGAGCGCCCACGCCGCCGACCCCGGCAGCGGCCACAACGCGATTCGGGCCGCTACGCCGATTCTGCAGGCGATGGAAAGCTACGACGAGAAGAAAGGGCCGGGCGAACACGAAACGCTTGGCTACCCCATTCTCACCCCGTCGATGGTGGAGGGCGGTGAGGCGACCAATCAGGTCCCGGCGGAGTGCGCCATTACGTTCGACCGACGGAGCGTCCCGCCAGAGACGAGCGAATCCTTCTGTGCGGACCTGCAGGCCCACCTCGAACAGTGGCTCCCGAAATCAATGGGCCTCACCGTGGACCTCATCCGCCCGGATACGCCGTTTCCCGAAGCGTTTGCGACCGACACCGACGCGGAACTGGTTCGTACACTCCAAGAAGCGAGCGGCGGCGCAGTCCGGCAGTTCGGGGCCGCGACGGAAGCCTCGTATTTCGCAACCAACGGGCCGACGGTGGTGTTCGGCCCCGGTGACCTGAGCGACGAAACGGGTGCTATCGCTCACTCGAAACGCGAGTACGTCAGGCTCTCCGAAGTTCGAACCGCCGCGCGAGCCGTGCGGGAGACGGTCGAACGACTGGTCTGAGCCGCGACTCGCCGATGGACTGGCCTACGCCGACCGCCGCTGGACGAGGTCAGAGAGCGCCGTCGTCGCGTCTTCGTCTGTCACGCTGTCGAACTCCTCGTAGTAGTCCGCGGTGGCCTGAAACGCCGCCGGTTTTAGCGGGACGACGACGTCGTCGGCCCACCGCTGTACCTCCTCAAGCACGTCCGGCGGCGCGACAGGGGCAGCGGCGATAATCTCGTTCGCACCTGCCTTTCGGAGACGCTGGATTGCGACACGCATCGCCGCACCCGTCGGAATCCCATCATCGACCAGCAGAACCCGTTTGCCGGCCACGTCAAGCGGCCCCCACGTCTCGCCGTAGTCGACCGCTCGCGACTCGACGGTGTCACTCGCGTGCGTCTTCGCCTCCTGCACGTACTCCCAGTTCACGTCCAGAAACCGCATCATCGGGCTGTTGATCCACGAAAAGCCACCCGGAGCGACAGCTCCGATGGTCAACTCAGGGTGGTTTGGCGCGCGTATACGCTGTATGACGATGACATCCATCGGGAGTCCGGTCGCGTCAGCGACCACGTTGCCGACAGGGACGCCGTTCGGTGCGAGCGTGACGATGATATCGCCGACGACATCCCGCTGGCGCAGCGCGGCTACGAGCTGTTGCGCCGCATCCGAGCGGTCTGTGAACATATCACACTATATGGAGTCGTGCATCCTAATCATTCCGGTTAGCGGTTTTTCGACTGGCGGCTGGCCGGATTCATCATGCTCAGTCTTGTGGTGCCGGCTGGTCCGACCCCTGCCCGAGGTCCAGCGTCTCCTCGACCTGTGTATACGTCAGGACGAGTCCGACGAACGCGAGCGCAGCACCGGCGGTGAAGGGCGTGCTGAACGAACCGAAGTTGTACAGCAGGCCCGACGCCAGCGGCCCGATAGCGACGCCGAGGCCGAACGCCATCGTCAGGACAGATAGCGTTGTTCCTGACCCGCGGGCACCAGCCAAGTCACCAGCAAGAGCAAGCGACGGGGCGAACACGAGCGCGACGGCGATGCCCTGAACGAACCGCGCCAGAAGCATGAGCCACGGGCCTGTCACGATTCCCTGTGCGAACACCGACGGAACAAGGATGACGAACCCGGCGACGATGAACGGTCGCCGGCCGAACCGGTCACTCGCCCGGCCGATGGGCACCTGAAAGACGACGTTTGCGATGACGACGGCGGCGAACTGAACGCTGAAAAACAGGGTCGATTCGTCCAGCCGCATCCGGACCGGTCCCTCGAGCGTGGCAAACAACGCAATAGTGGACGCCATCATGAACGTGCCGACGCCGAGGACGAATACCGAATCCAGCCCCTCGCCGTTTCGGTCCAGAATCGCTATCGAGAGGTCTTTTCCGGCCTCTGCCTCGAACGGCGGGTCCTGAATCAGCGCCCATACGAGGGCAAAGCTCACAACAGCGCCCAGAACGGCGATAGCGAAGGCAGCGGTGAAGCCGGAGATAGCGGTGCCGGCGACCCGGTAGGTCACCACGTCGTTCGCGGCGAGTCCGCCAGTGATGACGACGCCGGCGATTATCGGCCCGAAGCCGAAGCCGATGAGCCGGAAGGTGTTGAACACGCCGAAGTTCCCGCCGCGCTCCGCATCACTCGCGGCGTAGTCGTTGACCAGTGCGACCGTCGCCGGAATGGTAAAGGCTGCACCAAGGCCCTGGAACGCCCGCGCGGCGAGGACCGTCCAGTACGAGGAAAGGAACGGGTAGGCCGCGCTTCCGATAGCGAACAGTACCAGGCCGGTGAGGACGAAAACCCGGCGCTTGCCGGTCCGGTCCGAGAGGCGCCCGGTAAAGGGTTGGCCGAAACTGTTCAGCAGACCGAACAGGGACAGCACCAGCCCGATCAGCGTCTCCGTCTGGAGCGTGAGCCCGAGTACCTGTTGGCCGGCGATGCCGGCGAGCGACACCTGCCCGCTGGCGATGTACAGAGGAAGGACGATGATGAGAAACGAGTTGCCCAGTGCGTCCGCCATCCGGGCGAACGCCAGCGTCAGAACCCGCGTGTCAGTGCCGAGAACCATCTACTGCCAACGAAGGCGGCCACACTCGTCATAGTTGCGTTCGCCGCGGGGGTACGTGTCGATCTGAAAACGACGGCGGCAAGGCAGCGATCCTCAGCTGTCCTCGGCCTGCTGCGCCGCGATGCCCGTGTATCCGGTCGGCGTCAGCGCTTCCAGTTCGGCCCGCACCTCGTCGCTCACGTCGAGATCGGCGAACATATCGTGGAAGTCCCCGATGGTGACCTCGCGGCCCCGTGTAGCTTTCTTCACCTGTTCGTAGGCGTCGGCGTACCCTTCACGGCGAAGAATCGTCTGGACGGCCTCGCCGATGATCTCTGGCGTCCCAGCCAAATCGTCGGCCATTACCTGCTCGTTGGGGACGACCTTCGCCAGCCCGTTCTGGCACTTGCTGTAGCCGATGAGACAGTGGGCGAATGCGGCCCCGATGTTGCGCTTGACCGTCGAGTCCGAGAGGTCCCGCTGGAGCCGGGAGTTCGTGACGTAGTCGCCGAGGAAGACCAGATCGGAGTTGGCCTTCGAGAGGTTCCCTTCGCTGTTCTCGAAGTCGATGGGGTTGACCTTGTGAGGCATTGTCGAGGAACCAGTCTCGCCCTCGACAGCCTCCTGACCGAGATAGCGATCCGAGACGTAGAGCCACACGTCGAGGTCGAGGTCAAGCAAGATATTGTTCGCACCCCGGAGCGCGTCGAACAGGACCGCGAGGTCGTCACAGGGGTTGACTTGTGTCGTGAGCGGTTCGTGTTCCAGTCCGAGGTCGTCGACGAAGGACTCAGCGAACGTCGGCCAGTCCACGTCGGGGTAGGCGGCAACATGGGCCGCGTATGTACCGGACGCACCAGCGAGCTTTCCGGAGAGACTCTCGGCGGCCCGTTCCACGCGACCGATGGCCTGGCCCAGTCGGGAAGCGTAGACGGCCATCTCCTTGCCGAACGTCGTCGGCGTCGCGGGCTGCCCGTGGGTGCGGGCCAGCATCGGCACGTCGGCGTAGGTGTGGGCCATCTCGACCAGTGTATCCCGAATCTCGCGGAGTTCGGGTACCAGCACCTCCTCGGCAGCGGGCTTGACCAGCAGCCGCTGGGCGAGGTTGTTCACGTCCTCGCTGGTGAGTCCGAAGTGAATCCAGTTGTCGGCGTCGAGGTCATCAGGCATCCCCAGCCGGATGAAGTACTCGATAGCCTTCACGTCGTGATTGGTCGCCGAATACTCCCCGTACCCCTCAGTTTCGAGTTGCTTGACGACGCTCGCGTCCTCGTCGTCGAACTCCTCGTACAGCGCCCGGAGCGTCGCGCGCTGGCCGTCATCGATTGTCAGCGGCGTGGCGTCAAGGTCGGCAAGCGCGATGAGGTACTCGACTTCCACTTCGACGCGGGCGCGCATCAGCGCCCGCTCGCTGGCGTACGGGACGAGCGGCTCGGTGTAGCGGGCGTATCGGCCGTCGAGCGGCGAAACAGCAGCCAGTGGCCCTCTATCGGTCATACCCGAGTGTGCGCGGGAGGCGCGAAAAAGCGTGTCGTTCTCCCGCAACCGCGACGCGGTGCAGCTTCGGCGCGTGGTGTGACAGTAGAAAGGGACAAAAAGGGGGATTCGGGTACAGAACGAGCTCGCGTCGCTAGTTGCTGAACTCGTTGCAGACCGGGATACCGACCGTGTTGTAGTCGCTCATCGCGGCCAGTTCGTCGGGGACTTGGTGGATGTCGACCGTGTCCTCGACCAGCGCGGTCGGGTCGAGTTTGCTCGACTCAACCATGTCCAGCATTTCGCTGTACCGCGACGGCTGGAGGCCGAGCGACCCTTTGAAGTCGATTTCTTTGGCAACGAACTCGTCGGTCGGGAGCGACACCATCCCTTCCTCTTCGCTGGTGGTCAGTCCGATCTGGACGTGCGTCCCGCCCTTACGCAGTGAGTTCACGGCGTTCTGGCAGGTCGTTGCGATGCCGAGCGCGTCTGCGGACACGTCGGCCCCGCCGTCAGTGATGTCCCTGACTTCCTTTGCGGGGTCGTCCACCTCCTGTGCATTGACGGTGGCGACAGCGCCGAGGTCTTCGGCGCGCTCCAGTTTCTCGTCCATCAGGTCGACGCCGATGACGTTGCCCCCAAGCGCGTTCGCGATGTGGACCGCCGAGAGCCCGATACCACCGCAGCCGTGGATGACAACGTCGTCGCCGGCACTGACCGGTGCCCGGTGGGCCATCGCGTGGAACGAGGTCATGAACCGACAGCCCATGCCGGCGGCTGACTCGGCGTCGATACCGTCCGGGAGCGGCACGGCGTTGAGGTCGGCGTTGGGGATGTGGACCTCCTCGGCGAACGCGCCGGGCGCCTGATTCATGAACCCGAGTCCGATGTGGTTCTCACAGATGTTTTCACGCCCGTTCCGGCAGAGGTCACAGCTCCCGCAGGCGAAATTGAACGGGATTGCGACCTCCTGACCCTCCTCGACGTTTTCGACATCATCGCCGACGGAGACGATACGGCCTGTCGGCTCGTGGCCGAGGACGTGTGGCGGATCAGGCCGGTAGCCGAACCAGTCCCAGTCCCCCTGCCAGCAGTGCCAGTCAGACCGGCAGATACCACAGCCGATGACCTCGGCGACGGCACCGTCTGGCTCTGGCTCGGGACGTTCGACGTCCTGTACTGTTAGCGGTTCCTGAAACTCTTCTAGTAGTACTGCTTGCATTACATTAATAGCATTGGATATCTTACTAATGAATATTATGGTTTTTAAACTACAATAGATGTGTCACTAAGAGGGGCCATACCCCCATTTTTGAGGGGTAGTAGTTCTTACAGGACACGTCTAGATTACTTTTAGATACCCATCCACAGTTGCCAAAGCCGTCGAAACATATCAAATATACTCAGGACCGTCCGCATCGAAGTACCTTCGAAAGAAAGTGAAGAGATGGTCCCGCTAGCGAGCAATCCTCAGTTCAGCCAACCGTAGTCGCCATCGGCATCGCCGAAGCGGCCGTCCGGCGGGTCAAAGCGATAGAGGTCCTGTCCGAGTGCGGCCCACGCAAGGCCGTAGACGGTCGCCGTCGCTGGCTGGATCCCGAACCCGAGAAACGCAATGGTCCCGACGCCCAGCAACACGCCCAGCCACGGCGGCTGGATGCGCGTCCTGACGAGACCGACGGCGACCAGCAGTGACCCGCTGACCAGCACGAGCACGCCGACCGCGATGACTGGTTCGCCACCACCGGTAAGGAGGCGGACCAGTTGTCCGACCGCGAAAACGAGACCACCGAGGCCGCCGGCCCACGCGCCGATGGTCCCTGGCCGCTTCATCCGTGCGCCATAGAAATCCTCAATGGCATAGTGACCGGCGACGACACCGAGTGCGGAGAGGGCGGTTCCGGCGAGGATGGGGGTACTCATTTCGGTCTGACCGGTCGCGGACAGCGCCACGGCCCAGCCGACCCAGACGACACCACCGACGGCGGCGACCGCACCCGCGCGCTGACACCGTAGCTTCGCCATACGGGCGAGTTGGCGGCGGGCTACAAATGCACACCGAACCGGTACACGCCAACACCACAGACGCAAATAGTGGTCCTCGGTCGCATACAACAGGCCAGCCGGGGGTTTCGCAACAACTTTGCACGGTCCGGTCGGTCAGTCCCACATGAAACTCGCCGGTATGGCCAGTAACCGTGGCCGAAATCTCATGAACATCGCGGACCGCGCCCCAGGCGGGGCGGAGTTCGCCGTCGTTCTGACTAACGACGCGGATGCGCCGGTACTCGAAGCAGCCGCCGAGCGCGGCATCCCGACCGAAGTCGTCGAGCGCGATGCGGACGAGTCGCGCCAGTCCCACGAAGAGCGTGTTCTCGACGCCCTTTCGGAGTACGACTTCGACCTCGTCACGCTGGACGGCTACATGCGCGTCCTCAGCGAGACGTTCCTCGAAGGGACACCGACCGCGTTGAACGTCCATCCGAGTCTCCTGCCGAATTTCACCGGAGCGAACGCCCACGAGCAGGTCCTCGACGCCGGCGTGAAGGTGACGGGCTGTACCGTCCACGTCCTTGATGAGAGCGTCGACGGCGGTCCCATCGTCACACAGGAGCCAATCCCCGTCTTCGAGGACGACGACGAGGACAGCCTCAAGGAGCGCGTCCTCTATGAAGGTGAGTTCACCGCCTACCCGCGCGTCATCGAGTGGTTCGCCGAGGACCGCGTCACCATCGACTGGGATGAAGGGACGGTTTCGGTAGAAGGCGATGAGGGCGGCGACTTCCCTGCCCGCCGCATCGTCTCGGATGACTTGGCATCGAGTCTGCGTTACGGGGAGAACCCCCATCAGAACGCCGCGCTGTACACCGACACGACTGTTTCGGAGGCCAGCGTCGTCCACGCCGACCAGCTCAACGAGGGCGCGAAGGCGCTGTCGTACAACAACTACAACGACGCCGACGGCGCGTTGAACCTCATCAAGGAGTTCGAGGAGCCAGCCGCCGCAGTCATCAAACACACTAACCCGGCCGGCTGTGCGACTGCTGACACCGTGGCTGACGCCTACGAGAAGGCGCTGTCGACGGACCCGATGAGCGCCTTCGGCGGTATCGTCGCGCTGAACCGCGAGTGCGACGCCGCCACCGCCGAGCAGATCATCGACTCCTTCAAGGAAGTCGTCGTCGCGCCCGGCTACACCGACGCCGCGCTCGATGTGCTGTTCGAGAAGGACAATCTCCGCGTTCTCGATGTGAACGAGAACTTCGAGGTCACCGACAGCCTGACCGAGAAGCCCCTCGTCGGGGGCCGGCTGGTGCAGGAACGGGACACCCAACACCTGTCGGCCGACGATCTGGAAGTCGTCACCGAGCGCGACCCGACCGACGAGCAGATCAAGTCGATGCTGTTCGCCTGGCACACGCTCAAACACGTCAAGTCCAACGGCATCCTCTTCGCCGACGGGACGGAAACAGTCGGCATCGGCATGGGGCAAGTGTCCCGCGTCGACGCCGTCCGACTGGCCGCGATGAAAGCCGATGAACACGCCGAAGGGAAGGACGCCGAGGGCGCTGTGATGGCCTCGGACGCCTTCTTCCCGTTTCCGGACGGTATCGAGGAGGCTGCCGACGCCGGTATCGAAGCTGTCATCCAGCCCGGCGGCTCGAAGAACGACGAGAGCGTCATCGAGGCCGCGGACGAACACGACATCGCGATGGTGTTCACCGGCCAGCGGTCGTTCAGACACGACTGAGTAATAGCGAAGGATGTCTGAACCTCGATAGAGTGTAGCAACCTGTCGGTTTTCAGACATGGTAGCTGCGGGCTTCTCTACGGCGCTACTAGCAACAACCAAAGAAGTTTGACACCGGATACCGAATCAGCGGACCGATGGCAGATAATGAAGACAGAGAGGAGGCTGTCCGCGACGCTGTGGACGTCTCTCGAAGCGGTGCGCCGGCGGGTGGGAGTGTCATCCGGGACCGGTTCTCCGCTGACGAGATATTCCAGCGCATCATCGTCGCGGCAGATGAGGAGGTAACAGTTGGGACCCGCGAACTGTTCTTCGCCGGGATCGCGGGTGGGTTCGCTATCACTGTGACGTTCATGCTGTACGCGTCGCTGTATGCGAAAACCGGTGGCGACCCGATATTGAGCGCGCTCCTGTATCCGCTCGGGTTCGTTTTCATCATTCTCGGGGATTACCAACTCTACACCGAAAACACGCTCCCGCCTGTCGCGCTCGTCCTCGAGCGGCTGGCGAGTCTCCCGTCGCTGCTTCGCATCTGGGGCGTCGTTCTGGTGTCGAATGTCTTCGGCGGGATGCTCGGGGCGCTCGCACTGGCGACGACCGATGTCCTTTCCGATGACGCAGCGGCGGCTGCCGCCGGCTTCGCCCAGAAAGCAATCGAGACATCGCAGCTAGCGCTGTTCTCGAAGGCAGTGTTCGCCGGGCTCATCGTCGCCGGCGTCGTCTGGGTCGATTACTCGCTGCGGGACAGCATCTCGCGGCTCGTGTTGATATACATCTCCTTCTT